>DAONGM010000030.1:0-14800 GCA_035404105.1 Pontiellaceae bacterium
CTTTATAGGTGCGGGTGAGGGGGTCGTTGGCGGCTGGCCAGGTGATTGTCCGCGATCCGTCGGCACTCTGCGAGACACTTGCCGCGAAATAGTCCACACCGGCGATTCCGGCGGACAGTGCCGCAGAATAAGCGGTTTCCACGCTGTTTGTTGCAATAAACCGAACAGGCAGTGAATTTGTTCCGCCTATGTAGCTGATACGAAACGTCGTGCTGTTCGTGACCGAATTTACCCCGTTGGATGTCAGGCTTCGTGCATCACCGGACAGGGTGATGATATGAGTTCCACCGACCGGAATAGTTCCGGATGCAGGAGAAGCTGAAATAATCACCCGTCCGCCTGCCGGCACAAACCGTATTGCCTGATTTGAAACAGAGTTCGCATATTTCACGACGATGTTCGTCGAGTTGGTTATGACAACCACCGTATCATAAAGGTTAGATGTGGTTGTTGTGTAATTTGTGGTTGTAAGCGTAGTCCACTGGTTACTCAATGAAGCGACCGTAAAGCGGTTGGTTGCATCCTGAAGGAATATCGATGTAGATGGCCATACATTGCTATTGCTCAGGGTCTTATATTGGAAAAGAATACTTCCGTCCCGATTTAAAACAGCTTGGAATGTCAAATCACGACTGCCGTTAGTCTGCGCAATATTCTCCCATGTAATTACCATCTGGTTGGCATCGCCTGTAGAGCGGATACTGGCATTAGAATCCAAAGAAAGCTTTCCATAATACGGTGCAATAATCTTGTCCGTATTGGTTTGAGCGGATGAGCCGAGTCCTATTGCCCCATTAATACTGACTATGAATTGTGTGTAAACATTTCCATAGAACGAAAAGGGGAATCCAATCGGAATCCAGCCGGATTGATTGCTGGTAAGATCAGTCGCATTTACCCAGCTATACGTTGCATTATTGGTCCATTTGTAACCATTTGTTTGTGAATTAACGTCCGTAATCGTGTAGGCGAACGCCACAGTTCCTGTATTGATAAGTGACACATTAGTCTGGGTGATAAATCCGGCAGAACCGCTGAAGCTGACATTGGTTGGAGTAACCGTGAGCCCGCGGATAGCATTTAGAACTTTTACAGTAACAGCCACAGGATTGGTCGATCCATCGCCCCAGGTGATATACGCATTAAACGTGTTTGTACCCGCGCTTTGCCCTGTTGCATCAGCGGTAAATGTAACCGGAGTGCTTCCTGTTCCTGATACTGTTCCGTTCGCAGGCGCATAGGTGATCCATGATCCTAGTGTAAACAAGAAGCCTGTTTGGCCGCTGCCCAGATAGCCCAAAGTTGGCTGCACGAAATGAGATTTTGTTTGAATGCCGATGGCACCAGTACCTGAGAATCCCAGATCATACAGGTAGTGAATCTGGCCACTCTTATAGAGCCAGGCCTGGAACTCATGACCGGTTCCATTGCCCCAGGAGACGACCAGCCGATCGCTTTCTTTTTTATAACGAACCGTACTTTGATCCACTGCGATGCTGCCCCAGAACGGCGCAACTACGACATTGTTAGTACCGAAGGGCAATATGCCGGTCGGATTATTGCTGACCGTATTGCCGCCAAGGGCGATGGCACCATAAGCGCTAACCGAAAAATTAGTGTAGAACACGCCGTCCAACGGGAAGGCAAAGCCGATACTCATCGGGACTGTACTGCTGCCGCTCCAGTTTGTAAAAGATGACGCGGGATCCGGTTGATCGAAAGCGGCCGAATCAATAAACGGCACCATCGTTTCGGTAATCATGTGCACTTCATAGGAATTAATGGGCCGTTTCCCGTCATCCGAGACTGTAAAGGCTGTACTTACATTGCCGGAATTGTTCAATGTCAGAGTCTTGTTGGTGACCTCGCCAGACACAACTTCGATAAGAAGTGAATTGGTGACCGAAGGAATCGCCGCGGAGAATACTTCCAGCGTAAATGAATCGGCCCAGACCATGCTGCCAGCCCGGTTCGTTACGCTAAAGGTGTAGATACCGGCTGGAGTTGTATTGCTGATTACAACGGCATACACCGTCGAGGTTGACTCACCGACCGCTAACGATGAATAAGTTGCCGAAGACGGGAAAATTGAAAAATACTTTTGATTGGCGGATAGAGTATTGACGATATTAGTCACGGTACGGACGCCGTCATTAACATTGGTCACCGTAATACGAATGGTCTCACCCGGCTCATACTTGTTTGAAATAATTCCGGAGCTAACTTCTTCGATACTATTGCCAACATAACTGATATGTGACCCGACAGTCACAGTCAGGTTTGTTGCGATACTGTTTGTTTCCTGAGAAGAAGCCCGAATGGTGAAACTGTAGGTGCCGTTGGCGTGAGCGATCAAGGCGTAGAAGTTTGTGGTGGAAGAGCCGGCTTCCAGCGGAACCGGTGCATTGTTAGAGATGATTGTAAAGCTGCCCGGTGTTCCGTTCTGAGTCAGCGTGGAAGTCACATCGGTTGCTGAACGACCTCCGCTATTGCGAATGACCACTGAGACAAGATTTGTTTCACCTGATTCCATCGAACCATTCGAGCTGTTGCTGACATTGATGGTTAGGTGCGCCGGCGGTGATAAATTCGCCGGCGGATCAATTATATCTCTCAGATTTGCAGTGTGGCGGATATTGTCCACGGAAACAAAATTGCTTGAGCCGTCCGGGCGGAAATCGCCGGTGGCATGGAACCGGAGATTGGTAATGGAGGACAGGGTGATGTCCGTTGAAATCGCCGGAGAATTCGTATTGATCGTATTTGAACCGCTTAAATCGTACCAGACTTTGAGCCGGTGCAAATTCAGATCCACTTCTGCAACAGCTGTCAGCTTGCCGGTTCGAGGCAGGCTGTTTGTGACGACTGTCAGCGTGCGGTTCGCGGGCGCTTCACTTGCCAAGGTGCCGGTATCGTAACCCAAAACCAGACCGGCGGCCTTATCCCCGGAACTGCCCGTAAAATAAACACCCATCATCGTTCCGCTATCATTATTAGTGGCGCTGAGGTCATAGTTCAAATCATAACGCAGATAATGCACGCCGGAAGTTGCAGCGGGCAGGGCGGCATCCAGAATCGCACCGTTGGTCCATGCTCCACCGGTTCCGGCATCATTGCCGACACAGATCAACGCACGGTTTGTGGTGAATACAGTATTTGAAAAACCGGCTGAAAATTGTGCCAGAGGAACGTTTGTTCCGGAGTTGACCGCATCCGACAGCTGACGTCCGCTTATATCACGTTCAAAAGTCCATTCATTTGAATATTTTGCCGCAGGTGGAACGGGGGCGCCGGCCGCCGCTGCATCAGAAAAATTATCCGACATCCGAAGAAGACTTATCTTGGCATAGTCATCTGATCCGGCGGGGCGGAAATCACCAGTGGCCTGAAGCCGCAGGTTGTTGATAGACGGGAGATTGACGGCAATATCACTGGCCTGCGGGCTGGATTCCGCAGAAAAGCTTCCCGTTCCGGACAGGTCATACCATACGGACAGTTTTTGAGCCGCCATATCAACTTTTGTAATGATGGATATATGACCGATGAAGTTGGTTCCTAAATCTGCAACAGAGGTCACAACCAGATTCGTGGGCGTAGGGGTGATGCTCATATTATACTGCAAGGCAGCTCCGGCGACTTTCAAACCGGTGGCATCTGCGAACGAAAATCCGAGCAACGTTCCGTTATGATTGTTTATAGAGTTAAGATCATATGTGAAGTCATACCGCAGGAAAAAAGTGCCGGTCGTCAGGTTGCTGGTGGCGGCATCTAAAGTGATACCATTCGTCCATATGCCATTTGTACCCGGATCGGAATATGTGCACAGCAGAGTTCCTCTGCCGTCAGTTTCAAGAATGCCGGCTCCTCCAGGCGAAAACCGGGCGCTTCCCGCAGAATTAATGGCATTCGATAAAGTCCTTCCGGCCGGGTCGGAATAGAAATTCCACTCATTAAGGGTGGAAGCCGGTGCGGAGAACCCTGCCAGCACTGACATCACGCCGATAAGATAAATCAGTTTTTTCATTATCAATTCCTACCTTTTATCAAAACCCTTTTCCGGTAAAAAATTAGACCATAAATCCTGTAAAAAATGAAGTCGGAATATATAGAAACCGCAAATAAATAATTTTCAACACAGTGCGAATTGCCATCTTTTTAATATTCCTGAACCGGCCTTAGCCGGGAGAATTTAGTGTAATACTGGGGCGCCTCTCATTTTTTCATCATTATTTCTGATGTTGTTTAAGAAAAGGGAGGGAGCCGGTTCCAGCGCCCTCCCTTTCAAAACAGCCTAGACAATCGATGCGTCAGCTTATTCAAAAGAGCGGGCGGTATTAATCCGTCCGGTCGGCTCAACTTTCTTTGCTGTCACAAAGATCATCAGATTGCGTTTAACAGCCCGTTCACCCTCGTTACGGAAGAGGCGTCCGATCAGCGGGAGGCTGCCGAGCACCGGAACCTTGTCTTCGTATTTTTCGACATTCTCGCTGATCAGTCCGCCCATGCCCATAGTCGATCCGTCGGCAATCGTAACGTTTGTCTTGATTTCGCGCCGTTTAAAGATCGGCAGACGGGCGGTAACCGTGTCGTGCAGATATACCATTCGAGTAAGTCCCTGCCAGGTGCTGTAGGCGCTGTTGGACGGGGCGATTATATAGTGCTGCCAGCCGAGCAGTTCGCTCACTTTCGGGTTGAGCGCCATCGATATCTGGTCGCCGTCCACTTTCGGGGTTACTTCCAGTTCGACGCCAAGCAGTTTTTCCGAAAAGTCCGTGTATTTGGTATGCAGGATAGTACCTTCATTTCCGCCGACGTCATACGCTGCGGGGAAGTAGTGCACCTCGCCGGCGCGGATGATCGCTTTTTTGCCGCTTTGGGTGACCACACGCGGTGCGGAGAGAACATCGGCGCCGGAGCTTTGATCCAGTGCCGTGATCAGAATGTCCAGCGGGGTCGAGCCGGCTTTATGAAGACGCATATTAGCCGGTGTATCGCTGAAGGTGTCATTGAAGCGGACTGCATTCCAGTCTCCGGGACCCGCCGAAGACATATTGAGATCCCGGTTGAAAGGAATCTGAGCCCCGTTGACATTCCCCGGGCTTCCGCGCAGTGAGTCATCGAAAAGATATTGACCGTTCGGGATGTTTACGCCATGTCCAAGGTCAATTTGTTCTCCAGCTGTGCGCCATTCAAAGCCCAGCTGTTCGAGCGTGCCTTCGGAGACTTCCACGAACTTGGCTTCAATTTCGACCTGATCTACGCCGGATGAGAGCTTGGCAACATCCATTGCAACAAGAATTTCTTCCAGGACTGTCAGATTTTCAGGAGTATTGCGCACAAACAGTTTTTCAGATTTCGGCTGGTAAACAGCAGATGCACCCTCCGGGAATTTTACTTCCGGAAATTTCATCGTCACATCGACGGAGTCTTTACCTTTTTCAAGACCCATCTTGGTTGCAGCTTCAGCAGATATCGCGTATGAGCGAAGCACCAATCCGGTTTTCCACGAGCTGGTGACCGCTTTCATGCCGTTTATTTCTGTTGTGCGGGGATCGCGTTCGAGAATTTTTCGCAGATACATGCGGGCAACGATATTTTCCGGATCCTTTTTGATGACTGCTTCGAACCCCCGTTGTGCCTGTTCGAATTCGCCGACGGAATAAAGCTCGCGGCTGGCTTCCAGCGTCGCAGGAACATCTACTGCCGCCACTGCCGCGGCAGGAAGCTCATTATTTGAAACGGCTGTTTCAACAGGTTTTACCGCTTCGGCAGGCGCCGTTTTCGGGGAAACGGCGGCAGGTGAAGAAACGACGGTTTCTTTATCCGCTTTGCGCCAGAATTTCCAGCCCCGTGACGATTTGGCCGCCGCAGGCGCGGTTTCAATCGCTGCCGGTGCCGGTTCTGCTGACGTCACAGTCCCGGCTGCGGACGCCGGCGTTTCAATCGCTGCCGGATTAGTCGCCGGCGCTGCAGTGCCTTGATATCCGCCAAGTTCTTTCAGAACACTTTCGACGCTCGCGGATTTCTCCTGAGCGGTGACGGTGCCGGCGATCAGCGCGCCAGCCATCAGAAATTTAAATACATTTCGCATAGGTTTTCTCCTTAAAAACAATGTTATTTCTTCATTGCCAGATCGGCGGCCCGGCGTCCGTTCACGTCTACCTCGGTGGCGGTCACGAAGATCATCAGATTACGTTTTACGGTCTTTTCGCCTTCCGAGCGGAAGAGGCGGCCGATCAGCGGGATGCTGCCCAGAACCGGAACCTTATCTTTATAGGTTTCCTTTTTGTCATAAATCAATCCGCCCATGCCAACCGTGCTGCCGTCGGCAACCGTCACTTTGGTTGTCATTTCGCGCAGACGGAAGTAGGGCAGCTGACCGAACAAGTCGGGGAGAGGTACATTGGTTGCGATCGTCGTATTTCCTACCGCCATTCGCGTGATTTGCGCATTGCCGGGGGTAATCTGATAATTATCGTATCCGACCAGGTCGATCACTTTTGGTTTGAGATCCAGATCAATCAGCCCGCCTTTGCGCAATTCAGGAGTCACTTCAAGCTGAACGCCCATAAGATCCGAACTGAAGTCGCTGTGTTCGATGTAAATGCTGGTGTTTTGTTGTTTGGCTGCAAATGATTTCGGCACCGAACGCTGTTCGCCGACCCATATATTGGCCGTTTTGCCGTCGCGGGTGGTGATACTCGGAGCGGAAAGCACGTCAGTGCCGTCGGACTGTTCGAGCGCCTTGATTACCAGAGTCCAGTCAAGGCGGCCGTTTTTAACAAATGCGAGAGAGTCAGAAGCGGTGCCGGCGCCGACCGCGCCTGCTGCTGTGCGAAGACCGGTCCCGAAGATCGATTGACCTGCAGGCAGTGATAAATTCTCGGCAATCTTCATGTCGCCGCCGTTCAGGTTGTCAAACGTCCAGTTGAAGCCCAGTTCGTTCAGGGTGTTTTGTCCGACTTCAATGAATTTAGTTTGGATTTCAACCTGCTTGCCCATCAGTTCGCGCTTGGCATTGTGCTGTTCAGCCAGTGCATCTTCGATAGAAAGCATGTTTTGAAGGGTCTGGCGGACGAAGAGTCGTTTGAATTCAGGACGGTACATCGCGGATGTGCCTTTCGGGAATTGAATGCCGGAAAAATATCCGGACACATCGACGGTTGTTCCCGGTGCAGCATCTTTTCCTGTTGTCAGTTCGGTACCGACAGCCTCCGACACCTTGTAGGAACGAAAGATTACATCGTTGGAGGAATCCCACGCATCGGCGATTTCAAGCGCTGCAGCTTTTTCATTTTTTTCAATCGGATCGGCTCTAAAAACAGCTTTGACTCCGTTAACCGCAGTGGCTGTTTCGTCGCTGACCATCTTCACGGCATCACCGACCATATTGGCCGTGTCCTGCGGAATAGACTTCACCTCTCTTACGGCGCTTTCCAATACCACATCGCTGTCTACTGCATAGTCCTGCGCGGTCGTCACTAACTCGGCGTTCCCGTTCTGCAGGGTAGCCAAGAGCAGAGCCGTTATCCCCATCACTGCCTTTCGCATGCTTTCTTCTCCTTTTTCTGTGTCCGATTGCTTTTGCCTGAGGTTTTTCTTCCGACTCAACAAGCTTTTTGCTGTTACGTAAACCGTATCGTGTCGGCTGTAAAAGCAGTTGAACGTATATTAAACCTCTCTGCGCTCCATACTAAAAACTCAGTAAGTATCTGTACATTTTAAACTATTGTCAAAAATAAATTGCCACATCTTTCCGTTCAATCGGCGGAAGGTTGTAAATTTAACTGCCGCAGTTGGAAGTCCCGTGTACATCTGTGTGATCGCCTGAGGTTAATAACCGCTAGAGAAATGTTCAGTCAGCAGCCGGTCGTATGAAAAACTTGCTCCAGTTGCGGTATTTTAATTTACAGTCTGATTACGTCTTTCCGTTTAGCGGATATAAACGGCTTTTTATGCCGTAAGAGCCTGTCAAACCCCTTGCTTCCAGTGATCCTTGGCTTTTATGTGTTCTTGCCCTTAAATCGACAAAAAAAGAGTGCCGTTTCCGGCACTCTTTTTTCTTCATCCGCTTTTATTTCCAGGAGCAGAGATCCTGTGCTTCAAATTTTTCCAGATTAAACACTACAAACGGCGTCATGCTTCGATCCAGCAGTCCGCATGGATTGACTGGCATATCTTTCCACCAGTTTTCCGGCGAGCGTTTGTTTGTCTCGACGGCTACCTGTTTGCCGTCTAGCAAAGCGACGACTGCGTAATTAATGGTGCCCCGCTTGTAGTGGCGCGCATAGCTGTTGAAATGCATATACATCTCGCTGAGATGCTCACGTCCTTTCGGGACGTCTACATAATTAATCACGCCTTTAATCACATTCGTCGCGTTAGGGAAAAGGACGTAATACTCAAGTGTCAACCGATCAGCCCAGTCCGTATCGGTCGAGTATTTTGCAGAAATCCGGAACCATTTTTTTTCAGAGGTGGACTGTTGTGAGAGCCCTTTAATCTGAATGGTATCCAGTCCTTCTTCAGTCTGGTAGATGGGGGTGGTAGGTTCGGTGAGCTCAACGGATTCTATTTTGACATCCTGGGCCGTTGCGGCGGTGCATCCCAAAAGGGCGGTTACCGTCATAATCCGAATACACTTTATCATAATGCCTCCTCCTGTTTTTGAATAAAACTACATTGGAATACAACTGACCTTTACAATATAACGGGTGATCACAGTAGCGTCAACTAAACCGCCGGTTTTTATTCTGAAAAACCGGTTTTCTTTTATATGAATGCGAAGGCAGCACGCGCCAGGATCAGCTTTTTTTATGTTTTTTACTTCCGGTGCTCTGTGTTTTCAAACCATTATCGCTCAATGCTCGACCTGCTTTATCCTCGCAACTGTGCTCACTGCGGAGTACCGGATCCCGACCCGATGAAATATCTTTGCTGGGATTGTCTTTCCGACACACCGAAAGTCGAACCTCCGTTCTGTGCTGTTTGCGGCGATCCGGTTGCAGGCGATATTCAGCACGACTATACCTGCTTTGCCTGCGCCCGTGAAACCCCGGCTTTCGATCGCGCCCGTTCTTCAGTCCGTTATGAAGGTGCTGTCGGCGAACTTCTGCGTGCTCTCAAGTATGGAAATGCTTTATGGGTCGTGCAGGATCTTGCCGGACTGCTTTCGGCCTGTGTGCAGGCGGAATACCCTGACCAGCCGTTTGATGTGGTGACAGCTGTGCCGCTTCATCCTCCGCGCCTGCGTGAGCGAGGCTTTAACCAGTCAGCTGTGCTGGGTGCTGCGCTCGCCCGGCGGCTGGGGCTTCCGTTCAGAGGAGGTCTTGTCCGGCGCGTTCGCCCGACGGTGACCCAAACAGGTTTGACAGCCCCCCAGCGGACAGCTAACGTGTGCGGCGCTTTTCGGGTTGGGCTTTTTGCCCGTCCGGCGGGCCGGAGAATTTTACTGGTTGATGATGTAATGACCACCGGTGCCACGGTCAACGCTTGTGCCAAAGCGCTCAAAACGGGCGGGGCGGCATCGGTGCATGTGGTAACTGTTGCGAGAGGATAAGAAAGATGGAGTGATTGGATGACGGAGCAGCGGAATACGGATTTCCCAATGCTCCAATGTTTCCGGCACTCCAGTAATCCAAGGAATTTCTATGGCTTTACGATTCGGTAAGAAAAAATATTCGACAGTTCAGGTGCGCAAACGGGACGTTCCGGACGGTCTGTGGGAAAAATGCCCCGGCTGCGGAGAAATCCTTTATGCCAAGCAGCTCGAAGAAAGCCTTCAGGTCTGTTCCAAGTGCAGCCACCACTTCACCCTCGGACGGCAGAAACGCATCGAAATGTTTGCCGATGAAGGCACGTTCGTTGAGTGGGACGCCGATATGATTTCCGCCGACCCGCTCGGTTTTACCGGGAAAGATTCCTACATCGCCAAACTGGAATCCAATAAGAAGAAAACCGGATTCAAGGACGCCGTCACGTGCGGCACAGCTAAGCTCAACGGACGTGACATCGGTCTCGGTGTGATGGACTTCTCTTTCCTCGGTGCCAGCATGGGCAGCGTCGTCGGCGAAAAAATAACCCGTCTCATCGAACGCTGCACGGCCGAAAAGCGCCCCTGCATTCTGGTTTGCGCCTCCGGCGGAGCCCGCATGTACGAAGGTCTTTACAGTCTGATGCAGATGGCGAAAACCAGCGCAGCGCTGGCCCGCCACGCCAAAGCCGGCCTGCCGTATATTCCGGTGCTTACGCATCCGACCATGGCCGGTGTCATGGCCAGCTTCGCCACGCTGGGCGATATTATCATCGCCGAGCCCGGCGCGCTCATCGGCTTTGCCGGTCCGCGCGTCATCAAAGAAACGACGCAGCAGGATCTGCCGGAAGGCTTCCAGCGCGCCGAGTTTCTCGAAAAACACGGACTCATCGACATGGTCGTTCCCCGCAGCCAGCTTAAAGCCCGCGTTTCTCTGATCCTCGACTATATGACGGACAAATGAGCACAACCGGTCTTCACTCCGCGGTTCAATCCCTGTTTGCCCGCACAGCGCACGGCATCAAGCCCGGTCTTGAAGTTACCGAAGCCCTGCTTGAAAAACTCGGCAATCCGCAGCGCGGCCTGAAATGTATCCACGTTGCCGGAACCAACGGCAAGGGCTCGGTCTGCGCCATGATCGAAGCGGTGCTGCGCGCTTCCGGTTTTAAGACCGGTCTCTACACCTCGCCGCACCTTTTCCGCTTCAACGAACGCTTCCGCATCAACGGGCGTGATATTCCCGATCCGGTGATGGAACAGCTCATTGCCGATGTCGAAGCCGCTGCGCAAAGTCTCGACACGCGTCCGGCGACTTTCTTTGAAATCGCCACGGCGATGGCCTTTGAATATTTCAAACGCGAAAAGGTGGACTACGCCGTCATCGAAACCGGCATGGGCGGACGCTGGGACGCCACGAATGTCATTCAGCCGCTGCTCTCAGTGATCACCCGCATTGACTTCGACCATGCTGAATATCTCGGCAGCGAAATCGAAAAGATTGCCGGTGAAAAAGCCGGCATCATCAAGCCGGGCGTACCGGTCATCTGCGGTCCGATGCCGGTCGAGGCGGAAGCTGTTATCTATAAAGAAGCGCTGGAGAAAAAAGCTCCGATTCTCGGAAGCGACGATGCGGTGTTTTTCAAACTGCTGGAGAAACGGCGCGACGACCAGCTCATTAATATCGAAGTCAGCGGACGCGAATACCCGAATATCCGTCTGCCGCTCGCGGGCAGCTTCCAGCTCGAAAACTGCGGCATAGCTGTCGCCGCGCTCGAAGACCTTGCCGGGGCGGAGAATATCCGTCTTCAAATGAAACGGGGACTCGAAGCCGTTAAATGGCCGGGGCGCTTTCAGCTGATTCAGCAGAAACCGCCGGTACTTTATGACGGCGCGCACAACGTCTGCGGTGCCCGTGCGCTTTTTGAAACTCTGGGCGAAACCTTTCCGGGATTCGGAAACGGCTTTTTCTTCAGCTTCATGAAGGACAAGGATGTCGAGGGAATCCTCAAAACGCTTGAACCCGCCGTTGAAAAAGCCTGGGCGTTTACGCTGCCCGGCGACCGCGCGATGAAAGCGGAGGAAATTGCGGAGATCGGCAAACGGATCGGGCTGGAAATTACGCCGGCCGCAACGCCGCAACCCGTCCTCGATTGGCTCAATGCCGGTAAAAAGCGGCTGGTCTGCTTTACCGGTTCACTGTATCTTCCCGGAGAACTTAAAAAATACGGATTTTTCAAATGAGTGAAAACCTGCATATCGCCATCGCCTGCGGCGGCACCGGCGGCCACATCTTTCCCGGCCTCGCCACCGCCCGCGTCCTGAGAGACCGCGGACATCACGTCACCCTCTGGCTCGCCGGAAAAGGCGGCGAAAACACCGCTGTACAGGGCTGGGAAGGGCGGATTGTCACCATTCCTTCGGAAGGATTCCAGTTCGGCGCATTCCGGTCTGTGCTGACTGCAATCCGGATTACGGGTGCGGTGCTTCGCTGCTGGTTTATCATGCTCCGCCACAAACCGGATGTCGTGCTGGCCATGGGCAGTTACGCATCGATCGGTCCGTGTTTCGCCGCACGCCTGCACGGCATTCCGTACATTCTGCACGAAGCCAACGCGGTGCCGGGCCGGGCCGTCCGGCTGCTGGCTCCGAAAGCGCGGGCCATTGCCATCTGTTTTGAAGAAACCCGTTATCATCTCAAGGGAATGAATGCGGTTTCCGCCGGAATGCCGTTGCGTTCGGAAATTCAGCGGACGGAAAACAGAGCACCGAAAAGCGGATTTAATCTGCTCGTTATGGGCGGCTCGCTGGGCGCTCACGCGATTAATGAAATTGTTTCCGAGGCGATTTGTGCGCTGAAGAACCCGGCGGTAAGCGTTACGCATTTGACCGGTCCGGCAGATGAACCGGCCGTAGCCGAACGTTACCGTGCTGCCGGAGTAAACGCCGAAGTTCATGCGTTCACGCATGACATGACATCGCTTTACGAAAAAGCCTCGCTGGCCATCTGCCGTTCCGGCGCCTCTACCTGCGCGGAGCTTGGCGTTTTTGCGCTGCCTGCGCTGCTGATCCCGTATCCGCACGCGGCCAGCGATCATCAGACCGCCAACGCCCGCGCACTCGAAAAATTCGGTGCTGCCGACGTAATCCGGCAGAGCGATATGACGGCTGAGTGGCTCAAAGACTATCTGGCCGCGCAGATCGAAGATCCTTCCCGGCTTGAAAAAATGAGCGCGCGTTCCGCCGCGCGTAACGTTCCTTTGAATGCGGCCGCAATCCTTGCCGGGGTGGTGGAAGAATGCGCCCGCAAATAGACAATATGCTTTCAGAGCACCGCCGTATTCATATGATCGGTATCGGCGGAATCGGAATGGCCGGCCTCGCGCTGCTGCTGAAAGAACGCGGACACGGCGTGAGCGGCTGCGACGAACAGGAAAACCGCCAGACCGCCTGGCTGCGTGAAAAAGGTATTCCGGTGCTCATCGGGCATAGCCGGGATCATCTGAAGGACGCCGAGTGGATTATTCGCACGACGGCCGTGCCGGACGATCATCCTGAAGTGAAGAACGCGACCGTTCCGGTCAGCCGGCGCGGCGAAGTGCTGCCCGCTTTGCTTCGCGACCGCATCACCATCGCCGTCAGCGGAACGCACGGTAAAACCACGACAACGGCGATGATCGCGCAGATTCTCGGCTGCGGATACTGCATCGGCGGCGAAGTGCCCGGCTTTGACGGCGTGGCCAAAGACGGCGAAGTCATGGTGGTCGAGGCCGACGAGAGCGACGGAACCGTCGCGAACTATCATCCCGACATCGCGGTCATCACCAATATTGAATACGACCACATGGAGCACCACGCCAGCGTCGAGGCCTTCGAAGCGTGCTTCAAAAAATTCATCGCCAACACCCGGCAGAAGATCGTCTATTGCGCCGAGGATCCGGCCGCGACACGCCTCTGCGCCGGCAATCCGAAAGCGGTGCCGTACCAATTTTCGCCGCTGCGCATTGCACTCTCCGGACGCCACAATCAGCTCAACGCCTGTGCCGCGCTGGAAGTGGCGAAGCAGTGGAAATCCGAAGCCGCAATTTTTGTCGCATTGGAAAAAATAAAGCCGGTCCGGCGGCGCTTCGAAAAAGTTTTTCAGGGCGACTACACGATTATTTCCGACTATGCCCACCATCCGACGGAAATCCGTACGCTGGTTCAGACCGCGCTGGAAACCCTCAAGCCGAAGCGCCTGCTCGGCGTTTTTCAGCCGCACCGCTACACCCGCACCAAAGCGCTGATGGCGGATTTCCCGCCGGCGTTTGCCGGTATTGATAAACTGTGGCTGCTGCCGGTTTATGCCGCCTCGGAAAAACCGCTGGCAGGCGGAACCACCGCGGATCTGTTCCGGAATTTTCCGCCCGGCGGGAAGCCGGATGTCGAAAATTGTGAATCGCTCGACGCAGCCTGGCTGGATATTCAGCGCGAACTGCGCGCCGGCGATCTGCTGCTGATTATCGGCGCCGGCGACATCGAACAGCTGGCAGAACGGGCGAGACGATGAGATTTGTGCTCTACAACATCCGGTACGGTACGGGCGGGAAAAAGCTGCATTCGCCGCTGAACGGCTATCTGCGCCGCACCGGTAAAAATTTAGACCGGATTACGCTGTTTCTGCAGGATCTGAATCCCGACGTGGCCGGACTGGTCGAGGTGGATGCCGGTTCCTACCGTTCAAAAAAGAACAACCAGGCCGAAATGATTGCCGACCGGCTGGGGCATCATCACGTTTACCGCTCCAAGTACGGTGAAAATTCGCTGACCCGCCATTTGCCGATCCTCAGCCATCAGGGCAATGCCTTTGTGGCGCGCGACAGTGACCATAAGGAAACCTTCCATTATTTCGACCGCGGCGTGAAACGGCTGGTCATCGAACTGGAGATGGAGAACGTCACCTTTTTTCTGATCCATCTGGCGCTCGGTTCGCGCCTGCGCCACCGCCAGCTCGGCGATCTGTATGATCTGCTCCAGACGGTCAAAAAACCGCACATCGTGGCCGGTGACTTTAATGCGCTCTGGGGCGAACAGGAAATCCGCCTGTTTCAGGCCGCGACCGGTTTGAAGAATGCGCATGCAGGAAACTCGCCGACGTTTCCGAGCTGGAACCCCAAGCGCCACCTCGATTTCATCCTGCACAGCCCCGGTATCGACGTTGAGCGCTGCTGGATGCCGGAGGTCTGCTTTTCCGATCACCTGCCGATCGTCTGCGATTTTACGGTTGCGTAA
>DAONGM010000031.1:0-14760 GCA_035404105.1 Pontiellaceae bacterium
CGATATATTTCTGATCTTCCGCGCGGTGCAGCAGCGGGATGCGGACGGCTTCGAAGGGTTCGGGTCCGTCGCCGCGAAAGAGATATTTGGCGAAGCCGTCCTGCGGCGACACCTGTTTATCTGAAACGGTCAGGTTGGGAATCTCTGTTGCGGCCCGGAGAGCTTTCAGTGCCTTTTCAGAAATCTCGGCCTGCACCTCCGGCAGTTGGCCTTTCCGGATGACGACGGCCTGAATCATGCGCGCCTGCCGGGCGGTGATGCCCAGCTGGCGGTGCAGTTCGTCGGCGGTTTGGTTTTTCAGGAGGATCGGCATGGCGGGAGGATGTAGCACAGGACGGTGCCGGTGTCGCGCCTTTCCGCCGGTCAGCGCAGAATGATCGGAATCGGCATGAAGAATGTTCATTTCAGCTATGTCCGTCTTCGTTCAGGATTGATAGGGTGCAGGCCGTTGATACAGTCCGTTTTCAAAGGAGATCCCGCATGAACGCACCGATCCGGTTATTACTCGTCACATTTTTTACCGCCGCAACCCGTTCTCTTTTCGCCGCTGAGGCCCCGGCAGATCAATTTAAATTCCTCCACGTCGGCGAAGTGCAGCCGCGCGGCTGGCTGCTGGAGCAGATCCGCATGGATATGACCAACGGCTACGGGCCGGTGATGGATAAGCTGACGCCGAAGCATATTCTGCCGACGTTTTTCGACAGCGCGAAAAAAACGACACCGGATAAAACCTGGTGGCCCGGCGAAACAACCGGCGTCTGGCTCGACGGATTGGTTCGCGCCGCCTATCTCTCCGGCGATGAACCCGCCAAGCGCAGGGCGGATGAACTCGTCACGCAGATTCTCGCGATGCAGGAAGCGGACGGCTATCTCGGTGTTATGCCGAAAGCTGAACGGTTCCAGTCGCCCATTCACGTACAGAACGGTGACTTGTGGACACAGGCGTGTCTTTACCGCGGACTGCTGGCCTACTATGAGCTGACCGGGCGGGAAGATGTACTCAGCGCCGTGCAGCGCGCGACGAAGCTGGTGATGTCAAAATACGGTCCGGATCGGCCGTACTGGCCCGGCAGCATCGGGCGCGGCGGTCCGCCGCACAGCCTGATGTTTGTGGACGTTTGCGAAGAGCTCTACCGGCTCACCGGCGACCGGAGCTATGTGGCGTTCGCCAAGTTTATGTACGACGGCTATAACGCTATACCGGAGGTCCGCGAGTTCGATTCGCTGCTGAAGAATCTTTCCGACCCGAACAAGCCGCTGAACGGCCACGGCGCACATACGGTGGAGCATATGCGCGTTCCGCTTTTCCTGGCCTATACCACCGGCGAGGCGAAATACCGGGCGGCGGCAGACAACTTTTTACTTAAACTGTCGCGCCATCAAAACGCGGGCGGCGCGTGCATCAGTGATGAAGATATTCTTGAACGGGCCGGCAGTCCGTATATCGGCAGCGAATACTGTACGCAGGGATTTCTGGTCTTCACGTTACAATCCGGCGTGGAAAAGACCCGGGATGTAAAAGCGGCCGATGCCGCTGAGGTGCTGGCGTTTAATTACGCGCAAGGCGCACGGTTGCGGGATGGCAAAGGCAATCAATACTGTTCAGTGGATAACCAATACGCAGCGGTCTCCAAAAAGAACGGCGGACGCATGAAGCTCTCGCCGACCCACGAAGAAGTGGCCGCCTGCTGCTCGGTCGGCGCCCTGTGCTTCTTCCCCTATTTTACCGACGGGCTGTGGATGAAAACCGCCGACGGCCGCGGTCTGGTGGCGGTGAACTATGCGCCGAACGAGCTTCGGACCAGCATCAAGGACGTAAAGATTCAAATCACGTCTGACACCGGCTATCCGTTCGAAGACGAAATACGGATGACGGTCACGCCGGAGAAGCCGGTCGCTTGCAGTATCCGTCTGCGAATTCCCGCCTGGGCGGGCAGTATGAATGTTGTCGCGGCGGGCGCGACCATGGTGGATGACAGCGGCTGGCGCGTACTCACCAAAGAGTGGAAGAAAGGCGACCATATTACCGTTTCGTTTAAGCCGGATGTCGAACGCAAGACGATGGCCAACGGCGAAGTGTACTGGAAACGCGGTCCGCTGGTGTATGCGCTGCCGATTCCCTCCGAAAGCAAACAGATCAAGACCTATCCGGTGGCCGGTTTTGGGGATTATGAATACACGCCCAAGGCCGGAGCCTTCTGGGACTACGCCGCAGAGGAAAAAGGCGAAGCGTTCAACTGTGTTCAAAGCGCAGTGCAAGGCAACCCATGGATCACTGCGCCGGTGCGACTGACCGGCCGCCTGATCAACCGGAAAACCGGCCAGAGCGAGCCGGTGGAACTTCAGCCGATGGGCGTGAACCTGCTTCGGCGCGTCGCCTTTCCGCAAGTGAAAGGCGCCAAGGCGCTCGAAGCTCAGGCGCAAGCGCTGAAAAGTGATCTGAATCTGGCGCGCTCCGCCAAGGTTGCAGCATCTACCTCAGCAAGCAGTTCTCTGCCGGAAGCTCTTGTGGACGGCGTGGCGCAAGGGCTTCCCGACAATCCGGCGGCGGAATGGACCAGTAATCAGGAGACCACCGGCGCAAAAGTGAAACTGACCTGGGCCAAACCGGTGAAGATCGAAGATGTCTGGCTGTTTGACCGGCCTAATGAAAAGGATCAGGTGCTGGCTGCGTGGATTAATTTCAGCGATGGCACCAGCGCGATGGTCGGCGAACTGCCTAACGACGGCACGGCACCTTTCCAGCTGAATTTTCCGGAAAAAATCGTCAAGTGGATGGAGGTCATTATCACCCGGGTTGGACCGAAAACCATGAACGCCGGTTTTTCGGAAATCGCGGTTTTTCAGAAAGCGCCCACTGAATAAAGAAATAAGAAACAGATCTACCTGCTATTACGGCCTGTACTCTGTTTTATGTCGGGCCGTCTTTGCTGCGGAAGGGCCTCAGCGCGGAACAACCGCGGTCGTCAGTTCCTCGCGGCATACCGATTCATCGGCCTCGGCAAAAGCCGGAACCGTGCCGCGTATGGGCGTGGGGGAACGGCCGCTGGGGGTGGAAGACGCAAAGGCGGGGTTGCTTTCTTTTTGCTCCGGCCCAATGTCTCGGATAGACTCCGCGCATGAAAATGCTGAAGCGGGCAGGACAGGTTGTTTTGTTTGTCGGGATTGCATTTCTTCCGGCGCTGAGCGCGGTTTTTGTGCAGACCGGCGGCTGGTACGAAGCGCTGTATAAGCCGGAGTGGAATCCGCCGGCCGCCGTGTTCGGCCCGGTCTGGTCGGCGCTTTATTTGATTATCGGTCTGGCGGGCTATTTTGCGTGGACGCGCGGACCGCGCGAGCACCGCCGCGCGGAATTCTCCGTCTATGGCGCCCAGCTGGTTCTGAACGCGCTGTGGACTCCGGTGTTTTTCGGACTGCACCGTCCGGATCTGGCGCTGGCGGTTCTGATTCTGCTCTGGTTCCAGATTCTGCTCTGTATCGCGCTGTTCAGTCTGCGCAGTTTTGCGGCGGCGCTGCTGATGCTACCCTATTTCATCTGGATTTCGTTTGCCGGCGCGCTGAACGCCACCATCCTGTTTATTAACTGACGGCCCCGGGCGTTTTTACTTTTCTGCCGCAAAGGCGTCCGGTAGTTTCCGCCCATGTCTGCCAAAACCAAAGCCGATTGGACGCCGGAGCTGGATAAGGAAAACGACCGGGCCGTCTGGGCGCACGTTATTCCGTTTATGGCCTGGCTGCTGATGATGTCGCTGCTGGGCGATCCGTCCGGAACGCGCTATGCCGTTCAGACCGCCGGCGGCATTATTCTCCTGCTGATCTGCCGGCCGTGGCGCTGGTACACGCCGCCGCAGCTCAAAAACGTTCCGCTCGCGCTGGCGGTCGGCCTGCTGGTGTTTGTGTTCTGGGTCGGGCTCGAATCGGAATTTTTCAAAAGCGCCTTCCCGAAAATCAGCGAATTCTACGAGCGCTATCTGGTCGGGCTGACCAAGTTCGGCAAGCTGCGCGAACCGCTGGAGCTGGGCGCGAACGGCCTTTATCACTACGACCCGCGCGCTACCGGCTGGCCGCTCTTCTGGATTCACATGCTCGGCACGACGCTGGTGATCGGCGCCATCGAAGAGTTCATGTTCCGCGGCTTTGTCTACCGCTGGATGCAGGGCAGCCCGTTTTTCAGGAAAGACCCCGGCGTGATGGACTCGAAAATGTGCATCCTGGTCGCCGCGCTCTTCGCTGTCGAACACAACGAATGGCTGATGGGCTTTCTCTGCGGCCTGTTTTTCACCTGGCTGATGGTGAAAACCCGCGACATCTGGGCCGCGATTTGGGCGCACGCTTTCACCAACGGCCTGCTCGGCTGGTACGCCGTCCATACCGGCGCCTACTGGTTCTGGTAGCCGGCCGCCTTTTCAGCCTCCAAGGCTTGTAAAGATATGTCAGAAGCTTTCCTGACGCTTTACGGAGACGGCCTGACATGAACGAACTGAAACTGATTGAACCTCTGATTCTGACCCTGCGCAACCAGAAGGTAATTCTGGACGCCGATCTCGCGGAAATTTACGGCGTATCGACCAAAGCGCTGAACCAGGCGGTTAAACGCAATATCGACCGGTTCCCGGAGGATTTTATGTTCCGGCTGACCGAGGATGAAAAAGAAGAGGTGGTCACAAATTGTGACCACCTCGTGCAGGTTAAGTTTTCTCATCAGCTTCCTGCCGCTTTTACCGAACACGGCGCGATTATGGCGGCGACCGTGCTGAACAGTCCGGAAGCGGTGGCGATGAGCGTGTTTGTGGTTCGGGCGTTTGTCCGGATGCGCGAACAGCTGGCCGCTAATGCGGCGATTCTCAAGCGGCTGGCGGAAATCGATAAAACCCTGCTGGAACACGACCGGGCGCTTGGTGTGATCTGGGAACAGCTCCAGCCGCTGCTGGCTCCGCCGCCGGAGCCGTCAAACCGGCAGATCGGGTTCGATTGCCACCGGAAAGATGAATAGCGCAAAAGGGTTCTTCCCAAAATTCAGGAAGTTAAGGAGTGTAAAAAACTGCTGAATTTGGTCTTCTTGACGCACAATAGCCGCCGCAGAGCGGTCAGGAGGATTCTATGGGAAAATGGATGCTCAGTTTGATGGTTGCCGCGATCGCTGCCGGCGGATATTGCAACGACTGGCCGGTCTGGCGCGGCCCGGACCGTAACGGAATTTCAAAAGAAACCGGCTGGAACCCGAAGAACGCCAAAAAACTCTGGACGAAGGAGCTGGGCGACGGTTATTCCTCCGTGAGTGTTAAAGGCGGCAGGCTCTACACGATGGGTCTGAAGTCCGGCGATGAGAAGACCGACACGGTCTACTGTCTTGATGCCAAAACCGGAAATGAAATCTGGTCCTATTCCTATTCCTGCCAGCCGGGACCTTATAAAGGCCCGCGGGCAACTCCGGTGTGCGATGCAGATTCTGTTTATACCCTCAGCCGTGACGGCCAGCTGATCTGCTTCGACGCCGGTTCCGGCAAGGTGAAGTGGAAAACGGATGTGCTCGCCGGATCCGGCAGTCAGAACATCAAATGGGGCCTGTCTTCTTCTCCGGTCATCGAAGAGGATCTGATTCTGCTCAACGCCGGCGAAACCGGAATGGCTGTCGACAAAAACAGCGGGAAAATCAAATGGAAGAGTGAGGGCGCGGCGAGCTATGCCTCACCCGTTCTCTTTGACCGCAACGGAACACGTTGCGCCGCGATCTTCTCGGCGTCCGGCCTGCAGATCGTCGAAGCCCTGACCGGGAAAAAAATCAGCTCCTTCGACTGGGAAACCAAATACAAGATTAACGGAGCGGATCCCCTTGTCATCGGCGACAGGATTTTCATTTCCTCCGGTTACGATCATGGCTGCGCGATGCTCGACTTTTCCTCCGGCGCGCTGAAACCGGTTTGGGAAAACAGCCTGATCAAAGCGCATTTCGGCAGCTGTGTTTGTATCGACGGCTTTATTTACGGTGTCGACGGACAGGCGAAAGGGAAAAGCGTCCTGCGCTGTGTTTCCGCCGCCGACGGTTCCGAGAAGTGGAGCGCGCCGGTCAGCTTCGGCTCGCTGATGGCCGCCGACGGCAGACTGATCGTACTCGACGAAGACGGATCGCTCAGCTTCGTGGACGTCTCCGCCAAGAAATATAACGAGATTTCGAAACTGGACACCGGAATCGGCCCGCTCTGCTGGACCGCACCGGTACTGGCGAACGGCATCATTTACTGCCGCAATGACAAGGGAACGCTCGTCGCGATCGATGTCAGCAAATAAGACACTCCTGATCTGCCGCTGCGCCGGGCGCCGCCTGCTCAACCGGGAGGCGCTCGAACCGCTTTTGCGGCAGGACGGGGCGATCCCGGTATCCGATCTCTGCGGGGCGGCGGCCGCAAAAGACCCGGTTCTCGGACAAATCGCCGGTGCGGATGCGCCGGTTGTTTGCGCCTGCCATCCGCGCGCAGTCCGCGCGCTGTTCGCCTTTGCCGGCTTTCCGCTTCCGCAAAATACAGAATTTATCAACCTTCGCATTCCGTCCGGCGGCCCGTCCGCTGAATCCGATACCGCCTGGTACCCGGTTCTGGACGAAGACCGCTGCACGAACTGCGGGCAGTGTTTCGAGTTCTGCCTGTTCGGTGTCTACGAAAAGGATTCCGCCGGGAAAATCCGCGTAGTGAATCCGCACAGCTGCAAAAACAACTGCCCGGCCTGCGCGCGGATCTGTCCCGCCGCCGCGATCATTTTCCCGAAGGTTGGCGAAGCGCCGATCAACGGGGCGGAGATTTCCGACGAGGAAGCGCTCAAAGCGAACATCAGAATCAACGTCGATGAAATTCTCGGCGGCGATGTTTACGCCGCGCTGAATGCCCGCAAGCAGAAGCGCCGCTCGCTGCTCGATCAGAAGAAAGTCGAACAGGCGCTGGCGGAACGGAAGAAATGTTCGGAGGACAAGGCATGAGCGCGACTCTGATGAAGCGGATGCTGACCGAGCCGGACAAGCGGCTGCTGTGGAAGTTCATCTACAACTTCGGCTTCAAAGGAATGCGCTCCATCGAAAAATTCCAGAAGCGCCTGAAGCGCGGCGAATATTTTCCGGCGTTTCTGTTTCTGTCGGTCACCAACGCCTGCAACCTCGCCTGCCAGGGGTGCTGGGTGTCGCAAACCAATCCGCCCAGACAGATCGCGCCCGGCACACTCGATAACGTCATTACGGAATGCAAGGCGCAGGGCTCCTGCTTCTTCGGTATCCTCGGCGGCGAGCCGCTGCTCTATGACGGCCTCTTCAAGGTGTTCGAAAAACATCCCGACTGTTATTTCCTGCTCTTCACCAACGGCACGATGATCACCGATGCCGTCGCGAAAGAAATGCGGCGCATCGGAAACATCAGTCCGCTGATCAGCATCGAAGGGCTTGAAGAAGTCAGCGACGTGCGCCGCGGCGGAAACAAAGTGTATGAACAGACGCTGGCGGGACTGGCCAACTGCCGCGCGAACCGGCTCGTCACCGGCGTCTGCACCAGCGTCTGCAAATCCAACATCGACGACCTCGCCACCGGAAAATTTGTGAACGATGCCGCCGCGCTCGGCGCGCACTATCTCTGGTATTACATCTACCGCCCCGTCGGCCCGAATCCGTCGCCGGAACTCGCGCTCGACGCGGAACAGATCACCCGCCTGCGCCGCTTCATCGTTGATATCCGCCTCACAGCGCCGCTGGTGGTGGTTGACGCCTACTGGGACGATCAGGGCAGAGCGCTCTGCCCGGCGGCGGTCGGCATCGCCAATCACGTCAGTCCCGACGGATACATCGAACCGTGTCCGCCGCTTCAGTTCGCCAGGGACAACATCGGCGACGGAACCGGACTTTACGACCTTTTCAACCGTTCCAAATTCCTCGCCGACTTCCGCAGGATGTGCTGCAAAACCACGCAGGGCTGCATCATCATGGAGCACCCCGGTCAGCTCGCGGACTTTATCCGAAGCACGGGCGCGGTCGACAGCTCCGGACGCGGCACACTGCTGGCCGAGCTTGGCCGGACGTGTTCCTGCGGCAGCCATCATCAGCCCGGCGAAGAAATTCCGGAGCGCAGCCGGGCCTACCGTTTTGCAAAGCGGCACTGGTTTTTCGGTTTCGGAGCGTACGGGTGATGAAACAAACGGCGGCAAAATACGGGGTTCCGGCGGACCGGTTCGAACGCGAGCAGGTTCTGCTTGCTGTTTCTCAGTACGCCGCGGAACATCAGCTGGTGCCGCCGCTCTCGATGGAAGAACTGCGCGACCATGCCGGAAACATCGCCGCACATCCGGGGCTGATCGACTATGTGATGGTGCTGCTTAACAACGAAGTCTGGCGCGACACCGTCGCCGCCATTCCGTACGAACGCCGCCTGCTCCTTCTTCCGCAATGCCTGCGCGACGTCAAAGAATGTCCGGCCAAACCCGATGAGTTCGGCCTGCTCTGCGAAGAGTGCGGACGGTGCAATATCGGCGGACTTCAGGCGCTGGCCGAAGAACTGGGCTACGTCGTACTGATCGCGGAAGGTTCGACGGTCGTTTCCAGACTGCTGGAAGGCGGCAAAGTGGATGCGGTCGTCGGCGTCAGCTGTCTCTCCGCGCTGGAAAAATCGTTTTCGCGCATGGCGGACGGCGCCATTCCCGGTCTCGCGATTCCGCTGACCGTCGACGGCTGCGCCGGAACGGAAATCGACGTCGAGCATGTCCGCGATGCGATCAGGCTGAAATCCTCCACACCCTGGAAAAACACGCTTGATACTGTCCGTCTGCGCGAAGTCGTCGACGGATGGTTCTCCGCTTCCGGCGATTGGAATACAGAAACCCGTACCGGACAGATCGCCTGCGAGTGGCTGCTCAAAGACGGCAAACGCTGGCGGCCCTATCTGCTGGCCTGCACCTACAGCGCGCTCAACGGCGGCACGACCGAACTGCCCGACGAAGTCCGCCGCCTGGCTATCGCCGTCGAATGCTTCCACAAAGCCTCGCTTATTCACGACGATATCGAAGACGGCGACGACCTGCGCTACGGCGAACCGGCGCTTCACCGGCAATACGGCCTCGCCGTCGCCATCAACGCCGGCGACCTGCTGGTCGGCGAAGGCTACCGCTGGATCGCCTCGGTTGAAACCCGCACCGCCGGACTGCTGCGCATCGCCGCCGAAAACCACCGCACCCTCTGTATCGGGCAGGGCGAGGAACTCTACGGTCTGGCGAACGGCAAGACGTTCACCTCAAAAGAAATCATTGAAATTTTCCGCCGCAAAACCGCGCCGGCCTTCGGCGCGGCGCTTCTGCTCGGCGCCGTCGCCGCCGGGGCGGATCGCGCGCTGCTCGAAACGCTTCAGTCTTTCAGCGAATCGCTCGGCATCGCCTATCAGATCCGCGACGACCTTGAAGAATATAAATCCGGCGAAGCGCGCGACCTCCGCGCTTCGCTGCTGCTTGCGCTGGCCAACGACCATTCGCCGTCGCTCCGGCTGACCGCTGAAACCGCGCAATTGAGCCATTTCTTTGATGAGCTGATGATTCCCGAAAAAGCGGCGCAGCTGCTCGAGCATTATAAAAACGAAGCCGTCCGCGCGCTCAATCCGCTGAAAAACGCGCTGCTCAAAAGTCTGCTCCGGCGGGTTGCCGCTAAAATGCTGGGCGGAGGATGACGCCATGCAGTCTCTGGCCGACCGCCTGATTTGCACTGCCGCCTGTTCCCGCCGGTTTCTGGAACAGGAATCGCGCAGCGAAATCGCCCGCTTCATCCTCAGCCGGCAGAATCCCGGCGGCGGATTCAGAGGGAAAAGCGCGGAGAGCGATCTCTACTACACCGTCTTCGCCGCCGCCGGGCTGAAGGCTCTTGGCTGGCGTATTCCGGTGTGGCCGCTTTGGAAATATATCCGGCCGTTCGGATTGGGCGAAGAGCTTGATCTCGTTCATCTGTGCTGTCTGATCCGCTTGCGCACAGCTTTCCCCATGACGGGTAAAACGCGGCGGCAGCTTTTCCGGAACATGGAAGAGCTGCCGGCGGAATCCGCATATGATTTTTTCCTGAAACAGCTGACCGGCGACTGTCTGGGGATCGCCCGTCTGCCGGCTGCGCCGCAACCCGTTTCACTTGCGGATCCGACGCCGAATCTGGCCGCGGCGGTCATCGTCAACCGGACGTCAGAAAAAGTCGCCGCCGGGGTATTGCTCAACCGGGTCTGCCGTTCCGGCGGCTTCGCCGCGACAGATCAGCTGAATTCCGCCGACCTGCTTTCCACCGCCACCGCGCTTTTTGCGCTGCGGATTCTCCGGGCGGATCTCGATCCCGTCCGCAGACCGTGTATGGAATTTATCGAATCTCTCTGGCGTGACAGCGGCGGCTTCGCCGGACATGTGACGGACGAATTCGAAGACGTCGAATATACCTTTTACGCGCTGCTCAGTCTCGGATGTTTAATGGAATAGGTTGCCGGATCCACGCCGGGTACGGCTGAGTTCCGGCAGTACTTTAATAAAGCCGGAACTTTCAGGTTCGGCTTATGAGTGGGAATTGGTAAAGCCTGAGCTTAGCGCGAAGCGCGTAGCTCCGGCTTCAGATGGAGAGAAGGATGGAAAACACAGTGAAGTTCTTCCGGCGGAACCTGCCTCACTGGCTGGTGTCAGACCGGTCATACTTTGTTACCATCCGTCTGCATGGAACACTTCCGCAAACCGTTATGCGGACGTTGCAGGAAAAGCGAAATAGTCTGGAAGCTTCCTCGCCGGATTCGCCGAAACTTCTTCATTTGCAGCGCAGACAGTTTTTGAAATTAGAAAAAATTCTGGATGTGTGCGAATCGGGAAGAGCATGGCTGGCTGATCCTGATATCGCCTCGATGGTTCTGAAAAATCTGGACTGGCTCCGCGCAGAACGCGGTTGGCGCATTTATGCCGGGGTTGTGATGCCAACGCATCTTCACCTGTTAATGCGCAGTGAGGACGGGCGCTCCGGCGAGCTCCCGAATGATCTTGCTCATTTCAAACGGTTTTCAGCGCACAAAGTGAATCAGATTCTTGGCAGAAGCGGGCCGTTCTGGGCGCGTGAACAGTTTGATCATTGGATTCGAAACCGGGAAAAATTTGAAGGAACGATCCGGTATATTCTAAACAATCCGATGAAGGCCGGATTGGTGACCGACTGGCGGAAATGGCCGTGGTATTGTCTGGACGAATCGGTTAAGGAATTAATCTGAGCCGGAGATTGCCGGATCCACGCCGGGTACGGCTGAGTTCCGGCAGTACCGGGTAAAGCCGGAACTTAGGGCGAAGCCCGTAGATCCGGCTTGTGAAAGATAAGAAATGGGCGCGGAGAAAAAACATTTTGAAGCGGCGTTGGCCTCATCGCGGAAGTTGCTGCTTGCCGGGCTGACGCCGGCCGGCCGCTGGGAAGGAGAGCTGTCGAGTTCCGCGCTGGCGACGGCGGTGGCTTCGTTTGCGCTGAAGACTGCCGGGAAAACCGGACTGGCGGAACGCGGATTTCAGTGGCTGAAAACCCATCGCAATGCCGACGGCGGCTGGGGCGACACTCCGGAGAGTCCGAGCAATTTTACGACGACGCTGCTTTGCCGCTGTGTGCTGGATGAAGAGACCGGTACGCCGCAGGAAGTTGTCCGGTCTATTCTCGAACACTACGGTGCCGACCGCACCTTTTCCGTTCCGATTCTGACGATGTGCATGCTTGCGGGAAAGCTGGGTGACGACTGGTCGGTTGTGCCGCAGCTTCCGTTCGAGCTGGCGGTATTTCCGCACCGCTTCTACAGATTTCTCCGGCTTCCGGTGGTCAGCTATGCGCTGCCTGCGCTGATTGCGATCGGGCTGGTACGGCATGTCAGCCGTCCGGCGCACGGTTCGTTTGTCCGGCAGCGGATCATTCCGCGCGCGCTGGACATTCTGCAGAAAATTCAGCCCGAAAGCGGCGGCTTTCTCGAAGCCGCGCCGCTGACCGGGTTCGTGGCGATGAGTTTGTCGGCTGCGGGATACGGCCGTCATCCGGCGGCGCAGTCGTGTTTCCGGTTTCTGGAAAACACGGTGCGCGCAGACGGCAGCTGGCCGATCGACGTTAATCTTTCAACCTGGGTAACCTCGCTGGCGGTCCGCGCGCTGGACGGCGATCTTCCGGACAAACAGAAAAACAGCATCCGGTCGTATCTGCTGGAGAATCAGCGGCAAGAGGAACATCCGTTCACTCATGCCGCGCCCGGCGGCTGGGGCTGGACCTATGAAAAAGGCGGAGTGCCCGACGCGGATGATACGGCCGCCGCGCTGATCGCACTCCGCCGGCTGGGCTGCGATGCGGACGCGCCCGAAAAAGGGATTCGGTGGCTGTTGGATTTGCAGAACCGTGACGGCGGAATGCCGACGTTCTGTAAAGGCTGGGGAAAACTGCCGTTCGACCGCAGCTGTCCGGATCTGACGGCGCACATGATCCGCGCGTTTATCGTTTGGCGCGGAGCCGTTGATTCCGGACTTTCTGCAGAAATAGAACACTCGATCCGCCGGGGTCTGCGTTATTTGAAAAAGCAGCAGCGCGCCGACGGTTCGTGGCTTCCGCTCTGGTTCGGCAGTCAGGCGAACCGGAATCATGAAAATCCGGTTTACGGAACGGTTCGTGTGCTGGAAGCGCTGCGCGAACTGGATGAGGCCGAATTTCCGGTTGTCGGAGAAATGAGGCGGCGCGGATTTCTCTGGCTGGAAGCCGCGCAGAATCCGGACGGCGGCTGGGGAAGTTCGGTTGAGGAAACCGCGCTGGCGGCGGGTCTGACAGGGAAAGGACTGGAGCGGCTGCTGGAAATGACGGGAAACGGAACGGTATTTCCGGCGGCGCCGATCGGGCTGTACTTTGCGCGTCTGTGGTATTCGGAGAAAATGTATCCGCTGATCTTTACGGTGGAGGCGCTTCAAAGGTACACTCCGCGTTCATAGAATGGCGCACGGGTTGATTTAAACAAGGAGTCGGCAGATGGTGCATAAAGCAGGGATTTGTACAGTGGCAGGGCTTGTTTTTTTTACCACGGTGTTCGCCGCGGACTGGCCGCAGTTTTGCGGACCGGACCGGAACAATACGTCGACGGAAACCGGACTGGCGCACAGCTGGCCTGCCGCCGGTCCTGCCGTGCTGTGGAGTGCGAAGGTGACCAGCGGCTATGCCGGTCCTGCTGTCAAAAACGGTTCGGTGTATCTGCTGGAGCACGACGGAGTCCGCAGCAGTGTTCGGTGTCTTGCGCTGGATTCCGGCAAGGAGCTTTGGACCTGTTCGTTTGACGATCCCGGATCGGTGGATAAAAAGTATCCGGGAACCCGCGGTACGCCGACGGTAACGGACGACACCCTGTATGCCGTGACGCTTCTCGGAACAGTGGTCTGCGTGGATTTAAAATCTCACCAGATAAAGTGGCAGCACAACCTGATTAAAGAATACGGCAGAAAACGGAGCGGCTGGGGAGTTGCTCAGTCGCCGGTACTGGCCGGAAATCTGGTCATCATCGCGCCGCTGACGGCAACCGCAAGTCTGGTGGCTTTGGATAAAGACTCCGGCAGGGAAGTCTGGAAAACGCCCGGATTCTCCGGAGACGGGTACGTTTCGCCAGCCATGATTTCCATCGACGGTGAAGAGCAGATTCTTATGGTAGCGGGCGGGGCCAAGCCTGCGAAACCGGCCCGCCGCGCCAAGCCGGCGGATGCGGCTGCGGCTGCGGCTGCGGCCGCGGAGAACGAGGAGCCAAAGGGAACGCCGCTCCCCACATATGTTTTTGCCGTTTCGCCGAAAGACGGAAAGGTGCTTTGGAGTTATGAAGGCTGGTCCTGCGAGGCTCCGATTCCCCATCCGGTCCAGGTTAACCGCAATACGCTGTTCATCACATCCGGCTACAAATCCGTTTCCGCGCTGATTAAGGTGGAGAAAAAAGAGGGCGGCTGCGAAATCAAAGAACTGTTTAAAACCGAACGCGCGGCGACACAGATTGAGCAGCCGGTTTTTGTAAACAATTATCTGTTTGTCGGCGGCACAACGAAAAACCCCCGGCGGGGACTCGTCTGCATGGATCTGGAAGGAAATGTAAAGTGGGAGAGCGGCAAGGCCGAAGGCGGTCCTGCGTTCAATGATCTGAATATTATTGCCGCCGACGGAATGCTGATCGGTCTCGACGGCGATTCCGGGAAGCTGCATCTGATTGAAGCTTCGCCGAAAGAGTTCAAGGTACTTGCGTCGGCCGCTGTTCTGCCCGAAAAAGGACAGACCTGGGCGCCGATTGCTCTGTCCGGCGGCAAACTGCTTGTCCGGGATCACACCGTGATGAAGTGTCTGAATCTGAAATGAAACAGACCGGATGTGTTTCCTGAATGCGCCCGAAGCATGAAACAAAAGACAACCAGTCTGATGGCGACGCTGCCCGTCCTCATTCTATGCGGCGGGCTTGCTGTCTATTTGCTTTCACGCTGGTTCGCGTATGATCCGGCGCGCGGACTGACGCGCAGTCTGCCCGGCATGGACGGCAGTCCTGCCGGAACGAAACAACCCGTCGCCGGCAACCTGAACGTGGATCTGACCGGAACGCTTGAAAAATTCGACGGCGTTCCGTCCGGTCTGCCCGGTGCGTGGCCGCGTTTCCGCGGTCCGGATTCTGATAACATCTGTAAAGCCGAGGTGAAACTGGCGGACAGCTGGCCGGAGTCCGGCCCGGAAATTCTCTGGTCGGTTGCGCTGGGCGAAGGCCACGCCGC
>DAONGM010000032.1:0-14715 GCA_035404105.1 Pontiellaceae bacterium
TGCCCGGTCTGATTCCCGTCATCCTCGTGATCGCCGCCATCGGCTGCTATGCCTGCACGCTGGCGCCGATGACCTGGGTGGTGCTGTCCGAGATTTTCCCCAACCGCATCCGCGGCACCGCCATGTCCATCGCCGTCTTTGCGCTCTGGACGGGCTGCTTCACGCTGACGTACACCTTTCCGGCGCTGAACGCACTGCTCGGGTCGGCCGGAACCTTCTGGCTCTATGCCGGAATTTGCGCCGCCGGTTATTTCTTCTGCCGGGCCCGGCTGACGGAAACCAAAGGCAAGACGCTGGAGCAGATCGAGCGCGAGCTGGTGGATTAAACTGCGAACCGATCGGTATCGCATCCGAAGGCGGCCCCGGTCGGGCGCCTGAAAACAGTCTGCAATGAATGCAGGCCGGAGCCGTTGCGTCGGCTCAACACAAGATTATGAAGGAGAAAAACATGACGTCACGCGAACGAATCGAAGCAACCTGCGCCCACAAACAACCGGATAAACTCGCCGTGGATTTCGGCGGAGGGTTCCAGACCGGTATCCACGTCAGTATGGTCTATCAGCTCCGGCAGGCGCTCGGCCTCGACAAGCCCGGCACGCCGGTCAAGGTCGTCGAGATTTACCAGATGCTCGGCGAGATTGCGCCGGACCTGCAGGATGCGCTCGGCATCGATACCGTGTCGCTGTGCGGAACCGGCACGATGTTCGGCTTTCCGGCGAAGGAGATGAAGGAATGGCGCATGAACGACGGCACGCCGGTGCTGGTTCCTGTCGATTTCAATACGGTGCTGGAGCCCAACGGCGACCTGCTTCAATGGCCGGAGAACGACCGTTCCGTGAAGCCCAGCGGACGCATGCCGGCGGGCGGGTATTTTTTCGATGCCATCATTCGGCAGCAGCCGATTGATGAAGACAATCTCAATCCGGCCGATAACACCGAAGAGTTTTCTCCCATTGCCGACTCCGAGCTCGATCATTATGCGCGCCGGGCGATCTCGCTTTATGAGCAAACCGACCGCGCCCTCTTCTGCACCTTCGGCGGGCTGACGTTCGGCGATGTGGCGCTGGTTCCGGCGACCTTCCTGAAAAATCCCAAAGGCATACGGGATGTCGAAGAGTGGTATATCACCACCGCCTCGCAGCCGGATTATGTGAAAGCGGTTTTTGAGCGGCAGGCCGAAGTCGCCATCGAAAATCTGGCCCGGCTTCATCAGGCCGTCGGCAACCGGATCAGCGTCATTCAGACCAACGGCACGGATTTCGGCACCCAAAACGGCCCGTTCTGTTCGGTGGAAACCTATCGCGAGCTGTTTCTGCCGTACCAGAAAAAGGTCAACGGCTGGATTCACGCCAACACGAATTGGAAAACCTTTATGCATTCCTGCGGCGGCGTATGGCCGCTGCTGGACGAAATCGTCGAGGCGGAATTCGACATCCTCAATCCCGTGCAGTGCTCGGCCACCGGCATGGATCCCCGGAAGCTCAAGAAAAACTACGGCGACAAGCTGGTGTTCTGGGGCGGCGGAATCGATACGCAGCACACCCTGCCGTTCGGAACGCCGGACGAAGTCCGGGCGCAGGTCCGCGAGCGGGTTGAAATTTTCAATGAAGGCGGCGGGTTCGTTTTCTGTTCGATCCACAACGTACAGGCCTGCACCCCGGTTGCCAACCTGCTGGCGATGTTCGACGCGATGCGCAATCCGTAAGCCGTATTGGAATAAAGGAATCACACATGCGGAACACAAGATTCGCGGCCTGGCTCTCGTCGATTGTTCTGGGGGCCGCGCTGGCGCAGGCGGCAGACTCCGTATCTCTGGCCGGCGAATGGCGCTTTGCGCTCGATCGGAAGGATGCCGGCGTGGCGGAAAAGTGGTTCGGCAAGAATCTCGCCGACCGGATTCAGCTGCCGGGCGCGCTGCAGAATCAGGGCTTCGGCGACGACATCACCGTGGCGACCAAGTGGACCGGCGGAACCCGCGTGGAACGCTGGCTCACCTTGCCGCAGTACGAAAAGTACCGCCAGCCCGGCAACATCAAGATTCCCTTCTTTCTGCAGCCGGACAAGCACTACACCGGTGCGGCCTGGTATCAGCGCGATATCGAAATCCCGGCGGGCTGGCAGGGCCGGCGGGTTGTGCTGACGCTGGAGCGGGCGCACTGGACCACACAGGCGTGGCTGGATGACCGGCCGCTCGGGTCGAACGTCAGCCTTTCGGTGCCGCATGTCTACGACCTGGGCACCGGCCTCGCGCCGGGGCGTCACCGGCTGTCGATCCGCGTGGATAACCGGTTGCTGGTGGATGTCGGCGCCCGGGCCCACAGCGTATCGGACGAAACGCAGGGCAACTGGAACGGGCTGATCGGCAACCTGACGCTTTCGTCAACCGGCCCGGTGTGGATTGACGATGTTCAGGCCTACCCGGACATCGCCAAAAAAACCGCGCGGGTGAACGTGCGTTTCGGCAACGCCAGCGGCAGGGCCGGTTCGGGCGTTCTGAAAATCGGCTCCATCAGCCGGCCGGTCAGCTGGCTGGAAAACGGCGGCTCGGCGGAAGTCGAAGTTGCGCTCGGCGGCGACGCCGGACTTTGGGATGAATTTTCTCCGGTGCTGCAAAAGCTGAATGTGCAGTTGAGCGGGGACGGCGCAACGGACGAGCGCCAGCTGGTTTTCGGCTTGCGCGAAATCGGCACCCAGGAGCGCCAGTTTGTAATCAACGGCCGCCCGACCTTTTTCCGCGGAACGCTGGAGTGCTGCATTTTCCCGCTGACCGGTTATCCGCCGACGGATGTCGAAGCGTGGAAGCGCATCATCCGCATCTGTCAGGATCACGGCCTCAACCACATCCGGTTTCATTCGTGGTGCCCGCCCGAAGCGGCCTTTGTCGCCGCCGACGAACTCGGGTTTTATTACCAGGTCGAAGTGGCCGCCTGGGCCACCGTCGGCGACGGCGCCCCGATCGATCAGTGGCTGTATGATGAAGCCGCGCGGATTCTGAAAGCGTACGGAAATCATCCGTCGTTCCTGCTCATGCCGTACGGCAACGAGCCCCAAGGCAAGAACCGGGAGCGCTGGCTCGGCGACTGGGTGAACCACTGGAAGCAGACCGATCCGCGCCGGCTTTACACCAGTGGCGCAGGCTGGCCGTGCATTCCGGAAAATCAGTATCACATCAACGACAACATCCGCGGCTCCAAAGGCTGGCTGGGTCGCGATTACCAGAAAATGCTGGATGCCGTGAGCCTCAAAAACGTCACCGTGAAAACCATCGATGTACCGATGATCGCTCATGAAGTCGGCCAATACTGCGCCTATCCGGATTTTGACGAGATGAAAAAATACACCGGGCCGCTCAAGCCGAAAAATTTTGAAATCTTCCGCGAATCGCTCGCCGAACACGGCCTGCTGCATCAGGCGAAAGAGTTCGTCATGGCCTCCGGAAAACTTCAGGCGCTTTGCTACAAAGAAGACATCGAAGCCTCGCTGCGCACACCGGGAATCGGCGGCGTTCAGCTGCTCGACCTGCACGACTTCCCCGGCCAGGGCACCTCGCTGATCGGCATTCTCGATCCGTTCTGGGACAGCAAAGGCTACATCACCCCGGCGGAATTCCGGCGGTTTTACAATACCACCGTGCCGCTGACCCGGCTGACCCAGCACATCTGGACGACCGAGGAAACGCTGACAACCGACGTTGAAATTGCGCATTTCGGCGCCGCTCCGTTTGCGGCGGCTCAGCCTTACTGGAAAGTGCTGGCCGACGACGGACAAGTGGTTGCCGCCGGCGATCTGCCGGTTCAGGCCGTGCCGCTCGGAACCCGGACAAAGCTGGGGCGGATCAGCCTCGCGCTTCGAAACCTTCCCGCCCCCAATCAATACAAACTGGTCGTCGGCTTGAAGGACACTCCGTTCGAAAACGATTGGAACATTTGGGTCTATCCGGCCGGGATGCCCGCCGCCCCCGCCGATGTGCTGATTGCCGAGTCTTTTGATGAGTCGGTTTGCCGGCGTCTGGCCGATGGCGGCAAGGTGCTGCTGCTCGCCGCGAAGCCCGGCTCCGGAAATCCGAAGCTGACGTTTCTGCCGGTTTTCTGGAACCATTACATATGGCAGAAGCGGGAACAGACACTCGGTCTGCTGTGCGATCCGAAGCATCCGGCGCTGGCGCAGTTCCCGACCCGCTATTTTCAAGACTGGCAGTGGTACGACATCCTCTCGTCCGCCAACGGCATTGTGCTGGACCGTCTGCCGGGCGACTTGCGCCCGATCGTCCAGCCGATCGACGACTGGAACACCAACCGCAAGCTCGGCATGATTTTCGAGTGCAAGGTCGGGCCGGGCAAACTGCTCGTCTGTGCCGCCGATTTGTCGACCGATCTGAGCGCCCGGCCCGCCGCCCGGCAGCTTCGCGCCAGCCTGCTGGCCTATGCTGCAAGCGGAGCCTTCAATCCGAAAACTGAGGTTGAACCGTCGGTGCTGACTGAGGCTTTCAGCCTCGCCGGCCCGCCAGCTTTGGTTAAACCCCGCAAAGGTAATTGAGCGACAGCCGGTCTTTTTCCCCTGCCGTCAATCTCCTTGACGGAAATCTGACACATGCACTATGCAGGCGCCGCCCTCACTGACAAGGTGAGGCGGCGCTCAACCCCGCTGTCCGCCTGCATTTTTGGGAAAAAAGTTTTCTGCGAGCCGGAAAAAGCCTATTGTTCCGGGTCTGAATGGAGATTGAGAATGATCATTGCCCTGGAATTGGATCCGTTACGCATCCTGAGTATTTAGGAAACTTCCGCGATGTTGCATCCTGTTATAGCGTTTATTGGATCCGGCGGCGGCGAACTGCTTGTGATTATGCTGGCTCTATTGCTCCTTTTCGGGCCGAAAGACGCGCCGCGCATTCTCCGCAGCATCCAAAATGTTCTGAATAAACTGCAACGTGCCGCCGCAGATTTCCGTTATAAGCTGATGTATACCGATCTTCACTGGAATCAGCCGGAAGCCCCTAAAGACAGTACGGCGTGCGATGCTGAAGAAAAACCGGCAGAAGCGAAGCCTGCCGAAGAACCGCCGGAACTCCCGACGGAACATCCTCCGGCCGATGAACCCAAGACATGAAGAATCTGTTTAAAAAACTGAGGTCGCGGTTTATTTATCACGACAAGGAGCAGTCTTTTCTGGAGCATCTGGAAGAGTTTCGCACCATGCTGATCCGCTGTCTGCTGACCATGGCGATCACTACAGTCATTTGCATCCCGCTGGCAAAACCCCTGCTTCACTGGCTGCAGGCGCCATTACTGCAGGTGGCGGCTCAGAATCACTACACTTTTGCACTGATTACCACTTCGCCCATCGAAGGATTCATGCAGGTGATGAAAGTTATTTTTGCCACCGGCGTACTTTTGAGTCTGCCCTTTATTATTTATTTTATCGCCCAGTTTGTATTTCCGGGGCTGAAACAGAACGAGCAGAAAATGCTGATTTACGGCGGACTGGCCGGTGCCGTCCTTTTCGCTGCCGGCGTGGCGCTCTGCTACACGGTGACTCTGCCGGTCGCCGTTAATGTCATGTTTTATTTCAATGACTATCTGGGAACGACCGCTTACTGGAAAATCGATACCTATCTCGGCTTTGTCATGCAACTTCTGATCGGGTTCGGACTGGCTTTTGAGCTGCCTTTGATTTTGCTGATGCTGGGCCGGATGGGCATTATTTCAACCGCCCAGATGCGCAAATACCGCCGGCATGTCGTCATCGTCATTCTGATTATCGCCATGGTACTGACGCCGCCGGACGTGCTCTCGCAATTACAAATGGCTATTCCGCTCTACATATTATATGAGCTTTGCATCTTGATTTTGCGCATCCGCGAAAGAAATATGCGTAAAGAAAAGGAAGGAACCGAAGAATGAATATACTCGCACTCATCCCCGGCATGGAGGGGCCGTCCGAAGTCCTGCTGATTTTTCTGGCAATTCTGCTGCTGTTCGGCGGAAAAAAACTTCCTGAGCTGGCCCGATCACTCGGTAAAAGTATCGGCGAATTCAAGCGCGGACAGAAGGAAGGTCATCAGGACGCCAAAGAAAGTGAAAAACCTGAACTGCCGGTTCCGCAGGATCAGCCCGCCGCAAAATCCGGAGATGAAAAAAAAGGAGCTGAACAATGAACTGCCTCGCCATATTCGGCATAGAGTCGCCGGCTGAAATCCTGCTGATTATTTTTATCTTTGTACTCCTGTTCGGCGGAAAAAAACTTCCTGAGCTGGCCCGCGCACTTGGAAAAAGCATAAATGAATTCAAACGCGGCCAGACAGAAAGCGAACCTGAAAAGAAGATTGAAAAACAGGCTGAACCGGCCGATCCGGACGAACCAGACTCGACCGCCTCGAAAAAATAATTATTTATAGTCGTCCGGGTTAACGCCCAGCTTCTGTATCCGGTAGTTGATGATACGTTGCGTCGTGTTGAGATAGCGGGCTGTCGCTGCCGCATTACCGCGATGCTTTTTAAGCGCATCAATGATAATTTCTTTTTCGTAGCTCTCAACCATCGTTTTGAGGTCTGCTCCATCCTTTGGAAAGATGGAAGTCTGCGTTTCGTCGCTGGTTTGCAGCGACGGAGGCAGATTGTACCCGTGAATGACTTCGTCGGAAGCGGTCAGCACGGCGCGCTCAAGGCAGTTTTCAAGCTCCCGCACGTTGCCCGGCCAGTGATAGGCCATCATCATGTTGATGGCGGAGGTGGAGATGCGCTTGATATTCTTTCCGTACATTTCGCCGTATTTCTGGAGAAAGTGGTCCGCCAGCAGCATGATATCACTGCGGCGTTCACGCAGCGGCGGAAGGATAATCGGAAAAACGTTAAGGCGGTAGTAAAGGTCTTCCCGAAAGGTTTCTTCGGCAATTTCTTTTTCGAGATTCCGGCTGGTCGCCGCCAGCACTCTCACATTGACCGAAACACTTTCACTGCTGCCGACCCGTTCGAAGGTTCTTTCCTGCAATACGCGCAACAGCCGCACCTGTACCGACGGCGAAATATCCCCGATTTCATCGAGGAAAATCGTACCTCCATTGGCCGTTTCAAACCGTCCCTTGCGCTGCTGAGTGGCTCCGGTAAAGGCGCCTTTTTCGTGGCCGAAAAGTTCACTCTCAATCAGGTTTTCGGGTAATGCCGCGCAGTTGACGCTGACAAATGCATTGTTTTTCCGCTCACTGCCGTAATGAATGGCCCGGGCAACCAGCTCTTTACCGGTTCCGCTTTCGCCGCGAATCAGAACGGTCGCCGTGCTGTTAGCCACCTGAACAATCTGTTCGTAAACCGAGCGCATGGCGCTGCAGTTGCCGATGATATTATGCATCCGGTAGCGATCACCGAGCTGGCGGCGCAGCCGTTCATTCTCAGTGAGCAGCCCTTCACGCTCTTCAAGCTCTTCGCGAATACTGGCCACGGCCTCGGCAAGGATATTGGCGACCAGTTCGAGGAAACGCTGATAGCGGCGCAGTTCTTCGAGATCGGTCGTAATCGAGAGGTCGATACTCATGGTCCCGATCACCGCTTTCCGGTAAATGACAGGCACACAGATAAAGGCGGTCGGCTTGCCCGTGCGCGATTTTGTGAGATTCAGGAAGCGGGGATCTTTACTGATATCGGGAATGAGCGCCGACTGTCCGGTTTGCGCCACACGCCCGGTGACCCCTTCGCCCAGTTTGTACTGTCCCCGTTTTTTTTCTTCTGCAGTCAGCCCGCGCGAGGCTTCGATTACAAATATTTCCGTGTCGGGTTTGCGCAGAGTGAATGTCCCGCGCGAAACCTCCAGCTCAGTCTCCATGATATCGAGAACTTCGATCAACAGTTCAGAGACGGTATGCGGATGAGTCGCCGCTGCCTGCGATATCTGGTAAAGGATCGCCAGTTCCTTTTCGCTCTGCTCTGCATAGTCGGATTTTATTGGCATGATCGGTTCCCAATTTGTATTTTGTTGGTCATGTATAAACAATAATGTAACTGATTTCCAGCTTTTTTTAAATTTTAAATCTCATCGCCACTTCAGGTGGTTCGCGACCCCAACTTGAAGACGCCCTCTTTTGAGATTCGTTAATGTTTTTATATCAATACTTACAGACAAAAATGTAACACACTACCTCTTAGAGACACAAGTGTACCTTTAAGCGTGTATAATAGATTGACGGACCGTCCAAAAAGCGTACTATCCGCACGCTTGAGCCAGTGAGGTTTTCCTAATGAATAAAAAAGAAGAGTTTCAAAAAGGGTTTCCGGAACCGCAAGGTCTATACCATCCGGAAAATGAACACGATGCATGCGGAGTTGGCTTCATTTGCAACCTGCACGGAAAAAAGTCGCATGACATTATTCATCATGCACTCGAAATTCTGGTACGCCTCACCCACCGCGGAGCTTGCGGCTGCGACCCGCTGACTGGTGATGGCGCCGGCATTCTTCTTCAGATTCCCCACGCTTTTTATAAAATTGAGTGCGCCAAACTCGGTATAGAACTCCCGGCCGAACAGGAATACGGCACCGGTCTGGTTTTTCTGCCGCAGGACGAAGTTCAGCGCAAGACCTGCATGGAAATACTCGAACAGGCCGTTAAAGAAGAAGGACAGAAACTCCTCGGCTGGCGCAAAGTCCCGACCTGCAACCGGCTGATCGGCGAAACCGCCCGCGCTTCCGAACCCTACATCATGCAGATATTTATCGGTCGCGGCAAAGGCGTCTCCGACCCGCGCACCTTCGACCGCATGCTCTATATCATCCGCAAGGTCGCCGAAAACCGGATTTTCCATTCCGGTCTCAAAGACAAAAACGACTTTTATATCCCGACACTCACCTGCCGGATTATCATCTATAAGGGACTCCTCCTCCCCGAACAGATGGAATTCTATTATCCCGACCTGCTCGACGACAATTTCACCAGCGCCCTCGCTCTCGTACACCAGCGCTACAGCACCAACACCTTCCCGGCGTGGAAACTGGCCCAGCCGTTCCATGTGCTTTGCCATAACGGCGAAATCAATACGCTGCGCGGAAACTTCAACTGGATGAACGCCCGCCAGGGGCTGCTGAAGTCGCGGCTCTTCGGCGAAAACATCGACCGCCTCTTCCCGATCATTCAGCCGGGCCTTTCCGACTCCGCCTCGCTCGACCAGGCCGTTGAACTGCTCTACCACGGCGGCCGTTCGCTGCCGCACATCATGAGCATGCTCATTCCGGAAGCGTGGCAGAACCACAAAACCATGAGCGCGGAGAAAAAAGCGTTCTACGAATACCACTCCTGCCTGATGGAGCCATGGGACGGCCCCGCATCGATTCCGTTCACCGACGGCACCTGCCTCGGCGCCATTCTCGACCGCAACGGCCTGCGCCCGTCGCGCTACATCGTCACCAAAGACGGCTACGTTATCATGGGCTCCGAAACCGGAATCATGGATATCGACCCGGCCAACGTGGAACGCAAAGGCCGCCTTGAACCGGGCCGCATGTTCCTTGTAGATATGGAAAAAGGCCGCATCGTGCCCGACGAAGAGATCAAGCACGAGATCGCAGCCGGTCAGCCGTACGAGAAATGGCTCAAAGAAAATCTCGTTCCGCTCTCCAGCCTGCCGCCGGAAGAAGCCGCCGGATGCGATCCGGAAACTCTGCTGCAGCGCGAACGCATGTTCGGCTACACGATGGAAGATCTGAATCTGATTCTCGCACCCATGGCCAAAGAAGGCGCCGAGCCGAGCGGCTCAATGGGAATCGACACCCCGCTGGCCGTGCTCGCCGAAAAACCGCAGCTTCTCTATAACTACTTCAAGCAGCTCTTTGCGCAGGTTACCAACCCGCCGCTCGATGCCATCCGCGAAGAACTGGTCACTTCGCTCGTCACCAATATCGGTGCCGAACAGGACCTTTTCGCCGAAACTCCGAAACATTGCAGCCAGCTCAAGCTTGATCAGCCGATCCTGACCAACGACGAACTCGCCCGCATCCGCAAACTCGACCGCGGCAACCTCAAAGCCGTCACCCTGCCGATGCTCTACAGGCTTGCAGACGGCGGTGCAGGTTTGCGCACGGCTCTCGAAAAACTGTGCACCGATGCGTCACAGGCGATTGAAAACGGCTATTCGCTGCTGATTCTTTCCGACCGGCAGGCCGATCAGGAAAATGCGCCGATCCCGGCGCTGCTGGCGACCGCAGCCGTTCACAACCACCTGATCCGCAAACTTCAACGCACACGTTGCGGACTGATTATCGAAAGCGGCGAGCCGCGCGAAGTACATCATTTCGCCCTGCTGATCGGCTACGGTGCCGGAGCGGTCAATCCGTACATGGTCGGCCAGATCCTGGACGACATGATCAAACAGGAACTGCTCACCGGCATTGAATGGAAATATGCCGCCAAGAATTTTGTCAAATCCATCAACAAGGGACTGCTCAAAGTCATGTCCAAGATGGGTATCTCCACCCTGCACAGCTATCGCGGCGCACAGATTTTTGAAGCCGTCGGATTGAACAGCAGCGTGATCGATACCTATTTCGCCGGCACCGCCTCGCGGATCGGCGGAATTGACCTCGACGGGATCGCCCGCGAAGTCAGCGCGCGCCATCAGGCGGCTTTCCCGAAACGCATCGCCGACAAAACCCTGCCTCTGGATATCGGCGGCGCCTACAAGTGGCGGCGCAACGGCGAAGATCATCTGCTGAACCCGCTGGCCATCGCCAAGCTGCAGGAATCCGTCCGCACCGACAATGCCGAACGGTTCAAGGAATTTTCCGATCTGGTGAACCACGACAACCGTACCACATACACCCTGCGCGGTCTCTTTGAGTTCAAGAAAGACCGCCAGCCGGTTCCGCTCAGCGAAGTCGAACCGTGGACCGCCATCGTCAAACGCTTCAAAACCGGCGCCATGTCCTACGGCTCCATCAGCCAGGAAGCGCACGAAACGCTCGCGATTGCCATGAACCGCATCGGCGGCAAGAGCAACTGCGGCGAAGGCGGCGAAGATGAAGGCCGCTTCTTTCCGGATGAAAACGGCGACCTGCGCCGTTCGGCTATTAAACAGGTGGCTTCCGGCCGCTTCGGCGTCACCAGCAACTATCTGACGAACGCCGACGAAATCCAGATCAAGATGGCGCAGGGCGCCAAGCCCGGCGAAGGCGGACAGCTGCCCGGCCATAAAGTCAAACCGTGGATCGCCAAAACGCGCTATTCCACTCCGTATGTGACGCTGATCTCGCCGCCGCCGCATCACGACATTTACTCCATCGAAGACCTCGCGCAGCTCATCTACGACCTGAAGAGCGCCAACCCGTCGGCCGCCGTAACCGTTAAACTGGTTTCCGAAGTCGGCGTCGGCACCGTTGCCGCCGGCGTAGCCAAAGGTAAAGCCGATCTCGTTCTCATCAGCGGGTACGACGGCGGAACCGGCGCTTCGCCGCAATCCTCCATCAAGCATGCCGGTCTGCCGTGGGAACTCGGTCTGGCCGAAGCCCAGCAGACGCTGATCCTGAACAAACTGCGCAGCCGCATCCGCGTTGAGTGCGACGGCAAACTGCTGACCGGCCGCGACGTCGCCGTCGCCGCACTGCTCGGCGCTGAAGAATTCGGTTTCTCGACCGGCCCGCTGATTACGCTGGGCTGTATCATGATGCGCGTCTGCCATCTGAACACCTGCCCCGTCGGCGTCGCCACACAGGATCCTGAACTGCGCAAGAAATTCTGCGGCAAACCGGAATATGTCATTAACTTCTTCCGCTTTGTCGCCGAAGAACTGCGCCAGATCATGGCGGAACTCGGATTCCGCACGATGGACGAAATGGTCGGACACCGCGAACTGCTCGACGTCCGCGAAGCGGTTGAAAACTGGAAAGCCAAGGGACTCGATTTCTCGAAGATCCTTTATCAGCCTGTCACAGAGGCCTCGACGCCGATGCGCTGCACCGAAAAGCAAAGCAACGACCTGGCCGATGCGCTCGACCACGAACTGATCCGCCAGTCCAAACCCGCGCTGGAACGCGGCGAACGGGTGGTCATTCACACCCAGGTCCGCAACGTCCACCGCGCCGTCGGTGCCACACTCAGCTATGAAATTTCCAAGCGCTACGGTGAACGCGGTCTGCCCGCCGACCGGATCACCATACACGCGACCGGCTCGGCCGGACAGAGCTTCGGCGCGTTCAGCGCACAGGGCATCACCTTCCGTGTCACCGGCGACGCGAACGATTACTTCGGCAAAGGACTTTCCGGCGCGAAGCTCATCATCCGCCCGCCGGAAAACGCCACTTTCGTTGCAGAAGAAAACATCCTCATCGGCAACGTCGCTTTCTACGGCGCCACGCGCGGCGAAGCCTACATTCGCGGTCTGGCCGGCGAACGCTTCTGCGTCCGCAACAGCGGCGTCTATGCCGTGGTGGAAGGCATCGGCGACCACGGTTGTGAATACATGACCGGCGGACGCGTGATCGTGCTCGGCCCGACCGGCCGCAACTTTGCCGCCGGGATGAGCGGCGGGATCGCCTATGTGCTGGATGAAGCCGGCGACTTTATTGAAAACCGCTGCAACCCGGAAATGGTCGACTTTGATCCGCTCACCAACGAAGACGTCGCCTTCCTGTGCGAACGCCTTGAAAAACAGGTGGAATACACCGGAAGCGCCGTAGCGCAGCGCCTGCTCGACAACTGGCAGGATGCCGTGAAAAAATTCGTCAAAGTCATCCCGGTGGACTACAAGCGCGCGCTGCAGCGCATCGCCGATGAGAAGAGAACCGGAGAGTGAGAAAAAGGCTATAGGCTTTAGACCTTAGACTTTAGGAAGAGTGCATGAGAGACCATAGGAAGTTAAAGGCGTTTGAATTGGCCGATGCACTGGCATTGTCTGTGTATCAGCAAACGCGGAACTTTCCGAAGGAGGAAATTTACGGACTGACGTCACAAATCCGACGGGCTGCGGTTTCGGTTTCGTCTAATATTGTTGAAGGTTGCGCGCAGAATACTGAAAAGGATTACATCCACTTTCTGGACACCGCCTACGGATCGGCGAAGGAAGTTGAATATCAGACATCGATTGCCCGTCGGCTCGGATATTTGGGAACGAACAAACTGGAAGAAGATGCGGCGGAAGTCGCGCGAGTATTAAACGCTTTGATAAATGCATTAAGGAATGGTGGCGGAGAGCAGTCCAAGGCCTAAAGCCTAAGGTCTAAAGCCTTCTCCGTCTCCGAAGGAGACGATATGGGTAAGCCAACTGGTTTTAAGGAATTCGAACGCAAGACACCGGCTGAACGGCCGATCGTTGAGCGCATCAAGGACTATAATGAAGTCTATCGCCCGTTCCCCGAAGACAAGCTTCGGGAGCAGGCCGCACGCTGTATGAACTGCGGCGTTCCGTTCTGCCACATTGGCTGCCCGCTCGGAAATATCATTCCTGAATTCAACGACCTCACCTACAAAGGCCACTGGAAAAAGGCGTGGGAAATCCTTTCCGCCACCAACAACTTCCCGGAATTCACCGGACGGCTCTGCCCCGCTCCGTGCGAAGAAGCCTGCGTACTCGGCATCAACGAACCGCCGGTCACCATCGAAAACATTGAGAAGGAAATCATCGAACACGCTTTCCGTGAAGAATGGGTTCTCCCTGTAATTCCGGAAACCCGCACCGGAAAAACCGTCGCCGTCATCGGTTCCGGTCCGGCGGGACTGGCCGCGGCACAGCAGCTTAACCGCGCCGGACATACCGTCACCGTATTCGAACGCGCTGACCGCGCCGGCGGACTGCTACGCTACGGCATTCCCGATTTCAAACTCGAGAAATGGGTCATCGACCGCCGCGTCGAAGTGATGAAAGCCGAAGGCATTGTTTTTAAAACCGGCGCTGCGGTCGGCACCGATATCTCCGCCGACGAACTGAAACAGTTCGATGCCGTCGTGCTCGCTATCGGTTCAACCGTCGGCCGCGATATGCCGGTACTGGGCCGCGACCTCAAAGGGATTCACTTCGCGATGGAATTCCTGCCGCTGCAAAACAAAACCTGCGCCGGTGATTATCCGGAGCCGCTGATCTCCGCTAAAGGCAAAAACGTCGTCGTCATCGGCGGCGGCGATACCGGAAGCGACTGCGTCGGAACCTCCATCCGTCACGGCGCACGCAGCGTCGTCAACTTCGAACTGTTCCCGGAACCGCCGTCCGGCCGTCCGCCGCACCAGCCGTGGCCCTACTGGCCGATGAAGCTGCGCACCAGTTCCTCGCACCGCGAAGCGGGCGAAGATCCCCGCCGCTACTGCATGCTCACCAAAGAATTCAACGGACAGAACGGACACGTCACCAGCGTACGCACCGTCCATGTCGAATTCACCCGCGAGCGCCAGACCGGAAAATCCAATATGGAAGAAGTTCCCGGCTCGCAGAAAGACTGGCAGGCCGATCTTGTCCTGCTGGCGCTTGGCTTCACCGGCCCCGAACGCGACAACGCGGTCAAAGCTCTCGGCGTTGAACTCGACAAAACGGGTAATATCAAGACCGCGAAGAACTATCAGACTTCCGTTCCGAACGTCTTTGCCGCCGGCGACTGCCGCCGCGGACAGTCGCTCATCGTCTGGGCGATTTCCGAAGGCCGCGAAACCGCACGCTGCGTGGATGAGTTTCTGATGGGAGAAACCAGCCTGCCGACCCGCGGCACCGCGGAACTTCCGCGCCGGTAAGAAGCATCCGGCAGATCCGCTTGC
>DAONGM010000033.1:0-12589 GCA_035404105.1 Pontiellaceae bacterium
TTCCGTTCGGCGAATCGTTGCAAAACGGGTTGCGGGCCGCCGCCGCAGAATGCGTCGCCGCCTGCCCGACCGGCGCACTGGCTTTTATGGAAGGTGAGGAGTCGCAGGAACAGGGTCACGGCAGTGAGGTTGTATGAAGAAGGGGAATACGGGTAAAAGAGCAGTAGATTCTGAAATTTAGCCGCGCCGGCGAAAAAATTATTTTCTGCCGGCTTTGCCGATGTTTCCGAACGAGGCGGCGCGCTGCAGTTCCTCTTCGACCGACCGCCGCTCGGGATGATCCCAGTTGCTTTGCAGGATGGCATCGAGTTCGGGAAGCAGATTGCGGTATTCCGTCGGAGTCATCCGGGCGTTCTTTTTGAAGGCTTCGGCGAAATACTGGCTGCTGCTGTAGCCGCATTCGAGGGTGATATCCATAATGGACCGGTCGGTCTTCCGCAGCAGCTCGCAGGCTTTTTCGAACCGGACGCGATTGAGGTACTGGGTCGGCGAGTAACCCGTCACCTGTTTAATCAGGTTGGTCAGCTGCGTCCGCTTCACACCGCAGCGCTCCGCCATTTCTTCCAGCGACCAGGGGTGGTCGAGTGACTTCCCCAGATTTTTCAAAAAGGCGTGGACTTTCTGCATCGTGGACGAAAAGCGTCCCTGCCCGCACTGTGCCTGACTGATAATATCGGCCAGCTCGATCAGGATGGCGCGCAGCAGGGCGGCGGCGGCCATTTTATCCAGTTCGCTTGAACCATCCAGCCGGCGAATCAAGTCGGGGAACAACCGGCGCAAAAGAGGCGAGGCCTGCCAGGCGTGATGCGGTCCTGTCATAAAAATCCGCCCCAGCATCCGCTGTTCGGCGGCGCTGAACCGCAGCGACTCCGGAAATCCCATTCCGTCTTTAACCGAACCGGTATTTCCGGGCAGGGAAAACAGGACATAAAAAATCCGGTTGCGGGGCTCCCGGATCTGGAGGCTGCCGTGCGTCTGCCATGGAAGTGTGAAAAATACCGATCCGGGATTCAAAACTTCCGGCACTTTTTCAACGGCCCACTCCAGATGACCCTGCTCGACCAGAACGATTTCCATCCCCGGATTGCAGTGGGGATACATCAGTTCGTTTTCAATATGGCCGTAGCTAATTATGTCTTCCATCGGGGTCGGAAAATTACCACTGTTCAAATCCGGACGCAAGCGCCCGGGAAACAGGATAGTTTGCTCCACCTTGTTATATGGCGACTGAAAACTCATGGAGGATGGAATGCAGATTAGAAGCGTGGATCTTGTGATTCTCATTGGCTATCTGATAGCGATCGTGACGTTCGGCTGTCTGGTCGGCCTGTTTCGTAAACGCGGCGGCGCGGATGAAGGCAAGAGTTACTTTCTGGCCGGTCGCTCGCTCAAATGGCCGATCATCGGTCTGGCCCTGTTCTCAACGAACATCTCCACCGTTCACCTCGTCAGCCTGGCTGAAGAGGGCTACAAGAACGGATTGGCTTACGGAAACTTCGAGTGGATGGCGCCGTTCACGCTGATTATCCTGTCGCTGTTTTTCGCGCCGTTTTATATCCGCTCCAACGTGGCGACGCTGCCCGACTTTCTGGAACGCCGTTACAGCAAAGCGAGCCGCAACTGGCTGGCCTGTCTCTCCATCATTTCCGCAATTTTCATCCACATCGGATTCAGCCTCTACGCCGGCGCCATCGTGCTGAAAGTGCTCTTCGGCCTGCCGCTGATGACCAGCATCGCCGGTATCGCCATGCTGACCGGCCTTTACACCATGATCGGCGGATTGACCGCCGTCGTTCTGACGGAGTCGATCCAGACCATCGTGCTGCTGACCGGCGCTATTCTGCTGACCGGCATTGCGCTCTTCAAAGCCGGCGGCTGGAGCGGCCTGACCGCATCGGTTGATCCGCACATGTTTTCGATCCTGCGTCCGAAAGGCGACCCGTCCGGCCTGCCGTGGTATTCAATTATGCTGGGCTATCCGATCATCGGCATCTGGTACTGGTGTACGGAACAGACCATCGTACAGCGCGTACTCGGCGCAAAAGACGAGCAGCATGCGCGCGTCGGTCCTCTGTTTACCGGCTTCCTCAAAATCCTGCCCGTTTTCATTCTGGTGCTGCCCGGCTTGATCGCCAAAGCGCTGATTGCCCAGGGCAAACTGCCGGCCGTCGAAAAATCGGCCGATGTTTACTCGGTCATGATCACCCATCTGCTGCCGGTCGGCATCGCCGGGATTGTCGCGGCGGCGCTCGTGGCCGCGCTGATGGGAGCCGTTTCCGGCGCGCTGAATTCCGCCGCCACGCTGTTCTCGTACGACCTGTACCGCCAGATCCGCCCGAACTCGACGGACCGCCAGCTGGTGCGCGTCGGCCGGATCGTCACCATTGTCGCCATGCTGACCGCGATTCTGTGGGCGCCGTTCCTGGGCCGCTATCCGACCATTTTCCAGGGCATCAACGCGGCCATCTGCTACATCTCGCCGCCGATTACCGCCGTCTTTGTCTTCGGCGTGTTCTGGAAAAAAGCCTCTTCCTTCGGCTCCATCACAACGCTGTGCACAGGATCTGCCATCGGCTTCATCATCTTCCTGCTGGACTTCATGAAGGAAAAAACCGGCTGGAACGTCCCGTTCATGATGTCCGGGTTTTACCTCTTCTGCATCTGTGCCGTCATCATGGTGATCGCCTCGCTGATGCGTCCGGAAGAGCTGACGGAAGCCCGCCGCGCGCTGATTTGGAATCATCCGCTGGATGCGCTGAAAGACAAAGGCTGGCCGGGTCTCGGAAACTACAAATTCCTGGCCGCTCTGCTGTTCGTTGTCATGATCGTTCTCTACACTGTTTTCCACTAATCGAAAGGAAGGTCGCGTTATGAAATTCAAAATCCTGATCGCTCTCTATGTGGCCATGGCGTTGAGCTCTTTCGGCTTCTCGCCCTATGAAAACTATTTGCTCTCCGGACAGCAGACCCATGTCATGCTGTTCGCCGAAGTTAAAGGCGGACAGTCCAACGCCGTTCAGAATGCGGTAAAAACGCTCTCGGGGAAAGAAGCCCAGAGCGCTCTCAGTCTGGCGAACATCTCGAATGTCAGCGCCTACACCAAGGAGCTGCAGGGCAAACTGTGCGTCATGGTTTACTTCGACTACGACGGTAAAAACTATCTGGACGCCGTCAAAGCCTTCGAAGCGACCGCGCAGACCAAGGCCCTCACCGCGCTCGTGCAGCCGCACCCGCGCGCCGCCGCCACCGGCACCAGCTGGCTGCAAATGGAATGGGTAAACTACATCTACGGCGCAAAACCGAATGGCAACACGCCTAACCGCTTCGCCATGGTCACCCGGCTCAAACCCGAAAAAGAAGTGGAATACCGGCTGCTGCACCAGTCCGTCTGGCCCGGCACGGTGGACCGCATGACCCGCATGGACTATCACGACTTCTCCATCTTCTTTGTGGAAATGGGCAGCGAACTCTATGAAATGTTCTATGTCGAATTCATCGGCACCGATGCCGGCAAAAACAAAATGGGCAGCGTGGCCGATCCGACCTATGAACGCTGGGTGAAGAACACCGACCCCTGCCAGATTCCTCTGCCCGATGCCAGCGGCATCTGGTCGATGATGAACAAAATTTCCGAATAAATCCTTCACAGAAAGCCCCCTTATGACTTCACGCGAACGTGTTCTAGCCGCCATCAACCACAAGCAGCCCGACCGGGTGCCGGTCGATATGGGCTCCAACCCCAGCTCCGGCATTTCCGCCATGGGCTACAACAAACTCAAAGCGGGGCTCAACATCCGGGGCGGACATACCCGGATCTACGACGTCGTGCAGCAGCTCGCTCAGCCGGAAGACGAAGTCCTCTCCGCGCTCGGCGTCGATGTCATCGACATCGGCCGGGCCTTCAACGACTCCGATGCCGACTGGTACGACATCACCATGGCCGACGGCTCCACGGCACAGTATCCCAAATGGTTCCATCCGACGCTCCGGGCCGACGGCTCCTATCTGGTCGAGCGCGACGGTGTATCCATCGCCCGCATGCCGCCCGGCGGCGCATTCTTCGACCAGGAATACTTTCCCTATCTCAAAGGCTATCCGCAGGACTACAGCCGGCTGCCCGCTGAAATGAACAAAATTCTCTGGCAGGCGCTGGCTCACAGCCCGTGGGATCATGCGTCAGACGCCACCTTCTGGGCCGACCTGCGCGCCAAGGCGCTTCACCTGCGCCAGACCACCGATAAAGCGCTGATGATCGTCTGCGGCTGCAACCTCTTCGAATGGGGAACCTTCCTGCGCCGCATGGACAACTTCCTGATGGACATCCTTGCCGAGCCCGAAGAAGTCGAAAAACTGCTCGACGCGCTGATGGAACTGCACATGAAAGGACTCGAAAAAGTCTGTAATGCCGTCGGCGACGTCTGCGACATCCTGCGCTTCGGCGACGACCTCGGGATGACCGGCGGACTCTTCATGCCGCCGGACGCCTACCGCGAACTTTTCAAACCGCGGCATACCCAGCTCAACGCCTATGTGCATAAGCACAGCAACATGAAAACCTTCCTGCACTCCTGCGGCTCCATCTACCGGGTGATGCCGGACCTGATTGAAGCAGGCTACGACATCATCAATCCGGTCCAGACCAACTGCTTCGAAATGGATCCGGCCACGCTGAAAAAAGAATTCGGCGCCGACATCACCTTCTGGGGCGGCGGATGCGACACGGCCGCGGTGCTGAACAAAGCCACGCCGGCCGAAGTCCGCAAACACGTTCTCGAACGGTGCGAAATCTTCGCGCCGGGCGGTGGATTTGTGTTCAACACCATTCACAACATCCTGCCCGAAGTTCCCCCGGAAAACGTCATCGCCGCCTTTAACGCCGTCAAAGAATTCAACGGCGACAACGTGTAGCTCCGCAGAGACCGGAAAAGCAAAGGCCGGACAGGTTTCTGTCCGGCCTTTTTTGCTGATAAAAACAAAAAGGAGTCGTCCGGTCTTTTAACCTTTTTCCCCGGCGCGGCGGAAAACAATCTGGACAGGATTCCCTGTTACGGTTCATTCTGTGGGCCTTCGCCCACTGAAAAATGAAAGTCGTCCACATAGTTCCCGGTTCCGGCGGTACGTTTTACTGTCAGAACTGCATGCGCGACGCGGCGCTGGTGCAGGCGCTGCGGCGGCAGGGAATTGATGTGGTGATGGTGCCGATGTATCTGCCGATGTTTGTGGACGGCAGTCCGGTGCAGAAGCATACGCCGGTTTTTTTCGGCGGCATCAACGTCTGGCTTCAACAGCAGTTTCCGGTTTTCCGCAAGACACCGCGCTGGTTCGACCGGCTGTTCGATTCGAAATGGATGCTGCGCCGTGCCGCTGCCATGGAAGGTACGACTTCGGCGGCCGGGCTCGGCGCGATGACGCTTTCGATGCTGGAAGGATCGGACGGCAATCAGCGCAAGGAGGTCGACCGGCTGGTGCAGTGGCTGACGGGGCACGAAAAGCCGGACGCGGTGCATATCTCAAACGCTCTGCTGATCGGACTGGCGGGCGAGATCAAAGCGGCTCTGGCGGTTCCGGTGGTTTGCACGTTGCAGGATGAAGATGAATGGCTGGATAAAATTGATCCGCCGTTCAACCGGGCGTGCCGGGATGCGATTGCGGCGCGCTGCAAGGATGTGGACCGGTTCGTTTCCGTAAGCGGCTGGTTTGCGGACCGGATGAGCGAGAGGCTGAAGATCGCGCGCGACCGGATTGATGTCGTGCATATTGGCATCGACCTGAACGGATACGAACCGGCGGCGCTTGATTTGAATCCGCCGGTGCTGGGTTATCTTTCGCGCATGAATGAAACGTCCGGACTCGGCCGGCTGGTCGATGCCTTTATCGAACTGAAGAAAACCAGGGGGCTCGAAAACCTCAAACTGCGCGCGACCGGCGGCGCGGTCGGCTCAGATAAAAAGTATATTTCCGGTCTTCAGAAAAAACTGGCGAAGTCCGGCCTGGGAAACGATGCGGAGTTTATCGAAGACTTCAGCCGCGAACAGCGGATCGCTTTTCTGAAGTCGCTGTCGGTGCTGTGCGTTCCGGCGGAACAGGGCGAAGCGTTCGGCACCTATATCATCGAAGCGCTGGCGGCAGGCGTTCCGGTGGTGCAGCCGGATGCCGGCGCGTTTCCTGAACTGATCGCGGCGACAGGCGGCGGAGTGATTTATCAGAATCTAGCGGAAACGCTGCGGGAAGTTCTGACTCATCCTGATCATCTCCGGCAGCTTGGCCGGACGGGCCGCGCATCGGTGATGGAAAAATTCAGTGTCGAGACCATGGCGCAGAAGATGATTTCGGTTTACATGAAACTTGCCGTACCCGCGCCGGGTACGGCTGGGTTCCGGCAGTATTGCAGTAAAGCCGGAACTTAGGGCGAAGCCCGCAGATCCGGCTTGAAAAACGGACGGGCGGACGTGGAATAAGAGGAGTGATGACCGCGAACAAAAAAAAATCAGAAACTGACCGCAAAGACGCAAAGACGCAAAGATTCTATGGCCTTCGTGTCTTGGCGTCTTCGCGGTCATACATCGCGGCTGTTTTGCTGATGTGGAGTTCCGGTGCGGCTTATGCAGAATGGCCGACGTATCATGGCGAGCCGGATTTGCGCGGCGTTTCGGAAACAACGCTGCCGGCAGCGCCGCAGATGCTGTGGCGTTATCAGGCAGATGGTGCGATTTGCAACACGCCGGTGTCGGACGGTGAACGGATTTTCTTTGCGACGAAAAAGGGCGATGTCATCGCTCTCAACCTGACGGGCTCCGAAGTCTGGCAGAAAAATTTTATGCGGACGAATGATGCCGGCGCGCAAGTGCCGATGCAGTTCGATGCGCCGCCGGCCAGTTTCGGCGGACTGGTGCTGGCGGGAACATTGCGCGGTTCGCTGATTGCGCTGGATGCCCGAACCGGCGCGGAAAAGTGGCGTTACGAAACCGGCGGCACGATTCTCGGATCGCCGAATCAGATCAGCACGAATCAGATTGCGGTAATCAATCAGGCGGAAGGTTCGCTGCATTGTCTGGAACTCGGCAGCGGAAAGCTGCTGTGGAAAACGGAAGGTGTTGAGCGGTGCGACGGTTCGCCGGGAGTCGGGGACGGCCGGATTGTTTTCGGCAGCTGCGCCGCCGCGCTCCACATCTATTCGGCGGCGGACGGGAAGCATTTGAAAGATATCGAGGTCGGCGGCGACGCCCAGATCGCGGGCGGCGCGGCCGTTGTCGGTAATCTTGTTTTTGCCGGCGCGCGCGACGGCCGGATGCTTTGCGCCGATGCGGAGGCGGGCGATATTGTCTGGAGCAGCGCCGTGTCGAAGAAGCAGACTTTTTCAACTCCGGCGGTGACGCAGGATAAAGTGGTTTACTCTTCCGACAACGGCCGCGTCTATGCGGTGACCCGCGAAGACGGGCGCCTGCTGTGGACGTTTGAAAGCGGCGGACTGCCGGTCTCGCCGGTCGCGGCGGGAGATAAAGTGGCGGTTTCGGCGGATGGAGTTCTTTATCTGCTGAGTCTGGCGGACGGCCGGAAACTGTGGTCGCAGGAAATCAGCGACGACATCAGTTCTCCGGCGCTGATCGGCGGTATGCTGGCGGTTGGCGCGGATGACGGCACGGTGACGGCGTTCGGGAAGAAGGAATAGACATATGAGTGCACTGCTGAAGCTGACGGATATTTCAAAGCGGTATGACGAAAAAACGCCGGTGCTGTGCGGCGCCGGACTTACCGTTGCGCATGGCGAAAGCGTGGCGATTACCGGGCCGTCCGGCTGCGGCAAGAGTACACTGCTGAACATTATCGGAACACTGGAGCGGCCGGATGCCGGGACGCTGAAGTTTGCCGGAACCGATCTGCTGACGCTGAATGAAAAGGCGACTGCGAAATTCCGTAACCGGAAAATCGGGTTTGTCTTTCAGCTGCATCATCTGCTTCCGCAATGCTCGATTCTGGAAAATGTGCTGGTTCCGGCGCTGGTAAACAAAGCCGCCGGCGATGCGAAAAGGCGCGCCTTGCATCTGCTGGAACGGGTCGGTTTGTCGGACCGGCTGAACCATCGTCCGGGACAGCTGTCCGGTGGAGAACGTCAGCGCGCGGCGGTGGTGCGCGCGCTGATCAATCAGCCGCAGCTGCTGCTGGCGGACGAGCCGACCGGCTCGCTGAGCCGCGACGGCGCGGATAATCTGGTGCAGCTGCTGCTGGAGCTCAACCGCGAAGAAAATCTGACCTTGATCATGGTGACGCATTCGATGCGGCTGGCAGAAAGAATGGACCGGGTGCTGACGCTGGACGCCGGAGTATTAAAACCTGAAAGATGAAACCTGAAGCAGCCAGACTTCTGATCCGCAGTCTGCGGTTTTACCGGCGCAGCCACGCCGGTGTATTTCTGGGAACCGTGCTGGCGGCGGCTGTGCTGACCGGCTCGCTGCTCGTCGGCGATTCGGTACACGGATCGCTGCGCAGGTTTGCGCTGCAGCGGCTCGGCGGAATCCGGTTTGCGATGTACACTCCGAACCGGTTTTTCTCGCGCGGACTGGCGGAAAAAATTCCGGACAGTTCGGCGGCGCTTCAACTGCGCGGCATGGCCATCACAGACGGCAGGCAAGTGAATCGTGTTCAGGTGCTCGGAACCGATTCCAACTTCTGGAACTTTGCGGGGCTGAACGTTCAGCTTCAGGAAAATGAAACGGCGCTGAATCAGAAGCTCGCCGCCGCGCTCGGCGTTCAGGTCGGCGACGAAATTTCTCTGCGCATCGAAAAGCCCGGACTGCTGCCGGGCGATGCACCGCTTGCTTCACAGAAAAACGACCGGACCGTGCGCGGGCGGTTCACCGTTCAGCGGATTCTCAGTGACGATGAGCTGGGCCGCTTCAGTCTGTCGGCGAATCAGGTGGTTCCGTATAACGCCTTTGTGAATCTGCACAGTCTGGCGGACCGGACGGAACTCGCCGGCAAAGCCAATCTGCTGCTGACGGGCGCAGGCGATTCCGGCGATACACTCAAAAAAGTCTGGACGGCCGAGGACTTCGGCTTCCGGTTCCGGCAGCAGGGCGCGACAGTACAGCTGGAGTCCGGTCAGGTTTATCTCGAACCGGAAGCGGTGCGCGCGGCGCTGTCGATTGAAGGCGCCGAAGGAACACTGACCTATCTGGTGAATTCCATTTCCAAAGCGCAGAAGTCCACGCCGTATTCTTTTGTAATCGCCAGGGACGGCGGCGGACTGCGCGACGATGAAATCCTGATCAACCGCTGGCTGGCAGACAAACTCAGCGCGAAGCCGGGCGATCCGGTGACGATGAACTACTTTGAACTGCTGCCTTCCGGCCGGTTTGAAGTTCGCGACCGGATTTTTACGGTCCGCCGGATTATCGAGATGAGCGAGCTGTCCGCCGAGCGCGAGCTGGCTCCGCAGTTTCCCGGTCTGACGGATGTGGATCGCTGTGCGGACTGGGATGTCGGGATTCCGATGGAGAAAGCGCAGCTCGAAGACAAGGCGAACGAGGAGTACTGGAACAGCTACCGGCAGACGCCGAAAGCCGTTGTCTCGCTGAAAGCCGGACAGTCCATGTGGGCCAACCGGTTCGGCAGTCTGACGTCGGTACGCTGGCCGCAGGGCGCCGCGGCGGCAGAGGAGTTCCGGAACCGGTTTGATCCGTCCGCCGCCGGATTTATTTTTCAGCCGGTACGCGAACAGGCGCTGGCAGCCGCCGACAACGCAATGGACTTCGGCCAGCTGTTTATCGGTATGAGTTTTTTTCTGATCGTCGCGGCGCTGATGTTGACCGGTCTGCTGTTTGTTTTCGGCGTGCAACAGCGCGCGGAAGAAATGGGCATTCTGCTGGCGACCGGCTGGAAACCGTCCGCCGTCCGGAACCTTTTCTTTATGGAAGGCGGAGCGATTGCGCTCACCGGTTCGGCGGCCGGCGCGTGGCTGGGAACCGGTTATACGAAACTGCTGATTCTCGGACTCGCCACCTATTGGCAGGGTGCCGTGGCGAATTCGGCGATTCAGTATTTTGCCCGGCCGGGAACGGTGGTCGCCGGCGCGCTGGCCAGCTTTATCTGCGCGATTCTCTCAATGGGAATCGCCATGTGGCGGCAGACCGGACATCCGGCGCGTGAACTGCTGACGGCGGATTTTTCGCAGCCGCCTTTGCCGCGGCTGCGGCGCGCCAGGGGAGCAGGAGCATTTGCTGCTCTCGCGTGCGCGCTGGGAGCAGTCGGGATGGTCGTTTATGCGCTGACCGCGGATGTGCAGAGTGTCACGATGCCGTTTTTCGGAGCGGGCGCTCTGCTGCTGATTGCAGGCGTTCTGTTCTGCGGGATTGCGCTGCGCAGAGCGGGACGGCGGGGAAATCTTTCCGGTATTGCCGGAATGGCGTTGCGCAATGCGGCGCGGCGGCGCGGCCGCAGTCTGACAGTGATCGGCCTGCTGGCCTGCGGATGTTTTCTGGTCTTCGCCGTTTCGTCGATGAAAGAAGATGTGACCGCCCATGCGGACCAGCCGTGGTCGGGTACCGGCGGATTCCGCTGGTTCGGCGAGTCCACTCTGCCGGTCACCGATAATCCGGGCGGAGTCCGCCTGCGCGTTCGCGACGGCGACGATGCCGGCTGTCTCAATCTGAACCGCGCGCGGTCGCCGCGCCTGCTGGGGGTTGATCCGGATGTGATGTCGCGGCGCAAAGCGTTTCTGGCCGGTGACGATGTGTGGCAGCTGCTGAAACTGGAACTGCCGGACGGCGCTGTTCCTGCGCTCGCCGGCGATGCGGACACTGCGATGTGGGGACTGGAGGCAAAGACCGGCGTGGAGCAGGGCGCGCTGCTGGATTATCGCGATGAAGCCGGAAATGTCTTCAAGGTTAAACTGGTGGGTCGTCTGCCGATGCGGCTGTCGGTTTTCCAGGGAACTCTTCTGATGGCCGAACAGCGGTTTGTTGAAAAATTTCCCGGCGAAGCAGGCTACCGGATGTTTCTGTTTGACGATCAGGCCGGCGGAACGGCGGCGGCGAAGAAATATGCGCGGGACGGAATGGATGTCGTACCGGCCACGCAGCGGCTGATGGAATTCTACGCGGTGGAATCGACCTATCTTGCGATGTTCCTGCTGCTGGGCGCGCTGGGACTGGCGGTCGGCAGTATGGGCATGGGCGTGGCGGTGCTGCGCAACGTGCAGGACCGGCGCACTGAAATCGCGCTGCTCCGCGCGGTCGGCTACCGCAGCCGCACACTGCGGAAAATGCTTTTCATCGAACACGGCCTGCTGTTCGCGGCGGGACTTGGTGTCGGCGTGATCGCTTCCGCCGTGGCGATGGTACCGGCGCTGGTGATTTCAACATCACAGGTTTCGGCGCTCTTCCTGTTCGGCCTGCTGGCCGCTGTCGGAATCTGCGGAGCAGTCTGCATGATTGCGGCAGTCAGCGTCTCCTTGCGCGGCGATGCGCTGCGCGGCCTGCGCAATGAATAGCGCGGGATAGCAAAGTTCACAACCTCCCTGCGGGAAGGTCGTCCTACAAGTTTGATTGCAGGGCGGGCTTCTCCGGTATTCCGGAGAGCCTGCGATGTTAATCTGTCGTGCGGTTTTCATTACGGAATCGTAATCAACAATCGGATGGTCTGCCGCCCGCCGGAACGCTATGCTCGCATCATGAAAGTTCTGCTGGTCGAAGATGAAGCCAAGATTGCCGGGTTCGTCCGCAAAGGACTTGAGGCGCAGGGATTTTCAGTGACGGTTTCCGGCGACGGCAGTGAAGCATTTGAACTGGCGGTCGCCGATTCGTTCGACGTCATCCTTCTCGATATCATGCTTCCGGGCCGCGACGGTCTGAGCATTCTGAAAGAACTGCGCGAACGCCGCAATACCGTGCCGGTTATTCTGCTCACCGCGCGCGCCGAAATGAATGAACGCGTCGAAGGACTGAACCTCGGCGCTGACGACTACATCACCAAACCGTTTTTCATGGATGAACTGACGGCCCGCATCAAAGCGGTCGTGCGCCGCACCTCCGGCGAAACGCTCAGCGTACTGCACTCCGGCCCGCTGACGCTCAATCTGATTACACGGCACGCGCAATACGGCGACGAAGAAATCATCTTCGCGCCGCGCGAGTTCAGCCTGCTCGAACATCTGATGCGCTCGCCGGGAATGGTTTTCACCCGCGACCAGCTGCTCGAACAGGTCTGGGGCTACGGCTTTGACCCGCAGACCAATCTGGTCGAAGTCTGCATCCGGCGCATCCGCGAAAAGATCGACCGCGACGGCAACCAGTTTATTGAAACCGTCCGCGGCGTCGGCTACCGCTTTAATAGGGAAGAAGTATGACCGCAAAGACACAAAGACACGAAGGAGAGAAATCTTTGTTTCTTAGCGTCTTCGCGGTCAAAAAAGGGATTTAAAAACCCGTGAATTGCGAATAACCAATAACCAAAAACATGTTTCGATCATTCAAGTTAAAGTTCGGACTCTACAGCGTCGCGCTCTCCGGCGTGCTGTTGCTGGTCTTCAGTCTGTTCTTCCTGCAGATGATTTACCGGATCGGCATTGACCGCACCGACCGCGAACTGCGCG
>DAONGM010000033.1:12689-14363 GCA_035404105.1 Pontiellaceae bacterium
TTCCTGCAGATGATTTACCGGATCGGCATTGACCGCACCGACCGCGAACTGCGCGCGCTGGTGGAAGCCAACATCCGCAAGACTCAGCCGCGCAATCACTGGCAGCGCTTTGACGGCTCGATCAAAACACTTTACGGCGACGATGCCGCCCGGCAGTTTGTGCTGAAAGTGGTCGATAACAGCGGTGAAGTTCTGTTCACCTCTCCGCATTGGCCGGCTGAAGCGTCCGGTCTGAAATCTCCCGCGCCGGTTTCCGTTCATCCGGCTGTTCCGGAAGAGGAAAGCCGTCCGCGCCCGGCCGATCAGCCGCAGAAACAGCGTCCGCCGGCTCCGCCGCCGTTCGAAATCAGCGGTCCGGAATTTACAACCGCTGGCAGCTGGCGGCTGATGGCGATCCGTAATCCGGAAGTGACGCTGTTTTTCGGCGTGAGTCTGGATTCGCTGAACGCCGAAGTGCTTCGCTTCCGCAATGCGCTTCTGCTGGCCGGGCCGGTCGCGCTTCTGCTGATGATCGCCGCCGGCTGGCTGCTGGCGCTGATGGCCTTGCGTCCGGTGCGAACCATTGCCGGAACGGTCGGAAAAATTACCGCCCGAAATCTCGACCAGCGGATTTCCGTTAACCGCGCCGACCGTGAATTCCGCCAGCTCGTCACGCTGATCAACCAGATGCTCGACCGGCTCGAATCGGGTTTTAAACAGGCGGTGCGCTTCAGCGCCGACGCGGCGCACGAACTGAAAACGCCGCTGACCATTCTGCAGGGCGAACTGGAGAATGCGTTACAGGCGGCAGCCGACGGCTCCGCCGATCAGCGCACCTATAAAGAACTGCTCGACGAAGTGCAGCGGCTCAAATCCATCATCCGCAAACTGCTGCTGCTGGCGCAGGCCGACTCCGGACAGATGGTGCTGAGCCAAGAACCCGTCAATCTGACGCAGCTGATCGAAGCGGTCGGTGAAGATATTCGAACTCTCGCGCCCGGACTTGCGGTTCAGTCGGAACTTCAGCCGGATGTTCAGGTCATGGCTGATCCCGACCTGCTCAATCAGGTGATCCAGAATCTGGCCGGCAACGCCGTGAAATTCTGCCGCGGCGAATCGCCGGTTGTTCTGTCGCTGAAAACCGAAGGCGGTTGCGCGGTCTTCCGGATTTCAAACCGCGGCGAAACCATTCCGCCGGAAGAACGCGGCCGCGTTTTCGAACGCTTCTACCGCGCCAATAAATCCCGCAACCGCTCCATCGACGGCGCCGGACTCGGCCTGAGTCTGGCCCGCGAAATCGCCCGCGCCCACGGCGGCACGCTGGAACTGGAAGAGAGCTCCGCCGGCCAAACGGTTTTCTGTCTGACGATGCCGACGTCCGGCTGAACTGAATTCTGATTTTATATTGGATGTCCGCGCATAGAACTCACCTTCGGGGTTGTTGCCCGCTGTTATTTTGTATACAAACAAGTCAATGACTGTCTGACAGATGCGCACCGCCGGTGACGGAAGTATGACGGCCGTCGATGGCTGTAAAGCGGCCTAAGGAGAGATAATGAAGAAGATTACGTTTCTGTGGATTTTGTGCGCAGCGGAAATTCTGCTCGGCAGCGGTTGTGTGTCGGCGAGGATGGTGACGGATTTGAAGCCGGCCCAAAATCCCGAACTCAAATCGGCGGCCGGAACGTTCTATAT
>DAONGM010000034.1:0-14249 GCA_035404105.1 Pontiellaceae bacterium
AATGCGCCTCAAGCCAGTTGGTGCCGGTGCCGCAGTCGACGAGGACGGGGACGGATAGCGGCAGGGCGTCGCTCATCAACGTGCGGATGTCCTCAATGAGTCCGTGTTCGTCTTTGTGCAGTTCAAAGACGAGTTCGTCGTGGACCTGCAGGAGCAGTTTGGTTTTGGCGTTCTTCTGCTTCAGCAGGTCGTGGATGCGGATCATGGCGATTTTGATCATGTCGGCGGCGGAGCCCTGGATCGGCGCGTTGATGGCGTAGCGCTCGGCGGCGGCGCGGACGGTGCCGTTGGCGGTGTTGATGTCGCGGATGTGGCGCCGCCGGCCGGCGATGGTTTCGACGTAGCCTTTGCTGCGCGCGGTTTCGATGATGCGGTCGATGCACGCTTTGACCGACGGATACTGTTTGAAATAGCTCTCGATAATGTCCGCCGCTTCTTTGCGCGGAATGCGCAGCCGCTGCGCGAGGCCGAACGACGAAATGCCGTAGATGATGCCGAAGTTGACCATCTTGGCTTTGCGGCGCATGTCGGAGGTGACATCGGCGAGCGCGACGCCGAAGACGCGCGCGGCGGTGGCGGTGTGAATGTCTTCGCCGCTTTCGAACGCGGCTTTCATGTGCTGGTCGCCGCTGAGGTGCGCCATGATGCGCAGTTCGATCTGCGAATAGTCGGCGGCCAGCAGCGTGAACTCGCTGGAGCCGGCGACGAAGGCGCGGCGGATTTCCTGTCCCTGTTCCGTGCGGACGGGAATGTTCTGAATGTTCGGATCGCTCGACGCCAGCCGTCCGGTGGTGGTGACGGCCTGGCTGAACGAGGTGTGGATGCGGCCGGTTTTTTTGGAGATGAATTCCGGCAGCGCGTCGACGTAGGTGTTTTTGAGTTTGGTCGCTTCGCGGTAGTCGAGCAGGACGCGGGCGATTTCATGTTCGGTCGCCAGCTGGTCGAGCACTTCCTCGTTGGTGGTGTACTGTCCGGTTTTGGTTTTCTTCGGCTTATCCACCAGCTTGAGTTCGTCGAAGAGCACTTCGCCGAGCTGCTTGGGCGAGTTGAGGTTGAACTCGCGTCCGGCCAGTTCATACACCTTCTTTTCATAACCGGCGATTTCGCCGGCGAGCCGTCCGGAAATTTCGTTGAGCGCGGCGGTGTCGAGCGCGATGCCGTTGGCTTCCATTTCAACCAGCACCGGAATGAGCGGACATTCGATGGTGTCGAATACGTTGGTGAGTTTACGTTTTTCCAGCTGCGGCTCCAGAATATGGCGGAGCTGGAGGGTGATGTCGGCGTCTTCGCAGGCGTAGTCGCTCAGCTTGTCGACCAGCACGTCGGCCATCGACAGCTGCCCGCTTTTCTTTTCGCCGATCAGCGCGGTGATCGGCACCGGCGCGTAGCCGAGGTGCGTGCCGGCCAGCTTGTCGAGTCCGTGGCGCTGGTCGGGATCGAGCAGGTAATGCGCGAGCATCGTGTCGAAAAGTTTGCCGCGCACTTCGATGCCCGCTGCGCGCAGCATGGCGATGTCGAACTTCAGGTTGTGTCCGGTCTTTTCGATCCGTTCGTCCTCAAACAGCGTTCTGAAAATCTCCAGCGCTTTGGCCGATTCCGTCTCGCTGGGCGGCAGCGTGACAAACCAGGCTTCGTGCGGTTTAACCGCAAAGGAAAGGCCGACGAGCCGCGCGGTGCGCGGATCGAGCCCGGTGGTTTCGGTGTCGAAGCAGAAGCGCGGCGCCTGGCTCAGCTGAGCCGCCAGCGCTTTGCGTTCTTCCAAGGTTTGGACGAGGCGGTACGTGTGTTTGACGTCGTCGATGGTTTTATAAACCGGCGCGGCGTCTTCCGCCGGTGCGGCAGCCGCCTGCTGCGAAGCGAAGTCGAAGAGATCGCCTTGTCCGCCTTTGGTCGGCGGCGGGGCGTAGGAGGCGACGGGCGCAACCGGCGCGGCGGGTTTGCCGAAGAGCCGTTTGGAGAAGGCGGAGAATTCAAATTCCGAAAAGAGCGCGGCGAGTTTTTCTTCGTCGGGTTTGCCGCGGAGCAGTCCGTCGGGAGCGTAGTCGAGCGGCGAGTCGGTTTTGATGGTGACGAGCCATTTGCAGAGCCGGGCGCGTTCTTTGTTCGCTTCGAGGTTTTCCTTGAGCTTGCCTTTGAGTTCGCCGGTATGGTCGAGCAGGTTTTCAATCGAGCCGAACCGGGCGATCAGTTTCTGCGCGGTTTTCGGGCCGACGCCCGGCACGCCGGGAATATTGTCGGCGGCGTCGCCGGCGAGGCCGAGAATGTCGGTGACCTGTTCGATGCGCTCGATCTCCCAGTATTTGAGTACTTCGGGAACGCCCATGATTTCCGGCGGCAGGCCGCTCTTGGCCGGTTTATAGACGAAGGTGTGCGCGTCGACCAGCTGGGTGAAATCTTTGTCCGGCGTGACCATGTAGGTGTCGAAGCCTTCTTGCTCCGCGCGGCGGGCGAGCGTGCCGATCAGGTCGTCGGCTTCGAAGCCCTGCGCGGTGAGGATCGGAATGTTGAAGGCTTTCAGGAATTCCTGAATGCAGGGCACGGCGGCGCGGATCTCTTCGGGCGTTTCTTCGCGCTGCGCTTTGTATTCGGGGAATTTTTCGTGGCGGAAGGTCGGGCCGGAGAGGTCGAAGGCGACGGCGATGTGCGTCGGGCTCTGCTTCTCGAGCAGTTCCAGCAGCGTGCTGAGGAACCCAAAGACGGCGGAGACGTTGCGGCCCTTCGAGTTGATCATCGGGTTGCGCATGAAGGCGAAGTAGGAGCGGTAGACCAGCGCCATGCCGTCGAGAAGGAATAACTTTTTGCTCATGCGGGGAGTGTAATCAAAAATCCGGCGGTTGGAAGGATTTTACCGGACTCTTGAAAAGCAGATTAAAACTCGATCTGCATGCCCATTTCGACGACGCGGTTGGCGGGCAGGCCGAAGAAGGCGGTGGCCGACTGGGCGTTGCGGGACATCAGGCCGAAGAGGCGTTTTCTCCACATCGCCATTCCTTTGGCATGCGTTGATACCAGTGTTTCGCGGCTGAGGACGAAGGTGCAGGCATTCGGACGCAGATCAAGGCCGTATTTGTTGCAACCGGCAAAGATTTCTCCGATGGCGGCTTTTTCCATGAAGCCGTAGCGGGCGGTTGCGCGATAGAAGCCGTTGGTCAGAGTTTCCACCTGAACCCGCGTGGCCGGATCCACATACGGCTCCTCGGCGGCAAGGATCGTGAGCAGTATCACGCGTTCGTGCACGGAGCGGTTGAGTTTAAAGTTGTGGAGCAGCGCCAGCGGTGTGCCGAGAAGATTTCCGGACATATAGACGGCTGTGCCGGGAACCCGCACGGCATGGCCGAGGCTCAGGTCGTCGAGGAAGCTTTCCAGCGGCAGCAGGCGTTCTTTCATATGACGGCCGAGCATATGACGGCCGGTCCGCCAGGTTGTCATCACTGCCAGGAATCCTGCGGCGACCACCAGCGGGAGCCAGCCGCCGCGCCAGATTTTCAATACGTTGGCCGCGAAGAACAGAATTTCAATCACGAGCAGACCCGCGCACAACGCGCTGGCGCCCAGTACATGCCAGCCCCAGCGCTTGCGCGCCACAATGAAGAACAGCACGGTGGTGGCGATCATAGTCAGTGTGACCGCGACGCCGTAGGCTGAAGCCAGATTGCTTGAAGAGCGGAAGCCGAGTGTCAGCGCGAGACAGCAGGTGAGCAGGAAGCCGTTGATGGTCGGCATGTAAACCTGACCGCGCTGTTCCGACGAGGTGTGGCGGACTTCCATGCGGGGCAGGTAGCCCATTTGGATCGCCTGCATAGTTAATGAGAAAGCGCCGGAGATAAGGGCCTGTGAGGCGATGATGGAGGCGGCGGTGGCGAGCGCAACGAGCGGGTAGAGTGCCCAGCCCGGAGCGAGCAGATAGAACGGGTTGGTCAGCGCTTCCGGCTGTTTGAGAATCAGCGCGCCCTGCCCGAAGTAATTTAAAACCAGTGCCGGAAAGGCGATGAAAAACCAGCCCAGACGGATGGGGCGGGGGCCGAAGTGGCCGAGGTCTGCATAAAGAGCTTCTGCGCCGGTCACCGTCAGAAACACAGCACCCATGACAATGAAACCGATTTTCCCGCTGTGCAGGAGAAAGTCGATGCCGTACAGCGGTGAAAGGGCGGCCAGAACTTCGGGAGCCATCAGGATGCCGCGCAGCCCAAGGAGGGCGAGAACCGCGAACCAGACCAGCATGATCGGGCCGAATACTCCGCCGACTTTGCCGGTTCCTTTATGCTGCACCGCGAAGATGGCGATGAGAATGCCCAGACTCAATGGAATAATCCACGGTTCAAAGAAAGGTGTGGCGACGTTTAATCCTTCCACTGCACCGAGCACGGTGATGCAGGGGGTGATCATGCCGTCACCGTAGAGCAGACTGGCGCCCAGAAGAGCGGTCATCACCAGAATGGTACGGCGTTTTCCATGTCCGGCTTCGTCGGCGCGGGTGAGGGCGAACAGTGCCAGAATGCCGCCTTCGCCGTGGTTGTCTGCGCGCAGAACGAACGATACATATTTCAGGCAGACGATCAGGATCAGAGTCCAGATAACAAGCGAAAGAACGCCCAGCACATGCGGTGCGGTAGGAACCAGACCGTGGGCGCCGTGGAAACACTCGCGCAGGGCGTACAACGGGCTGGTGCCGATGTCTCCGAATACCACACCCAGCGCACACACGATCAGGCCGGCTGTTTTCCGGCGGTTCATTTCAACTGTTTGCATTGTTTTGCCGTTGTTTGCATCGGGCTCTTCCGGTTTTCTGCAGGTTCCCCTGCGGCAGAAGAGGCGCGCTTAACTGCGCGCCTCTTCGCCGGAACAGAGAGGCCGGTTCAGCCGTTCTTCACTTCAGCATCTTTTGCATCAACCGGGATGCGCATGCCGTAAAAACTGCGATACACAAAGATGAGCGCGACGACGAAGATGGCGGCGCCCAGCGCATGCTTGAGGCCCGGTTCCATCTTGACCGCAATTTCGACTGCGAGCAGACCGAAGAGCGTGGTGAACTTGATCACCGGGTTCAGCGATACGGATGAGGTATCTTTGAAGGGGTCGCCTACGGTGTCGCCAACGACAGTGGCGGCGTGCAGCGGAGTATTTTTCATCTTCAGTTCAACTTCGACGATTTTCTTGGCGTTATCCCACGCGCCGCCGGCGTTAGCCATGAAGATCGCCTGGAACAGGCCGAAGAAGGCCATGCCGACGAGGTAGCCGATGAAGAAGAACGGGTCAAACAGCGCCAGCGAAAGCGAGAAGCAGAAGATCACAATGAAGATGTTGATCATGCCGCGCTGTGCATACTGCGTGCAGATTCTGACAACTTCCTTGGAGGCTTCAATGGAGGCGGTGGCTGCATCCAGCTTCATGTTTTCTTTGATGTAAACAACAGCGCGGTAGGCGCCGGTTACGACGGCCTGAGTGCTTGCGCCGGTGAACCAGTAGATGACCGCGCCGCCCATCAGGAGGCCCATGATGGCTTCGGGATGAACCAGCGAGAGTTTCTCAATGGTGTCGGGGTAGATGCCTTTCAGCATCATAATGATACCGAACACCATCGTGGTGGCGCCGACGACTGCCGTGCCGATGAGCACAGGCTTGGCGGTGGCTTTGAATGTATTTCCGGCCCCGTCACCCTTTTCGAGCTGGTGTTTGGCGTTTTCGAAGTCGGGTTTGAAGCCGAATTCGCGTTCGATTTCGCCGGAAATGCCCGCCCGGCCTTCGATCTGCGAGAGTTCGTAAACGGACTGCGCGTTGTCGGTGACCGGGCCGAAGCTGTCAACCGCGATGGTCACAGGGCCCATGCCGAGGAAGCCGAAGGCCACGAGGCCGAAGGCAAAGATCGGTGCGGCAAAGCGGAAGGCTTCGGGCATCATGTTTTGCAGAGCATCGCTCATGGCAAAGTGGTAGGCGCCGAACATCAGCGCAAGAATCACGAGTCCGGTCCAGAACGCCGAGAAGTTGCCGGCAACGAGACCGCTCAGAATATTGAGCGAAGCGCCGCCCTGTCTGGAGGAGGTTACAACTTCCTTCACATGGCGGGATTCGGTGCTGGTGAAAACTTTGGTGAACTCGGGAATGAGTGCGCCGGCGATGGTTCCGAGCGAAATGATGGTTGAAAGTACCCACCAGAGATCAGCGCCGCAGGCGGGATGATGGGCGAGAAGCAGATAGCTGGCACCGTAGGTGACAAGAATCGAGATGAGTGAAGTGACCCAGACAAGATTGGTCAGCGGCTGCTCCAGATTGAAATCTTTCGATCCTCCGTAGAGCACTTTGCTGACGGCGGTGTTGGCGAGGTAGCTGGCGAGCGAGGTGATCACCATCAGGATGCGCATCGCGAAGATCCAGACAATCAGTACGCCGCAGAGAGCGGGGTTTGCGGCCAGCGCCAGAGCGAGGAACGCGATCAGCGCGACGCCGGTCACGCCGTAGGTTTCAAAACCGTCGGCGGTCGGACCGACAGAGTCGCCGGCGTTGTCACCGGTGCAGTCAGCGATTACGCCGGGATTGCGCGGATCGTCTTCCGGCAGGTTGAAAACGATTTTCATCAGGTCGGCGCCGATGTCGGCGATCTTGGTGAAAATACCGCCGCAGATACGCAGGGCGCTTGCGCCGAGGGATTCGCCGATCGCGAAACCGATAAAGCACGGGCCGGCCAGTTCTTTGGGGAGGAACGCCAGAATGCAGATCATGAAGAACAGTTCAATGGCAACGAGCAGCAGGCCGACGCTCATGCCGGACTTCAGCGGGATGCACATGGTGGCGAGCGGGTTGCCTTTGAGAGCGGAGAACGCAGTGCGGGAGTTGGCAACGGTGTTGATGCGGATGCCGAACCAGGCAACGCCATAGCTGCCGAGAATACCGAGAACCGATGCGGACAGGATGAGTGCGACGTGGGCGGCTGACAGATGTGAAAGTACTCCGAAGTAATAGGTCATGCATACCGCGATGAGTATCCAGAGCATGGTGAGAAATTTACCCTGCTGGAAAAGGTAGGTTTTGCAGGTTTCCCAGATGACTTTGGAAACCTTGTGCATGGACTCGTGAACCGGAAGACGGCGGGTTTGAATGTACTGAAGCCATCCGTAAGCCACGCCGGCCAAACAAACAGCGAGGCCGATCATAAGGACGCTCATGCCCGAGATTTTCCCGTCAAAGAACGAAACGGTACTTAGATCGGGAATGTTAATATCAGCTTCGCTGGCGCGAGCGGCGGGAACAACAATGGAGGTGAGTGCAGCCAATATACCGGTAAACGATAGGCGAGGTCTCAGAAGCTTCATGTTTTTAACCTAATACTGATAACGGATCGCTTTCCAGGCGATACGGGTACGCACCCGTTGAAACCGTCCTGAAGGAGCGCTTTACAATTGGGGGAGAAGGTGCTGGAACGGGGCCGAGAGGTCAAGCCCGATGTGGACTGCTAAAGGCGCCGACATATATGTATGAAGGAAGTTATGCCGGCACCTGAGCGGTCAAAAGATCAAAAATTTCATCGGACGAACCGGCGCGCAGCAGGCTTTCGCGCAGTTCCTGGCGACTCAGCGCCTTGCTGATTTCCGCCAGAAACTGAATGTGCGGCCCCGCGCGGTTTTCAGGGGAAAGCGTCATGATGAAAATATGGGAAGGATTGCCGTCCATGGACGCAAATTCGACGCCGGCGCGGTGAATAGCCATCATGGCAACCAGATGATCCACCTTATTTGTTTTCCCGTGCGGAATGGCGATGCCGTTCTGCATTCCGGTTGACATTTTTTCTTCGCGGGCCAGCACAGCCTGTACAACAGACTCGCAGCCGGTGAGTTTTCCTGTGGCGGCCATAAAGGCGACCATCTCTTCGATGACACCTTGTTTATTATCGGCCTTCAACTCCGGCAGGATCGAATCCTTGGTAAGTATCTTTTTGAGATTCATGCATTCTCCCGCTCAAAAACTGAGAAACATATTCTGGCCTTCTATTGAAAAGGGTCAATGAAAAACCCGCTCGAAAAATCGGTGCAAGCTTCACCAACCCCTAGCTATACTTAATTATTATCGCATTTCACCTTGCGCGCTTTCTGCAATTGCAGTAAGAATCGCCCAACAAATCGGGGCCAAATACGAAAAGGCCGGAAACAGAAACCAAAGTGTAACAGGAGAACCAGCAATGGCAAAAGCAGCTACAAAGTCTCAGATCATCGCCAAGATTGCCGACGACGCCGGCATCAGCAAAGTTCAGGCGAAATCCGCCCTCGAATCCATCATCGCACAGGCCTATAAAGGCGCGGCAGCCGGATTCACCGTTCCGGGTCTGGGCAAGCTGGTTAAAGTCAAACGCAAAGCCCGCATGGGCCGCAACCCGGCCACCGGCGAGCAGATCAAGATTGCCGCTAAGACGGTTCTCAAATTCCGCATTGCTAAAGCCGCTAAGGATGCCGTCCTCGGTTAATCGCTTTTGCGATTCACAGCCCCGGTTCGCCGGGGCTTTTTTTGGACTTGATAAATTCCGTTTATCCGGATAAACAGATTGATATGACCGTTATCCAGAAACTTAAAAGCGCCGGGCGCCCGCTTATTTCGGTGGAATTTTTTCCGCCGAAGACCCCGGCGGCGCAGAGTATCTTTAATAAAGGGGCTGTTGAGCTGACGGGACTGAACCCGGACTTTGTGTCCGTAACCTGCGGAGCAGGCGGATCCGCCGCCGGCCCCACGCTCGAAATCTCAAAACAGCTTCGCGGTCTCGGCTACGGTACCGTCATGCCGCATTGCACCTGTGTCGGCGTATCACGCGACGAACTGGCCCGTTCAGCGGAAGAAACCGTTACACAGGGATTTGAGAATATCATGGCTCTGCGCGGTGATCCGCCGCGCGGCGAAAAACGGTTCAGACCTGTCGCGGACGGATTCCGCCATGCCTCCGAACTGGTTGCGTTTCTGCGCGAGCGCCATCCGAAGCTTTGCATCGGTGTGGCCGGTTATCCGGAAAAACATCCGGAGTCACCGGGGATCGAAGAGGATATCCTCTGTCTGAAAGCGAAAGTGGATGCAGGCGCTGATTTCATCACCACGCAGTTGTTTCTTCATAATCACGTTTATTTTGAGTTCGTTGAAAAATGCCGTTCAGCGGGCATCACCGTGCCGATTGTCCCGGGACTTCTTCCAGTCATTTCGCTCGAGCAGATTACGCGTATGCAGACCTTCTGCGCATTCCATGTGCCGGGGAAGCTGCTGCACAGTCTCGAAGCGGCACAGAACGACCCCGTCAAAATGGAACGCATCGGTCTCTATTGGGCGATTGAACAGATTTCGGAGCTTGTTGAAAGCGGAGCGCCCGGCATTCATCTCTATCTGCTGAATCGCGCCCAAACCGCATTTTATCCGGAACTCTTTGCCTGCCTTTCCCGCGTTCGCGGCCGGTAGTTTTCAATGGTTGGAAAAAAAGGTTCCAAAAACCGGCGAAAAGAGCGTATGTTTTTCCCATGTTCAGCAAAGCTACAGCTTTAATTCTGATCGGCATCGCGCTCGCCGGGTGTTCGACTCCATCCTATGACGACGGTACGGCAAAAGAATATTCCGATATGCCTTGGAATACGCCGGCCCGCTGGGAGGGCAGCATGAATATTCCCGGCATGAACGATTACAGATAAAAATAAAGCCTCCGGTTTCCCGAAGGCTTTTCGCAGCAAAACCGGTTCACCGGTTTTAGCTTCCTTGAAGGATCCGCAGCATCCGGCGCAGCGGTTCAGCCGCGCCCCACAGCAGCTGATCGCCGCAGGTGAAGGCGGCGAGATATTCAGGCCCCATCTTCATTTTGTGGATACGTCCGACCGGAACCGTCAGTGTTCCGGAGATGGCGGCAGGCGTCAGCCTCGCAAGGGTTTCTTCTTTGGTGTTGCCGACCACATCAACCCATTCATTATCGTTGCGGATAATTTCAATGAGTTCTTCCAGCGGCACATTTTTCTTCAGCTTGATCGTGAGTCCCTGGCTGTGGCAGCGCATGGCTCCGATTCGTACGCAAAGGCCGTCGATCGGGATGGCGGTTCGGGTTCCGAGAATTTTGTTGGTTTCAGCGAAACCTTTCCATTCCTCTTTAGTCTGACCGTCTTCCACGGCTTTATCGATCCACGGAATCAGCGAGCCGGCCAGCGGTGCGCCGAAGTGCTGCGTCGGAATTTCAGTGCCGCGCAGGCTGGCTGTCACTTTCCGGTCGATATCGAGAATAGCGGAAGCCGGCGTTTGCAGATCGTCGTAAGCGGTCTGATGCAGTGTGCCCATCTGACTGAGCAGTTCGCGCATATTCTGCGCGCCGGCTCCGGAGGCCGCCTGATAGGTCATGGAAGAAAGCCACTCAACCAGTCCGGCTTTAAAAAGTCCGCCGAGAGCCATCAGCATCAGGCTGACGGTGCAGTTGCCGCCGATGAAATCCTTTTTGCCGTCGGCCAGGGCGTTATCGATGACAGGACGGTTGACGGGATCGAGAATGATAACGGCGTCTTTATTCATGCGCATCGTCGAGGCGGCGTCGATCCAGTAGCCCTTCCAGCCGGCGGCGCGCAGTTTGCCGTGAACCGCCTGAGTATAGTCACCGCCCTGACAGGTAATAATGACGTCCATGTTTCCGAGGGCATCAAGATCCGATGCGTCGAGAAGCGCCGATTTACCCCGGCCGACATCCGGCGCGGGTTGTCCGGCCTGTGAGGTTGTAAAAAAGACAGGATCAATCCCCGCGAAATCATTTTCCGCCAGCATCCGTTCCATCAGAACCGAGCCGACCATGCCGCGCCATCCCACCAAACCTGTTTTCATTTCATTTCCCCCGGAGTTTAAAAGGCGGTCACGGTATTTGATTTAAAAAATGAACGCAAGCCGCTATTGTCCGCAAACTATGACGCTTTTAGCTGAATTTATGCTGCAGACCAAGCCGTTTTGGGAGTACAGCAATCCGCCGCCGGGAACGGTGGCGGCGGCTCTTTTTTTTCTGCTGCTGATCTGCGTCGGAATTGCGCTGGATGCCGGGCTGGTTCTGCACTGGATCAAACGGCCTGTACGCCTGCCGGAACTGGCGGCCAGCCTCTCTGCCCGCGCGCTCCCGCCCCGGCTGGTACTGATTTTTTTCGTATCGATGACCGGATTCTATCTGCTGGCTTCATGGCTTTATATGTTCAAATTCCCGTCCGGAGAAATCGGACCGGAAGCCGTCATTTTCCAGACGCTTTTCTTTCATCTGCCGGTACTGATTCTTCTGGGGCTTCTTTTCCGCCATGCCGGGATTCAATGGCGCGAACTTTTCGGCTTTCACTGGAAGAAATCGCCGGCACTGCTGGGCCTTTCGATCCTTTTCTATCTGGCGGCGCTTCCGCTGCTCTGGTTCTACAGCGCGCTCTACCAGATTCTGCTCCGGCAGTTCGGCTGTGATTTCTACCTGCAGGATGTCGCACAGATACTGATGGCTCCCGCGCCGTGGTTCACCCGCACCTGCCTTTTTTTCATCACCATTATTGTGGCGCCGGCCTTTGAAGAGATTGTGTTCCGGGGCATTCTGCTCCCGTTCGCGGTCCGCCGCGCCGGTTTCTGGCCGGGCATGATCCTGATTTCTATTTTCTTCGGCGGACTGCATTTGCACCTGCCGTCGTTTTTCCCGCTGTTTCTGCTCTCGATGATGTTCAGTCTGGCTTACGCCCGCACCCGGTCGCTGCTGGTACCGATCGGTATGCATGCGGCCTTTAACGGCGTCACGGTGCTTCTGCTTCTGCTGGCGGGCGGATAAACCGATAATTTGATTGAAAGCTTCCGGCGGACGGGTAAAAAGCGATGGTCTTTGAACTGGGTTAAGAGAAATCATGAATTTTTTAGGCGTAGATATCGGCGGAACCAAAATGGCGCTTTCCATCGGAAACGAGCGGGGCGAAATTCGGGTTGATCAGCGGTTCCCCACCGATGCGGGCAGCGCGCAGAAAACGCTGGAGCAGGCGCTCAAGGTTGCCGACGGGCTGATCGCCGAAGCCGGCCTGCGTGTTGAACAGATCGACGCCATCGGAATCAGCTCGCCCGGCCCCATGTGCTCCCGCCGCCGCATGATCCTTGAAACGCCGAACCTCAAAGGCTGGAACCAGTTTAAAGTCGGCGATTTTTTTGAAAATCATTTCAAGCGCCCGGTCTTTATGCAGAACGACGCCAACGGCGCCGGGCTGGCTGAATATATGTTCGGTGCCTGCAAAGGCCTCGACCTCGTTTATCTCACCATGAGCACCGGGATCGGCGCGGGCATCGTCATAAACGGCCGCGTGCTGGCCGGCACCAATGACCTCGGCGGCGAAGTCGGCCACAACACGCTCGACCTCAGCGGGCCGCGCTGCGGTTGCGGCAAAACCGGCTGCTGGGAAGCCTATTGCGGCGGCAAAAACTTTGCCGACCAGATCCGTGCTGAAATCACAGCTCAAGCCGTGAAAACGTCCATCCTCGACTTCGCCGGCGGCGACCCCGCTCGCATCAGTATGAAAGAAATCTGCGCCGCCGTCCGCGGCGGCGATGCCTACGCCTGCTGTAAATGGGATGTTTTCATCGAGAAAACCGCACAGGCCGTCGGCATACTTCTTCAGACGCTCAACCCGCAGGCCGTCGTCATGGGCACCATTGCCATGCATGCGGGCGACCTTTTTCTGCCGCAAATGATGGAGCGTCTGCCCAAATATGCCTGGCAGAGCTGCATCGACGTCTGCCGGATTGAAGCCAGTGTACTCACCAATATCGGCGAACTCAGCGCCATCGCCATCGCCATTGACGGAACCCGCATCTGAACAAAGGATAACCATCATGCTCGACATCAAATTCATCCGCGAAAACCCGGACGCCGTCAAAAAGGCGCTTGCCGCCCGAAAAGCCGACGCTGACATTGACGGACTGCTGGCGCTCGACACCGCCCGTCGCGCCGCCATTACCGAAGCCGAAGAACTGAAGAGTACCCGCAACAGCGCATCCAAAGCCATCGGCGGACTCATGAAAGAAGGCAAAAAAGCCGAGGCCGAAGCGGCCAAAGAAGAAGTCCGTAAAATCGGCGACTGCATTGCCGAGATCGACGAACGGGTCCGCGAACTCGATGAAAAAATTCTGAACACCCTGCTTTTCATTCCCAACCTGCCGCTCGCCGGCGTACCGGTCGGCGCGAGCGAAGCCGATAATCCGGTCGTGCGCAGCTGGGGCGAAAAGAAAACCTTCGGGTTTAAAGTCAAACCGCACTGGGACATCACCGAAGCGCTCAAGCTCGTCGACTTTGAACGCGGCACCAAAATCACCGGCTCCGGCTTTCCGGTTTACACGGGGCAGGGTGCGCGCCTGCAGCGCGGACTCGTCCAGTTCATGCTCGACCTGCACACCATCGAACACGGCTACACCGAAGTCGAGCCGCCCTTCGTCTGCAACGCCGACGCCATGACCGGCACCGGCCAGCTGCCGAAATTCGCCGAAGACATGTACCACATCGGCATCGACGGTCTTTATCCGGTGCCGACCGCCGAAGTGCCGGTCACCAATCTCTACCGCGACGAAATCATCGACGTTGAAAAGCCGCTCAAACTCACCGCCTACACCCCGTGCTTCCGCCGCGAAGCCGGCGCCGCCGGCCGCGATACCCGCGGCCTGCTCCGCCTGCACCAGTTCGACAAAGTCGAAATGGTCAACTTCGTCAAACCCGAAGACTCCGAAGCGCAGCACGAAATCCTCGTCCGCGAAGCGGAGAAGGTTTTGCAGAAACTCGGACTGCACTACCGCGTCATCGAACTCTGCACCGCCGACATCGGCTTCAGCGCCGCCAAGTGCTACGACATCGAACTCTGGGCCCCCGGCGTCGAAAAATGGCTCGAAGTCTCATCGGTCAGCAACTTCTGGGACTATCAGGCCCGCCGCGCCCGCATCCGCTACCGCGACGAAAACGGCAAGCCGCAGTTCATCCACACGCTCAACGGTTCCGGAGTCGCCCTGCCGCGCCTCGTCGTCGCGCTGATCGAAAACAACCAGAACGCCGACGGCACTGTCACCATCCCGGAAGCCCTGCGCCCCTACATGGGCGGCCTCGAGAAATTAGGGTAGGCAGTTAGCCGCAAAACGGCACAAAAAAGCCCCGGTTTCCAGTGATTGGAACCGGGGCTTTTATCTGAACGTTCTGATGGGCTGCCCCGGAAAACCTGGGCAGCCCGCCTTCCGCATGGGTTACTTCTTTTTCCTGTCCGCCTTTTTATTGGCAGGCT
>DAONGM010000035.1:0-1539 GCA_035404105.1 Pontiellaceae bacterium
CCAGGAAGCGCTCGAAATCGCGCTGATCGAAAACTTACAGCGCGACGACCTGAACCTGATGGAAGAAGCCGAAGGCTACCGCGAACTGGCGGACAAATTTAATCTGACGCAGGAAGAAATCGCCAAGCGCGTCGGCAAAGCCCGCGCCAGCGTCGCCAACATGCTCCGCCTGCTCGACCTGCCCGCAGGCATCAAAAAAATGCTGGAAGGCGGACAGATTTCCGCCGGGCACGGCAAAGTGCTGCTCTCGGTTGAAATCGACGCGGAAAAAGAACTGCTCGCTCAGCGGATTCTGCGCGAAGGCCTCTCCGTCCGTGCGCTCGAAAAAATCATCGAGAAACTGCACAAACCGGCCAAAAAGCCGCGCGCTGAAAAGAGCGACCTGCCGATCGACTACGTCCGCCACCTCTCCGAAAAACTGCACCAGCACTTCGGAACCGCCGTACACATCACCTCGACCAAAACGCTCTCCAACGGCAAAAAGGTTAAAGGCGCGATCCAGATCGACTATTACAACAACGAAGACCTCACCCGCGTCCTTGAAATTCTTGGTATCTCTTCCGAGGATTTGTAGAATAACCAAAATATCAACTCTCACGAAAAGGGATCGATATGGCAAAAAACGCCAAAAAGAAATCTACAAGACACAGACGTAGCTATAGGGATTTATTCCTAGATAAGCTAAGGGAATTATCTAACGGCGAATAGAGCATCAGAACCGTTGCCAAAAAACCATTCTCTGGTACAAATCCGGTCATGACAATGCCCTCAGCAGATAAACTGCATCGCTATATCCTCAAAGCGCGAGAGGAACACGCGAAGCTCAACCCGGATCAATTCATCGACTGGGATGAAGCCAAAAAGCGCATACAACGACAGACCCGGCCTACAAAGCTTTCGCCTTAAAAACAAAACGCGATGAGGGCATCGCGTCTACGTTTTCACTATTTGGAAAATCCGCCACCCACTAACCGATAACGAATAACCAATAACAAAAGCAATCTGCGGTTAGGCAGATTGCTTTTTCAGATCGCCGAGTTCAATCGGATGGGCGCGGCCTTCGACAACGTCTTTGGTGATGCGGCAGTGCGTGATGTCTTTGCGCTGCGGCACTTCGTACATGACGTCGAGCATCAGGTGCTCAAGGATGGCGCGCAGTCCGCGGGCGCCGGTTTTGCGTTTGAGCGCCATCTGCGCCAGTGAGCGCAAAGCCTCTTCATCGAACTCCAGTTCCACCGAATCCATGGCGAGCAGTTTTTTGTACTGCTTGATCATGGAGTTTTTCGGCTGGGTCAGGATGTGAATCAGGTCGTCTTCGGACAGCTCCTGCAACTGGACGACCAGCGGCAGACGGCCGATGAATTCAGGAATGAGGCCGAACCGGAGCAGATCTTCGGGCTCGACGTTCATGGTTTCCGGCTTCCAGTCTTCGGAAACTTTGTCGGTCGCGCCGAAGCCGAGCACCTTTTTGTCGGTGCGGCGTTTGATGATTTCGTCGAGGCCGACGAAGGCGCCGCCGCAGATGAAGAGGATGTTGCT
>DAONGM010000035.1:1639-7385 GCA_035404105.1 Pontiellaceae bacterium
AGCAGGATGCTTTCGACGTCTTCGCCGACGTAGCCGGCTTCGGTGACGGTGGTGGCGTCGGTGATGGCGTACGGCACGTCGAGAATCCGGGCCAGTGTTTTGGCCAGCAGTGTTTTACCGCTGCCGGTCGGGCCGACCAGCAGGACGTTGCTCTTTTCGAGTTCAACGCCGTCCTCTTTGGATGAGGTGTCGGTCATCCGTTTGTAATGATTGTGAACGGCGACGGAGAGCACTTTTTTGGCGTGCTCCTGCCCGATGACATATTCATCGAGCTTGGCTTTGATCTCGTGCGGCTTCGGCACCTTAACCGCACCGGGCGCGTCGGCGGCTTTGCCGCGCTGTCCCTGCTGCTCAATCATGGCGTCGCAAAGCTGGACGCATTCGTCGCAGATGCAAATGCCGTCCGGCCCGGCGATCAGGCTCCGGACATCTTTTTCTGTTTTTCCGCAAAAAGAGCAGACGGGTTTACGGGGCTGTTTGGTGTTCATGGAACCTTCGGTTTGTTAAATTAGTTATTAGTTATTCGATATTCGTTATTGGTTTTTGGCAGGAAGAGCACATGCCCGGTCTGATTTCCCGCGAATAACAAATATCCAATATCAAATAACGCTTAGAAGCTATTGCTTCTTCGTAACGACCTGATCGACGAGACCGTATTTGACGGCTTCTTCGGCGGACATGAAGAAGTCGCGGTCGGTGTCTTTCTCAATCGCCTTGATCGGCTTGCCGGTATGGTCGGCCAGAATTTCGTTCAGCCGCTTTTTCATGCGGAGAATTTCTTTGGTCTGGATTTCGATGTCGGTGGCCTGACCCTGCGCGCCGCCGAGCGGCTGATGGATCATGATACGCGAGTTAGGCAGCGCAAAGCGCTTGCCCTTGGTTCCCGCGGCCAGCAGAACCGCGCCCATGCTGGCGGCCTGCCCCATGCAGTAGGTGGTGATCGGACATTTGACAAACTGCATGGTGTCATAGATCGCCATGCCGGCCGTGACGACCCCGCCGGGCGAGTTGATGTAGATGCTGATGTCTTTTTCCGCATCTTCGCTCTGCAGGAACAGCAGCTGCGCGATGACGAGATTGCTCACGTCATCGTTGATTTCCGTGCCGAGGAAAATGATCCGCTCCTTGAGCAGACGCGAATAAATGTCATAGGCGCGTTCACCGCGCCCCGTCTGTTCAACCACCATCGGAACAAGCATTTGTGCCCTTTCGTTCATAAGAAACTCCGTTATTTGTTATGGGCTATTCGTTATTGGGAAAAATACGCTCTTATCTCTGCAACTCTCCCTCAAATAACAAATATCGAATATCAGATTTCTATTTAATTTTGGCGTTTTCGAGCAGGAACTCAATGGTTTTTCCGAAGCGGATCTGGTCGCGTACCGATTCCAGCTGGTCTTCCTTCTCCAGCTTCTTGCGGTATTCAGCGGCATCCTGACGCTGTGAAACCGCCATGCGGACCACTTCGTCGGACACTTCCTGATCGTCGACTTTAATGTTCTCAGCGTCGGCAACCGCCATGACGATGTAGCGCAGCTTCACCTGCTCTTCAGCCTTTTCCTGGGCTTCCTTGAACATGTCTTCGCTCTGCGCCTTGATCTGCTCCTGGCTCATGCCGCGCATCATGCGCTGACGGGCCAGTTCATAGGTCAGGTTGCGCGTCTGTTCTTTAACGGCGCTTTCCGGAACGTCGAGCTTGGTCTTCTTAAGGAGAAATTCGCAGATTTCATCCTGCTGACGGCCCTTCTCCTTGTTCTTCGCCGCTTCTTCCATGTGCTCGCGGATGTTCTTGCGCAGTTCCGCTTCCGATTCGATATGGAGTTTTTTCAGAAACTCTTCGTTGAGTTCCGGCAGCTTGGTTTCGCGCATACCGGTCACTTCAACTTTGAACTCAGCCTTCATGCCGGCCAGTTCCTTGACGATGAACCCTTCCGGGAATTTCACGGTGACATCTTTTTTGCCGCCGATCTTCGCGCCGATCAGAGCCTTGCCCATTCCCGGCAGGAACGACTCGTCGTCGCAGGTGATCCAGTAACCGTTGCCGCGGCCGAGACCGCGGGCCTGCGGAACCTTTTCTTCCAGCGGCTGACCGCCGATGGTCGATTCGTAGGAAACCTGCACCATGTCTTTTTCTTTGGCGGCGCGGCCGGTGATGTCTTCGTAGGTCGCGTGCTGACGGAGAATGCTCTCGACCGTTTCGTCGATCTGCTTTTCGGTCACTTCCGTGCTTTCGGCCTTGATGGAAATGCCGTCGTACTTCGGCAGCTTGAATTCCGGCGGAACGTCCACCGTCACTTCAAATTTAAGCGGCTTGCCGTCGGCCAGTTCCGGCTCGCTGACATCCACCACCGCGACCACTTTGACTTTTTCCTGCGCGATCGCTTCGTGATAGAACTTCGGCACCACGCGATCCTTCAGATCGGCGGCCATATCCTTGGCAAACTTCTTTTCCACCAGCGCTTTAGGTGCGTGACCTTTACGGAACCCCGGCAGGCTGACGCCCTTGGTGTAATAGGTCAGCAGCTCGGCGCGCTCGGCGGCTACAGTCTCAGCCGGCACTTCGATTTTAATCGTCTGGCGGCACGGCCCGGTGCTTTTCATTGTAACCTTCATCAAAATTCTCCTGTTTTATTGGAAATCTAAAAGCGGCACAGAATACGGCACCCCTCCGGCGAGGTCAATTTCCAAGGTTGGAAAAGGTAGGCTGGACAGCCCGGCCCTGGCCGGCGGCAGGATGCCGCTTTGGTGGAGCGGGCCGTCCCGGCACGCTTCTTAATTCAAACGCGCCGGGACGGCGCGTTCCACCTTTGAAGAACGCGGCCGCCGGCCGCATCTACAGGAAAAACTGTAGCCGCGTCCGTCGGGCGCGGATTTTGGTAGGGACGGATCGCCTGTCCTGAGCTCGTCGAAGGGCCTCGCACGTTTAGGTAGGGACGGATCGCCGAGCCGTCCGTCACATAGGACTGGCGGCGCGCCCGGCGGTCGCGCCCTACCTTTTGGAACAACGCCCCGCTATTCCAACATTCCACTCTTCCATCATCTTGACCCGCGAAGCTCGCAGAGCGAAGAGGGTTCCATTCTCCGCATTTTTCCTTCCCGCAACTCTTTGAATCGCTATAGTCGCCGCAATTCCGGCGGCCATTTCGGCATGATTGGAAAAATAAAGCACAAAGAAAGGTCGCACTATGGGTTTCTATCTTAGAAAAAGCATCAGAGTCGGCCCTATAAGATTCAACCTGTCAAAATCCGGAATTGGTGTATCCGGAGGGATGAAGGGCTTACGAGTAGGAACCGGACCACGAGGCACCTACGTTCATATGGGTCGCGGAGGCATTTACTATCGCAAAACATTATCTGGAAACCGCAACACACCGACCCAAAACGAAAATGGTGCGCCGAGAGAAATCGTCCTCCCACAGACAACTCCGACTGAGATGCACGAAATTGAGTCGTCGGATGTGTCCTGCATGACCGACTCCTCCTCAATTGAACTTTTGGAGGAGATTAATGAAAAAAACAAGATACCCCGGATGGGACCGCCGACGTGTGTCGGCTCAGTTCTATTGCTTATTCTCTTAATAGCTTCAAACGTTAATCCGGTTCTGATTTTTGCTTGTGTCGCTTTCTTTGGGGGAATTATTTATCTGGCCTTTCGACGGGACGTAATCAACAAAACAGTGGTGATGTTCTACGATTTTGACCCTGCCCTTGAAAAGGCATACTCAAACCTCCATGCAAGTGCGTTGCAACTGGCAAGATGTTCAGGTTGCTGGCACATATCCGCATCAGGCGAGGTTACTGACCGCAAGTATCACGCTGGTGCCTCTGAACTGGTTGAACGAAAGAACACAACTATAAAAGCTACCCCGCCTGGGTTTATCAAAACAAACATTGAGACGATTGCCATTGGTGTCGGACGACAAATTCTTCATTTTTTTCCTGATCGCCTATTGGTATTCGATAATGGACGCGTTGGTGCCGTAGCATACGAAAATCTGAAAGTAAACGTGACGCAGACGCGGTTCATTGAGGGTTCGGCACCCCGTGACGCACGAGTTGTCGATCAGACTTGGAAGTACGTTAACAAAAAGGGCGGCCCAGATCTCCGATTTGCTAACAATCCACAACTCCCGATATGCCTGTATGATGAGTTGCACCTCCAGAGTTCATCCGGACTAAATGAATTGATCCAAGTCTCTCGATGCGATGTCGGCGAAGCATTCGCCAAAGCTGTACAGGCGCTAGCACAAAATATAAAGATGTGACTGACATCAACTCAGCGTCCAAAAAAATCCGCTGGTATCCTTCGTGCGTATTTCCCTACCCCAGCTTAGAGAGCGAGGGTGTGGCGACGCCGAGGTCGCTGGGAGCGCGGCCGAGGCGGTCGAGGAGCTGGATGATGGCGCGGGTCTGGTCGGCGATACTTTCGTCAGCGTGGGCGCGTCCGTCGTAGATGGCGTAGTCGGCGCGGTAACGCAGCGGCGTAACATTCAACATGACCGAGCTGGCACCGGCCATGAGTCCGCGTTCGCGGGCATTCGGCGACAAAGTTTCAAAAGCGGTGGTGACCAGCACTTTGGCCTGCGACGGCGCGGCGATCCGGGCGGCGGCCAGCGCGCGAAGCATCTGCGGTTCGGTGGCCGGAATAATGTCGCGGCGGCGATGACTCGCCAGTACCGGGCCGAAGCTGAACATTTCGGCATTCAGTTCACCGGCCAGCAGAATATCGTCGGCCAGAGAATCAACGGTCTGGCCGGGCAGACCGATCAGTCCGCCGGTGACCGTCAGCCAGCCGGTTTTGAGCGCGTGGCGCAGATGGCTCAGGCGGGCATCCAGCGTGTCGCCGGGATGAAGCGCGGCATAGAGTTTGGCGTCCGATGTTTCAAAGCGCATCAGCAAGGCGCGGGCTCCGGCTTCGTACAGCATGTCGAGGCCGTCGAGGCCGACTTCGCCGAAGCTGACGCAGATGAAGACGCCGTGGCGGCGTTTAATCTCGGCGACGATTTCAGCCAGAAACGCCGGAGTGTAAGCCGGATCTTCGCCGGACTGGAGTACCAGCGATTTAAAGCCGAACCCTTCAATCGCTTCCTTGGCCGCTTCGAGAATTTCGTCGCGGGTCATCCGGTAGCGCCGGGTCAGCGTGGAGTTGGCCGCCAGCCCGCAGTAGAGGCAGTCGCTGGAGCAGTAGTTTGAAATTTCGAGAATGCCGTGCACGCAGCAGGAATTGCGGTGGTGCAGATGGCGGACGGCATTGGCGGTTCGGTACAGCCGTTCCAGACGATCCGGTTCTTCGACGGTCAGCAGGTAGCGCAGTTCATCGCGGGAAATAGATTCGCCGGCTCCGGCTTTATCGAGAATGTCCTGAAGCGGACGGTCACTCGGTTCCGGCGTTGGCCGCGCGGACATATTGGCGTCGCGTTCCTGCAGTACTTTGAACAGCTCGTTCCAGGTATCGAGCATTTCTCGGGCGAAGTCGGGATCGACTTTTTCGATCACATAACCGCCCTGCGCATAAACATAGTCGCCGGGCTGGACGCCGGTGAGTTCGCAGAGTGCTGAACGGATTTCACCGAAATAGCTGATCACTGCATTGCGACCGCTGATCTCCGTCACAACGCCTGGAAGCGCGTAGCACATCAGACCAGATCCACGTCAAGCACCCGCAGTCCGGAACGATGGCCGCAAGGACGGCCGGGCTTGGAGCATTGCGGGCAGGTAAAGACGCCGGGCTGGCGTTCAAATTCGG
>DAONGM010000035.1:7485-14193 GCA_035404105.1 Pontiellaceae bacterium
CCGGGCTTGGAGCATTGCGGGCAGGTAAAGACGCCGGGCTGGCGTTCAAATTCGGCATTGCAGGCCGGACAGAAAAGACGCGGCGGCACATGGCGGTATTCAATTTTTGCATCGGCCATCGCCGGCTCTTCGGCCAGATGCGATTCGAGATGCATTTCCACCGAGATTTCATCCATGTGGGAATCGGGGCTCAGCTCAAGAACGATACGGCTTACCCGCGACGCTCCCGCCGCGGAAAGCCGCCGCTTGATATCTTCGATGACGCCGTCAATGAGGTGGTCTTCGTGCATCTAGAACGTCTCCACGTCCTTCGTCACGGTCGGGATACCATGATCGCCGGTCAGCGACAGACATTTCTTCGGGCAGACTTCGACGCAGTAGCCGCAGGAGATGCAGCGCAGACGGTCGATGTGCCACTTCTTGTTTTCCCGGTCGACTTCCAGCGCCTGGGTCGGGCAGCGCTTGGCGCACAGGGTGCAGAAGATGCAATCGGTGATCTTGATGTCCAGACGCCCGCGCGAACCGGGACAGATTTTCCGCGGCTGGAACGGGTATTTGGTCGTAACCGGCGTGCGGAATGTCCACGCCAGAATCATTTTTTTCATTTGGAAGAATGCCATGGTATTACCTCTCCGTGCAGCTGATGCAAGGGTCAATCGTCAGGACGAGAACCGGCACATCGGCCAGTTCGCAGCCGGCCAGCATTTTCACCAGCGGAGGAACGTTGGCGAAAGTCGGCGTACGGGCGCGGAAGCGGGTCAGGTTCTTGGTGCCGTTGCCCTTGATGTAATAAACCACTTCGCCGCGGGGTTGTTCGACGCGCGAGAAGAACTCGCCGTCCGGATTGCCGGTCACTTTGACGGCGATTTCGCCGGCCGGCATCTTCGCCGCCGCCTGACGGATCAGGTCGACCGACTGGAAGAGCTCTTCGCAACGGACCGCGCAGCGGCCGTAGGAGTCGCCTTCGTTCCGGACGATCGGCTGGAAGTTCAGTTCGCCGAACGCGGCGTACTTCAGCAGACGCATATCGTCGGCCACGCCGCTGGCGCGCAGGGTCGGACCGACCGCGCCGAGGGCGATCGCGTCGTCCTTGGAGATGACGCCAACGCCGCAGAGACGGTGTTTGACGGAGTTGTCGTTGAGGAAAATGTCGACGATCAGCCGCATTTCTTTTTCGATTTTCGTCAGCTCGGCCAGCAGCCAGGTCATCTGTTCCGGCGGAATGTCGCGGCGGGTGCCGCCGACTTTGCAGGAACCGAAAATGACGCGTCCGCCGGTGGTCGCTTCAATCAGGTTAAGAACCTCTTCGCGGACGCGCCAGCTGTGCATGAAAAGCGATTCGAAGCCGAATGCGTCGGCCATCAGACCGAGCCACAGCAGATGGCTGTGGATACGGGAAAGTTCGCCCCAGATCGTGCGCAGGTATTTGGCGCGCGAAGGAATCTCGATCTTCATGATTTCTTCGATCCCCTGGCAGTAGGTCTGGCCGTGGATGAAGCTGCAGATTCCGCAGATGCGTTCGGCGACGTAGACGTATTCGATGAAGTCCTTCTTCTCGGTCAGCTTTTCCAGTCCGCGGTGAATGAACCCGATGGACGGAACGGCTTCGACTACTTTTTCGTCTTCGACCACCAGGTCGATATGAATCGGCTCCGGGAGAACCGGGTGCTGCGGGCCGAAAGGAATGATTGTGCGATTACCCATGATTATTGACCTCCCGCTTTGGCCGGAGCCGGAACAACGGCCGGCGCAGCGTCTTGAATGAACGGATGTTTCATGGCGGTTTTGTAGAACGTGCCTTTGAAATCGAGAGCATTGCCGTCTACCTGAACGCCGAACAGATCGCTGATCTCGTTCTCGTAGGTGAAGGCGCACCAGTAGAGGCTGCTGATGCTCGGAACGCGGGCGCCGTTCTTCGGCTGCAGGAAGCGGAAGTTGACGAACTTGCGGTTGAGGTCAAAGGTGTAGTCCAGCTGAAGCTCTTCGCCCAGCCGGGTGACACAGATCTGAACGAGCCGGTAGCCCTGCTCTTTCATTTTCCGCGTTTCGGCCACCAGCGTTTCCGGCATGACGGCGATGATGGTTTGTTCTTCGATCATGTGCGCTCCTTCTGCAAATAAACCCAGTTCACCGTCGAGGTGAACGGTTCGGTCCGGACCTGCCGGTATCCCAGCTTCCCGTAGAGGTGAAGATTCTGCACGCTCTGGTGCCCGGTGAAAGCTTCGTATGCGCGGACGTCACCGACTTCCTGTTCGATCTGCTGAATCAGACGGGTGGCCAGTCCTTTGCCCTGAAAATACGGATGAACAATCACCCGGCTGATGTGGGCGGTATCGCCGTCGAGGCGGGCGCGGACCGAGCCGATGATTTTTCCGTTGACGATCGCCTTGAGAAAAATCATCCGGTCGAAGTCGGCGGAAATCTCTTCGATTGTCTGGCTGAGCGCCGGAACGCTGGTGTCGCCGTAAAGTTCGGCTTCGCTGCGGTAGGCGATCTTCTGGAGTGCCAGAATTTCGGGGACATCTTTCAGATTCGCGCGGTTGATCAGGACTTCGCCGGCGGCGGCTTCTGCGGAGGATTTCATGAACCGGCGTTTTTCTTCGAGAACACCCAGGCCGCGAACCACGCCGTCAATGATCGCTTCGGGGCGGGCCGCGCAGCCGGGCACGTAGACGTCGACCGGGATCACGGTGTCGATGCCGCCCATGACGTTGTAACATTCGCGGAAGATACCGCCGGAAGTGGCGCAGATACCGATGGCGACAACCACTTTCGGTTCCGGCATCTGAGCGTAGATGTTGCGGACGACCGGTGCGTTCTGAACGTTGACCGAGCCGGTGATCAGAAAGATGTCGGCGTGCTTGGGGTTGCCGGTGTTGATGATGCCGAACCGTTCGACGTCAAAGTTCGGCATCAGGCAGGCGAGCACTTCGATGTCGCAGCCGTTACAGCTCGACGCATCGTAATGAATCACCCATGGAGATTTTTTAAAGGCAGTCATGCAGGTATTCCTTTCATTTCCACAGGGCCAGAAGAATCAGGTTGGCCACGGCAAGCACCAGAGTTACCGTCCAGGCGCTCTTGATGGCAAGCTGCCACTTCAGGCGGGCAAAGGTGTTATCAACGAAAATCATAAAGAAGAAGACCAGAACCATGACGGCCGCACCGATCCACAGGTTGAAGGCGAAGAAGAGGCCGACCCACGCGAACAGAATGACGTTTTCGTACCAGTGGGCAACTTCGATCAGCGCCAGCATCTTGCCGGAAAACTCGGTCGTGAGTCCTTTCACCAGTTCCTGGTGGGCGTGGTGCGAGGTCGACAGGTCAAACGGTGATTTGCGGAATTTGATTTCCAGAATGTAGAGGAAGCCGGCGAAGATCAGGATCAGCTTCAGCGGATTGGCCGGATTGGCGAAGATATCGTCAACGCGGAAGCTTCCGGTGGTCATGTACATGCCGACTGCGGCCATCAGCACCATCGGCTCGTAGGCGACCATCTGGATCAGCTCGCGCTCGGCGCCGATGAAGCTGTAGGGCGAACTCGCCTTGTAGGCCGCGAGGACGAGGAAGATGCTGGCCAGTGTCAGCGAGAAGATCACCAGCAGCAGGTCGGAGCCGCAGAAGAACAGTGCGCCGGTGAAGACGACGAAGAGGAAGAAGAAAAATACGTAGAAGCTCTGCGAGCGGCGGACCACGATATTTTCTTTACCCCAGAGCTTGGCGACATCGTAGAAAGCCTGGCGGATCGGCGGGCCGCGGCGGCCCTGCATACGGGCCGTCAGCTTGCGGTCGATACCGGCCAGAAAACCGCCGATGACCGGTGCCAGCACCAGATACGCCGCCAGGCGGATTGCGAATTCTTTGAGCGGAAGCGCGCGCGGAGCGATGCTGTGGATGACTTCCTGCGGGAGACCGACCGGCAGCAGGAAAACGCCGGCAAGCGCGGTCAGCACCGCAATCGCGATCCAGAAGCCCGCTTTGAAAACCCGTTCTTCTCCGAGCAGCTGGCTGCCGTAGTAGTTATGCATCGATACGTCGCGGATCGTGCCGGCGGAACCCTGGAAGCGGGACTGACCGTCGGTTGATTCAACATTCGCGCCGGCGAGATAGGCATCCACAACCTTTACCTTGCGGTTGTAGTTGAGGAAGCTGAGCGGGAACATTGCGACCATACACAGCATCAGGCCCATGACGATCAGGTTGCTGGTGCCCAGAACGCTGTCCGCCGCATGGAAGCCGCCGCCGATGTACGGTTCGATAAACTGGTTGGAAATCAGCGGGAAGGTCATACAGGTGAGAATGGTGAAAACCGCCAGCGAACCCAGCGCGATCCATTCGCCGCCGCCGATGTTCTTCTCTTTCTTGTCCATCGGGCCGGTGATCTGAAGCATCTTGCCCATCCACTTGACCCAGAAGAAAAGCGTGGCCGAGCTTCCGAAGACGATGAAAATGGAAAGGATCGGATGCGCATCAACGATTGCTTTGAGAACCGCCCATTTGCTGATCAACATACCGAACGGGGCGAGGAACATGCCGGCGATACCGATCAGAATCATGACGGCGACTTTGGGCATGCGGAGAACGAGTCCGGCCATATCTTCGATGTCGCGGCTGTGCGTTTTATGTTCGACGACACCGACGCAGAGAAAGAGCAGCGCTTTGGCCACGGCATGGAAAATAATCAGCAGGATTCCGGCCCAGACCGCTTCTTTGGTGCCGATACCGCCGCAAAGGACGATCAAACCGAGGTTGGCAACCGTCGAGTACGCCAGAATCTTCTTGGCGTCGCTCGTGCAGATGGCGACGAGTGAACCGGCGACAAACGTGACGGCGCCGACCAGAGCGACCATCATACCGACCTTTGTTCCTTCCAGATTGGGAGCGAGGCGGAGAACCAGATAAACGCCCGCTTTCACCATCGTGCTGGAGTGAAGCAGTGCGGAAACCGGTGTCGGAGCCACCATCGCACCGCGCAACCATCCGGCAAACGGGAACTGGGCGGCTTTAGTGATACCGGCAAATGCGAGCAGTCCGGCGGCAATAACGATCACCTGCGAGGTGTTCCCCTGACCGCGCAGATCCATCAGGCTGCTGATTTCATGGTTGCCCAGAAGAACAATCGCCAGAGCAAAGCCGACACCGCCCATCAGGTTCATCGTCAGGGCGCGCATGGCGTTGGTTTTGGACTCGTCGGTCTCTTTATAGCCGATCAGCAGGAAGGAACTCAGGGTGGTGATTTCCCAGAAGAAATAAAGCCAGTTCAGGCTGTTGGAAAATACGATACCGAACATTGCGCCCAGGAAGATGAAGAACGTGGCGAAAAACATCGGGCGGCGGTCGCGGAATTCCGGATGCTGCTGGTGGAATTCCGTCATATAGCCGGGCGCATAGATGCAGATCAACCCGCCGACAATGCCGATCACCAGCACCATGATCACGGAAAGCCGGTCACAGAGAAGCCAGGGCGAAACGGTAGAAACTGCGGTTGCGATGGCCGAGCCGACCGATTCAGCGGCAGACGGCGCCTTGGTCATCTCCTGCAATTCGAACCCGGCAACCAGAATAAACTGCACCAGCACCAGACCCAAAGCCAGCCAGTTCTTCGCCCGCACGGTCACCCAGACGATAAAGCCGACGATCAGGGTTTCGATGGCCAGCATGGCGAGACTGATGTTATGGGCGGAGCCGTCCAGAAGCATCGTATTCTGATTGGCCTTCCACGCCAGAAGAACAGATCCGCTCATGATGGCGGCCGTGGCTGCATAAACCGCGTAGCGTCGCAGGACGTTATTGGAAATGAAAAAAAGGACTACGCCGGCCAACAACGGAAAAGCCACCATCCAGGGAATCAGGTTCTCAATCATTACCTACCACCTCGTTACTTCATTCCGGATCATTTCCGACGGACCCCGGCAAGGAGGATGCCGCACAGAAAAGCGAAGAACTATAGGGATTGTCCGCCGACATTCAACAACATCTTTGCCCGAAAATTTCCGGCAGGTTCTCCCCTCTATAAAAGGTCAGGGAACCCGCCTTGACTTCATTCCGGCTTTCAAATACACAGAGTACCCCTTTTCAACAGGACAGCAGACGGGCTGAAGGTCAATTTAACGAAAACAATCTTATGAACAATAAAGCCAAAATCCTCTACACGATCACCGACGAAGCCCCGGCTCTGGCCACGCAATCCCTGCTGCCGATCATTGAAGCCTTTACCTCCGCCGCCGGCGTAGCCGTTGAACCCCGCGATATTTCCCTCGCCGGCCGCATCCTCGCCAACTTCCCGGACTTTCTGACCGCCGCCCAGCGCGTTCCCGACGCGCTCGCCGAACTGGGCGAGCTGACCCTGACGCCCGAAGCCAACATCATCAAACTGCCGAACATCTCCGCCTCCGTCCCGCAGCTGAAGGCCTGTATTGCCGAACTGCAGGCCCAAGGCTTCAAACTCCCCGACTATCCCGAAACGCCCGCCACCGCCGAAGAAAAAGAGATCAAGGCGCGCTACGACAAAATCAAAGGCAGCGCGGTCAACCCGGTCCTGCGCGAAGGCAACTCCGACCGCCGCTGCGCCGCGGCGGTCAAACAGTACGCCAAAAACAACCCGCACCGCATGGGCGCGTGGTCGCCCGACTCCAAATCCGTCGTCTCCAGCATGCCGGGCAACGATTTCTTCGGGAACGAAAAGTCGGTCACCGTTCCGGCGGCAAC
>DAONGM010000036.1:0-5487 GCA_035404105.1 Pontiellaceae bacterium
TTCAGACAGTCGGCCAGTTCGTTCAGCAGGGTTTCAACCCCTTCGCCCGTAACCGCCGAAACGGCCGCCGAGCGTCCGAGGGTTCGCGCCAGCCGGCTGGCGGCGCGCCGCCCCTCTTCGACATCAATTTTATTCAGCACATACAGCACCGGCTTATCATCCGCACCGATTTCCTGCAGCACGGCGTGAACCGCATCAATCTGCTGTTCGACCTGCGGATGCGCGCAGTCGATGACGTGCAAAACCAGATCGGCTTCGACGACTTCTTCGAGCGTGGCTTTAAAGGAATCAACGAGGTGGTGCGGCAGCTTACGGATAAAGCCGACCGTGTCGGTCATCAGACACGGCTCGCGGTTCGGCAGTTCGACCTGCCGGGTCGTCGGGTCAAGCGTGGCGAAGAGCTGATCCTGCGCATAAATATCCGCGTCCGCCAGCCGGTTGAGCAGTGTGGATTTTCCGGCGTTGGTGTAGCCGACGATGGAAACCAGCGCCCAGCCGTGGCGCTGGCGTCCGCGCCGCTGTTCGGCGCGGCGTGTACGTACCAGCTCCAGCTCCTGCGCCAGCGTGCGGATCAGATTCTGAATACTGCGGCGGTCCATCTCGATCTGCGTTTCGCCCGGCCCTTTCAGGCCGATACCGCCGGCCTGCCGCTCCAAATGCGTCCACATCCGGCGCAGGCGGGGCAGAAGGTAGCGGTGCTGGGCCAGCTGCACTTGCAGACAGCCTTCGCGCGTCCGCGCCCGCTTGGCGAAAATATCGAGAATCAGCTGTGTGCGGTCGAGCACGCGGACTTCCAGAGTTTCTTCCAGATTGCGGCCCTGCGCCGGCGAAAGATCTTCATCGAAAATCACCAGATTGGCGCCGGTCTCTTTCGCCATCTGCGCCAGCTCTTCCACCTTGCCTTTGCCGATGAAATGGGCGGCATGAACTTTAGACTGTTTGCAAAGCATCCGACCCAGCACTTCCGCGCCCGCGCTTTCGGTCAGCTGCGCCAACTCGTCGAGCGTGTCTTTGACATCCCACTCATCATTCCGCCCGCGCACCATCACGCCGACCAGCAGCGCCCGCTCCTGCGCATGAGGAACTGTGGTTTTCATCTCTTTCATAAGCAGACTCCCGCCAGCGGCACCGGCCCGCGCTCTCTCCAGATATTGTAAACCTTATCCGCAAGTTGTCCAACGTCTGAACAGCAGGCGGTTTCAATCCACTCGACGTTGAGCTGATGGCGGAACCAGGTCATCTGGCGCTTGGAGAGCTGGCGGGTGCGGACGATGGTTTTTTCTTTCGCTTCCGCCGCGGAACATTCACCGCGCAGAACCGCGAAGGCTTCGGCGTAGCCGATGGCGTGCTGTGCGGTGGCCGAAAGTTCCAGGCCCAGCAGTCTGCGGGCTTCGTCGAGCAACCCGCCCGCATACATTTTATCGACCCGTTCGGCGATCCGCCGGTGCAGCACGTCGCGTTCAACATGCAGGCCGACTACAACCGGCAGTTCGTTCTGCCATGTGGTACGGCTCTGTCCGCCCTGTTCGATCAACCGGACGAGGCGGCGGGGATTTTCTTTGTCGGCAAGCATTTCGTAAGCTTCGGGTGCGGCCTGCCGGGCTTCAGCCTGAAGTTCGGTCAGCGTCATTTTTTCCGTGCGTTCACGCAGCGCTTCGTCCGCCGGCGGCAGTTCATCGAGGCCTTGCAGCAGGCATTTGACGTAAAGTCCGGTTCCGCCCGCGACGATCGGCGGCTGCGCAGTGTCAAAGGCCGGGCGGACGGCGCGAAGCCAGTCGCCGACACTGAACGGTTCCGCCGGATCGGCAAGATCGACCCCCCAGGTTTGAACGCGCGCCCGTTCGGCGGACGATGGTTTGGCCGTGCCGATGTCCATTCCTCGGTAAATGTTCATCGAGTCGGCGGAGATGATGGACGTACCGGTCTGTTCAGCCAGCCGCTGGGCGACGGCGCTTTTTCCCGATGCCGTCGGCCCAACGAGGACGAATGCGCTGGGACTATTTCGTTTCATTAGCAGCATTCTTCAGAGGATGGCGGGCATGCCAAAACGAAGAAAGCAGATAAATGCCGACGGCGATGCAAATCGCTGAATCGGCGACATTGAACGACGGCCAGTGATACGAACCGAGGTAGAAATCGAGGAAGTCGGTAACCCAGCCGACGCGAACGCGGTCGATCAGGTTCCCGCAAATGCCGCCGACCATCAGACCCAGCGCGATGCGATGGTCAAGTGTCGGGTTGAGCACTTTGCGGTGATAGACGGCCAGCAGAACGAGGACGGTGATCGAGAGGATAATCAGCACCGGCATCTGTCCGCCGAACATTCCCCACGCCGCGCCTTCGTTGCGGACGTAGACCAGGTTGAAAAAACCCGGGATGACAGACTGCGGCTCACCGCCGTAGATGCAGGAACCGCGCACCCACAGCTTGGTCAACTGATCGAGCAGAACAACGATCAGACCCAGAATGAGTACCAGCATGGGGTTCTCCTAGCTGCGCATGGTGCTGCCGAACGGACGGTAGCGGGCGCGGCCTTTTTCGAGTTCGGACTGCGCACGCACGGTATAGCGCACATACGGCAGAGCCTGAAGACGTTCGATATTGATCGGCTGGCCGGTCAGTTCGCAGATACCGAAAGTACCTTTTTCGATACGGCGCAGCGCCGCGTCGATTTCAAAGAGAACTTCCTGTTCGCCGCCCATCATGTTGAGTTCCATTTCGCGGTCAAACGTATCGGTACCCTGGTCGGACAGCGACGGATCGCGCTGGTTGGCTTCGAGATTGTCGCGGGAAAGCGTGGTGTATTCGCCGGAAACGCGTTCGCGAAGCGTCAGCAGAATATCTTTGAATTCACGGATCTCTTTAGAGGTCAGCTTTCTGGCGGCAGGCAGAGCGGGCGCCGGAGCAGCCGGCTTATGAACGTGAACCGGAAGGACTTTTTTATCCGCCGGCTTCACAGCAGCCGGTTTGGCGGCGGTTTTCGCTGCCGCCTTTTTGGCCGGAGCTTTTTTAACGGTTTTTTCGACGGCTTTTTTAGCCGGTGCTTTTTTAACGGCTTTTGCCGCCGTTTTTTTCTTCGAAACCTTTTTTGCAGCCATTCGTAAAGCCCCTTCCGTTATCCAAAAATACCATATCAGCGGAAAAATGAGGGGTGCTTTTAGCACGGCGTTGACAAGAGTGTCAACCGGCATCCCTTCCTATTTCCGGCCTATTTCAGGCAATCGTCAGCCCGTCCCACGGAACCTCAATCCCGGCCGGCAGCGCGGCCTGAAGCGTGTCATGATCCGAATGATGCGTCAGGTGGGTCAGAAACGACCGTTTTGCGCCGAATCGCTGCAAATGCTCTACGCATTCTTCGATTGAAAAATGAGTCGCATGCCTTCCGGGACGAAGCCCGTCGAGAATCATCACATCCAGGTTTTCCAGCCGGCTGAAACTTTCCGGAGGAATGCCTGAGCAGTCGGGAATGTACGCCAGCCGTTTGCCATCCGCTTCAACCAGAAAGCCGTAAACGTCGTCCTGCCCGTGTTTTACCGGAACCGGCGTCACCCGCGCACCGCCGGCTTCCACCGGCGCGGACATCCCGGTAAAGACCACGCGCGGCACCGCGCCGAACGAGTGGCTTGGCTTGTCCACATAATCAAACTTCGTGCGCATCGAGGCGATGGTTTCCGGAGAACCGTAAACGGGAAGATGAGCTTCCTGCAGCTCGCTGAAGCGGCGAACGTCGTCGAACCCGAAAATATGGTCGGCATGCGGATGGGTGATGAAAACCGCATCAACCCGCTCCACCCCGAACGTCAGAACCTGATCGCGCAGATCGGGCGGCGTGTCGAACAGCAAATGCTTTCCGCCCGCCTGGACATAAAGACTGCACCGGCGGCGCTTGTTCTTCGGGTTGTCCGACCGGCAGACCGCACAGCGGCATCCGATCATCGGAACGCCGTGCGAGGTTCCCGTGCCTAGGAAAGTAATTCTCATGAAAGCCGGTTCTTGTAGTCCTCGTAATGAAACTCGCGGACGATTTCGACGTTGTCGCCGCGCTGAATGGCGATGGACGGATGCTTGATTCCGTTGAACATTGTGGTCTTCACCATCGTGTAGTGCGCCATATCTTCAAACACCAGCCGGTCGCCCGGCTTGAGCGGCCGGTCGAACGAATAGTCGCCGATCACGTCGCCCGCCAGACAGCTCATTCCCGCGAGCCGGTACGTGTATGCTTTTTCGCCCGCCTGCCCCGCTCCGGTAATAGCCGGGCGGTACGGCATTTCCAGCACGTCCGGCATATGGCAGGTGCAGGAACAGTCGAGAATCGCGATCTCGCCGGCATTTTGAACCACATCGAGTACGGTGGTGATCAGCACGCCGGTGTTCAGCGCAACCGCTTCGCCCGGCTCCAGAATCACCTGTACGCCGTACTTCGCTTTAAAATCGTTGATCAGCTTGCAGAGCAGATCGATGTCGTAGTCGGCGCGAGTAATGTGGTGTCCGCCGCCGAAGTTCACCCATTCCATCTGCGGCAGGAATTCGCCGAACTTTTCTTCGATGGCCTTAAGGGTAATCTCCAGCGCGTCGGCGTTCTGCTCGCAAAGCGTATGGAAATGCAGTCCGCTGATCCCTTCAAGGCTTTCGCCGGCGAACTGATCGCGCGTGATGCCGAGGCGCGACTTCGGCGCGCAGGGATCATACATCGGCGTCCGGCCCGTCGAGCATTCCGGGTTGATGCGCAATCCAAACTTAGGTGGAACGGGCGCTCCGCGCACGTTCAAACGCGCCGGGACGGCGCGTTCCACCAAAGGACGGAACTTCTTCCACTGGGCGAACGAATTGAAATCGATCTCATCGCAAAGAATCAGCAGTTCGCGGACGTCGGCTTCGCTGTAAGCCGCGGCAAAGGCGTGAACCTCGCCGTCGAACTCTTCGCGGCCGAGCCGGGCTTCCCACGGCGAGCTGGCGCAGACGCCGTCGAGCGTTTTGCGCAGCAGCGGAAACGTACTCCACATCGCGAATCCTTTGAGTGCCAGCAGGATTTTACAGCCGGTGCGCTTTTTCACCAAAGCGAGCGTATCGAGGTTGCGCTGAAGCAAAGCTTCATCGACGACAAAACTGGGAGTTGGAACCGTTTGAAAATTCATGCGGCGGTTTTAGCGTCGGCACTCTCTGATTGCACGTCAATTTTCTTGTGGGGCAGACATTCCTGTCTGCCCGTTTGCGCAGACAGGAATGTCTGCGCCACAATCTTAAGCGTGGCGGTAGGTGATGCGGCCCTTAGTCAGGTCGTAGGTGGAGATTTCGACGGTCACGCGGTCGCCGATGGAAATGCGGATGAAGTTTTTACGGATTTTGCCGGAGACGTGCGCCAGCACCGTATGCCCGTTATCAAACTTTACGCGGTACATCGTGCCGGGAAGAACCTCGGTTACCGTCCCGTCCAACGAAATTAAACTGTCATCCTGCTTCGCCATACAGTCTCCTGACATCAAAATT
>DAONGM010000036.1:5587-13825 GCA_035404105.1 Pontiellaceae bacterium
TCCGCGCCGGATTTTTCAATACGGACGGTTCCGCGGACGACGCGGGCCAGCACCGGGATGTGTCCCTGATAGACCTGCATTTCGCCCATCTCGGCCGGTAAGGTAACGGCCAGAGCGGTTCCATCGTAGGCGACTTCTTTCGGCGTGATGATTTTAACCCGCAGCAGTGCAGCCATGGTCAGATCCCTTCGATCGCTTCCGCGATGCCGCCCTTCATATAGAAATTGGATTCCGGCACCGCATCGTGCTGCCCTTCCAGAATTTCCTTAAATCCGCGCACGGTTTCCTCGATGGTAACCTGCCGGCCCTGCTGGCCGGTGAAGACTTCGGCAACCGTAAACGGCTGACTCAGAAACTTCTGAATGCGGCGGGCGCGGCCGACGATGACTTTGTCTTCATTGGAAAGCTCGTCGATCCCCAGAATGGCGATAATGTCCTGAAGCTCTTTGTAGCGCTGGAGTACGGCCTGAACGCCGCGTGCCGTGTTGTAATGTTCTTCGCCGACGATTTCCGGCGAAAGCGCCCGCGAGTTGGAAGCCAGCGGATCAACGGCAGGGAAAATCCCCTGCGATGCCAGCGAGCGTTCCAGCACGATGGTGGCGTCCAGGTGGGCGAACGTCGTGGCCGGCGCCGGGTCGGTCAAGTCGTCGGCAGGCACATAGACGGCCTGGAACGATGTGATCGATCCAGAACGCGTGGAGGTGATGCGTTCCTGCAGGTCACCCATTTCCGTGGAAAGCGTAGGCTGGTAACCGACCGCACTGGGCGTCCGGCCCAGCAGAGCCGATACTTCAGCGCCGGCCTGCGAGAAGCGGAAGATGTTGTCGATGAAGAGCAGTACGTCCTGGAATTTTTCATCGCGGAAATATTCGGCCACCGTCAGCGCAGTCAGCGCCACGCGCATACGGGCGCCCGGCGGCTCATTCATCTGTCCGTAAACCAGAGCCACTTTGGATTTTTCCAGATCCGACTGATTGATAACGCCGGCGGCGGACATTTCCTGATAGAGGTCGTTTCCTTCGCGCGAGCGCTCGCCGACACCGGCAAAAACCGAATAACCGCCATGCTGTTTGGCGATATTGTTGATCAGTTCCATGATAACAACGGTCTTGCCGACGCCTGCACCGCCGAATGCGCCGACTTTACCGCCCTTCAAAAAGGGGCAGATCAGGTCGATTACTTTAATACCGGTCGTCAGCAGTTCCGGCTTGGTGGTCTGTTCCGTCAGCAAAGGCGGACGGCGGTGAATCGGCAGCCGTTTTTCCGCTCTTACTTCACCGCGTTCGTCAACCGGATCGCCGGTTACATTCATCATGCGGCCCATGACGCCCTGCCCGACCGGAACTGTAATCGGCGAGCCGGTGGTTTTAACCGGCGTGCCGCGCTGAAGCCCTTCCGCCGCGCCCATGGCGATCGTGCGCACCCAGTGTCCGCCGACGTGCTGCTGCACTTCCAGAACCAGCTTGCGCACCTTGCCGTCGGCTTCCGTCTGCTCCACGATCAGTGCTTCATAAATTCCCGGAAGATCGGCGGCGCTTTCAAACTCAACGTCCACCACCGGTCCGATTACCTGTACGATTTTCCCCTGCTTCATTTCCCGCCTCGTTTCCTGCAATTGCTGCGTTTTAAATTCTGCAATCAGTCCGCTCCGGACGCACTGCCTATTTCCAGAAGTTCCTTCGTGATGGACGCCTGCCGCAGGTTGTTGTGAACCAGCTGCAGATTGTTATTCATATCTCTGGCATTGTCCGTCGCCTGTTTCATCGACACCATGCGCGCACTGTGTTCGCTGGCACGGACTTCGCGCATAATCTGCAGCAGCTGATAATCCAGACTGCGCAGAAGCAGCGATTCATAGACCAGGTTCACATCCGGCTCGAAATCGAATTCCCCGATATCTTTGACGCTCTTCTGCGCTTCGGCAATTTTCGTCCGCTTCAGCGCTTCGGGCATCTGGTCGAAAAATTCCTGTTCCTGACCCACCGGCAGAAAGTTCCACGTCAGCGGAATCTGTTTAAAGGTTGTGACATAGTCGCTGAAAACAATATCCGCGCTGTCGATTTCGTCATCCAGAAAAAGCTGGGCTACGAACCGGCAGACCATGCGGGCTTCGGAAAGTTTCGGCTGATCGCTGTAGTCGAAGTCCACGATCAGCAGCCGTCCGGTTTTCTGTACAAACTGCGCGGCTTTGGCGCCGAGGGTCACAAACAGCGTGGTGTCGCGGTCATACTTGGCGACTTCACGGAAAATATTGGTATTCAGCGAGCCGCACAGTCCGCGATCCGTGCCGACCAGAATGATCAGTTTGCGGTCGCCGTTCCGCTTTTCCATCAGCCCGTGCTGATACATACCCACATAACGTGTCACCTGAGTCAGAATATCGCTCAGCATATCGGCGTAGGGAATTCCGAACATCGCCGCGTGCTGGGCGCGCTTCATCTTCGAAATCGACACCATCTGCATGGCCTTGGTTATTTTGGCCATGGAGCGGATCGATTTAATGCGCCGTCGGATGTCGCGTAAATTTGCCATAGATATCCGTTAAGCCAGACTTTGATATTCGGCCGTCACCTCTTCGAGGCTCTTCTTGATTTCCGGCGTCAGTTTTTTCTGAACTCCGATTTCATGCAGCAGCTCTTTCCGCCGCATCCGGACGAATTCGAGAAACTTGGCGCGGACTTCACGCGTTTTCTCAACCGGTACATTGTTAAAGAATCCCTGCTGGGCCGCCCACAGCTGAACAACTTCCTCTTCCACCGGAAAGGGATTGTATTGAACCTGTTTAAACAGCTCGGTAATACGTTTGCCGTGTTCAATCAGCGCGACGGTCTTCGCATCCAGATCGGAACCGAACTGGGCGAATTCCTTCATTTCATAATACTGCGCCAGTTCCAGTTTCACTTTACCGGCAACCTCTTTCATCGCCTTGGTCTGCGCGGCCGATCCGACGCGCGAGACGGAAATCCCGACCGACATCGCCGGACGGATACCCTGATAGAACAGATCGCTTTCCAGATAAATCTGGCCGTCGGTGATGGAAATCACGTTGGTCGGAATGTAGGCGGAAACGTCGCCGGTCTGCGTTTCAATGATCGGCAGCGAAGTCAGCGTGCCTCCGCCGCTTGCTTTCGACATACAGGCCGAACGCTCCAGCAGACGGCTGTGGAGATAAAAAATGTCGCCCGGATAGGCTTCGCGGCCGGACGGACGGCGCAGCACCAGCGACATCTGCCGGTAAGCCACCGCGTGCTTGGAAAGGTCGTCATACACCACCAGCGCATCCATGCCGTGATCCATAAACCATTCGCCGATGGCCGTGCCGCTGAACGGGGCCAGATACTGCATGGCCGCGGAGTCCGATGCGGTGGCCGCCACGACGACGGTATATTTCAATGCACCGCGCTCTTCCAGCGCACGCACAACCTGCGCCACGCTCGACTGCCGCTGTCCGATCGCGACATAAACAGAAAATACAGGATGAACCTTCGTATCCACGGCGATCTCGGCTTCGTGGTTCAGACGCGCCTGGTTGATGATCGTGTCGATCGCAATGGTGGTCTTGCCGGTTGAGCGGTCGCCGATAATCAGTTCGCGCTGTCCGCGGCCGATCGGAATGATCGCGTCAATCGCGAGAATACCGGTCTGCAGCGGAGCGGAAACCGACTGCCGTCCGATAATGCCGGGAGCCGGGCGTTCCACCGGATTCACCTCGGAAGTTTCAATCGGGCCTTTGCCGTCCAGCGGACGTCCGAGCGGATCAACGACGCGGCCGAGCATGGCGCGCCCGCAGGGAATCTCAAGCAGCCGTCCGGTGGAGCGTACGACCTGTCCCTCGCGCACCGTTTCGGCGTCGCTCAGCACTACCGCGCCCACACTGTTCTCTTCAAGGTTCAGTGCGAGCCCGGTGATACCGTTGCCGAAGTCGATCATTTCGTTCAGCCGGATATTGCGCAATCCTTCGATCCGGGCCACGCCGTCGCCGACCTCCATGACTCTGCCCGTTTCTTCGCTATGCGCCTCCGGATGAAATTCCGCCAGAGTCTGTTCGATGTCCGCTACAATAGATTGCATAGTATGTTAACCAGCCTTTCCGTCCGAAAATTCAATTTTTCAACAGTCTGCTCTTCAGTATTTCCAATTGCCGGGCAATCGTCACATCTGTCACCTGATACCCTTTTTCCACCCGGAGCCCGCCGATAAGGGCCGAATCGACAGAAAAACTGAGCCCGGCCTTTACCGTCTCCGTTCCGCTAAACAGTCCGGCAAGACGCTCCTGCTGCTGAGCCGACAGCAGGTCCGCACTGATCACACTGACCTGATTTGAACGGATATAAACCTCCAGCCGCTGCATAAAGCACAGCAGCACGGCCTCGGCTGCGCGGCCTTCGCTCCGCCGCACATCCCGGACAGCCGCCCGGATGCGGTCCGCATCGGGAATGCCGTTAACACACACGGCCTGCCAAAGGAGGCGGGCGTTCCGGCGGTGCTGTCGGGTGATTTTCATGCGCGTTTAATCCTGCACCGGCGCGGAAATTTCGTTGATAGCCGACTGCAGCAACCGCTCCCGGTCAACGTCGCTAAGATTCATTTGCGCCAGTTTCGCGGTAAGATTCACAATCATCGTCGCGATCTCGGCTTTGAGTTCTGTTTTCAGCCGCGCCTGATCAAGCCGAGCATCTTCACGCGCCTTGGCCAGCATTTCATTGCCCAGCAGTTCGCACCGGACTTTCCCCTGTTCCAGCAGTTCGGCCACATTGGCTTTGGCTTCGGAAACAACCCGGTCGGCATGCTCCTGCGCTTTATGCAGAACTTCTCTGCGGGCTTCTTCCACCGCCTGAAGTTCGCGACGAGTCCGCTCGTTGTTGGCAGCCGCTTCCTCCGCTTCTCTCCGCCGGTCCGCCACGGTCTTCATTACGGTTCTGAAAACAAATTTATTCAAAATCCAGGCGATGATCAGAAACGAAATAGCCTGCGAGGTGAAGTCGTACCAGTTGACACCGAATTTCGGAAACGGGTTTTCGATGGCTGCCAGCAGGGGCAGCCCTGCCGCCCCGCTGAACAACCCGCTTCCGGCCTGCATGAACAGTGTGCTCATAATGCTCCGTCAGCCACGTGGCTTATTTCAGGAAAATGGCGTAAAATACACAAGCTTCGGCGAAAGCAATTGCCAGAATCGCTTGAACCATGATTTTCGTGCTCGCGCCGGGATTCCGGCCTACTGCCATTACAGCGCCCATGCCGATAAGCCCTACGCCAAGCGCCGCGCCGGCGGCCGCAACACCGATATGAATTGATGGATCCATTTTTTTATCTCCTATTCAGGTTAATGTTGTTGTACGTCCGGAGCCGACTCCTGCTCCGGATGCTCCTCTGCGCCTTCATGGCCGCAAATCAGCATAATAAAAACAGCGGAAAGCAGCATAAAAACCAGCGACTGGATAAAACCGACCAGCACCTCCATCAGATAAAACGGAACCGGCAGCAGCCAGCCAAGCGCAGGAATCTTATGCAGCATGGTCTCCAGCATTACTTCTCCGGCAAAAATATTACCGTACAACCGTAACGCCAGCGAAAAGGGACGAACGATAATGGACAGGATTTCCAGCACCCCGACAGCCAGGAATACCACTGCCATCACAAAATGCATGATACCCGTCGAGCCGCCTTTGGGTGCAAAAATGTGTTTTAAAATACCGAGAGGCCCGTTTTCTTTCCACGCCCAGATGAACCAGAAGAGGAAAAACAGCGCGCCCAGCGCCATCGTTGTATTGAGGTCGGCATTCACTCCGCGGAACAGCGGTTGCGTAACTTTGAACATCGTATCGGTTTTATGCCCCCAGCCGATACTTCCGATCCCCGGAAATAATCCCAGCCAGTTGGAGCAGAGAATAAAAATAAAAAAAGAACCCAGCAGCCAGAAGGTTTTCTTTGCCAGCTTCTCGCCCATGATATCCGACAGAAAACTGTGCAGGAAAATCACCAGCGCTTCGACGGTTCCGGTAAACATTGTATGGCGGCCGGCCTGCACCTGCCGGCGGAACCGTACCGAAACCGCAATCAGAATAAATGCGGCCAGCCATCCGGTGATCATTGAATTGGTAACCGGCACGCCGGCGACCGAAAAAATCTCGAGAGCTTTGACGGACAGATGCTCTCCGCCCTCTTCGCCGGCCGGAACCTCCGCGGAAACAGACTGCCCGGCAACCGCTTCCGCGCCGCTTCCGGAGGTTTCCGCTGAAGACAAACCGGTAAATCCAAACAGAAATATCACAAACAAAACACACAACCGGAGCCCCGCCGGTTTAAACCCGCGTACAAAAGGCCGGATGAGTGCGTGTGTTTGCATAATATTAAGCGCCTGTGTCGGTCATAAGCTTATAAACGGTCGCTACGTCCTTTGCGGCCAGAATTTTTTTGCGGTTAGCCTCTGACTGCAACAGCCGCCCGATTTCGGCCAGACAGCGTACATGCGGGCCGGATTGCGATGCCGAAGAAAGAATCAAAATGATGATCGTTGAAGGCTGACCGTCCGTGCTTTTAAAATCAATCCCCTTCTGCTTCAGCCCGACCGCCACCAGAAGCCCGTCAATCGAATTGGATTTCCCGTGCGGAACGGCAATGCCGTTCTCCAGGCTGGTACTCATCTTTCCCTCACGCTCGATCACCAGCTGCACAATCTCCTCCATGTTGCGCAACCGATGTTTGGCATGAATCAGGCCGACCAGCTCACGGATAGCCTCGTCCCGCCCGGATGCAGTCAGTTCCAGCTTTATACAGGCGGGGTCGAGACTGTTCTTTAAAATCTCATTGGCCATATTCATCCTCTCGGAACAAATGTCGCTTAAACGCCGGAATCATAAGCCTTGCACTGTTTTTCCGCTGAAAAAAAACAGTAAACCAGATTGGCTTTATACGAACCGATCTGGTGCGTCAAGTTGGTTTTAATTTTTCATCAATAATTGCTTCGGCGATACGCAGGCCGTCGATGCCGGAGCTGACAATACCGCCGGCGTAGCCGGCGCCTTCGCCGCAGGGATAGAGCCCAAGAACAGCGGACTGCCCGTTTTCGCCGCGCACAACGCGCACCGGACTGGAACTGCGGGTTTCGGAAGCGTAGAGCAACGCTTCATCCAGAACCACGCCGCGCATACTTCGCAGCATACTCGGCACCGCGCTCCGCAACGTGTGCTCAACAAACTCCGGCAGGAGTCCGCGCAACTGCGCCGGACGCGCCATTGTACAGGAACGTTCCGCCGGAAGCTCCGACGGCGCGGCACCTTCCAGAAAATCAACCAGCCGCTGAGCAGGAAGACTGTAATCCGATCCGCCTGCCGCGAACGCCGCCGCTTCCATTTTCCGCTGAAACTCAATGCCTGCCAGCACATCAAAGGTGGAGCGCGATCTCCGAGCACGCTCATCAAACGCGCCCGGAGGTCGCGTTCCACCACTTTGGAAATCTTCAGGCATCACCGGAACCAAAAAGGCCGCGTTGCCGAGCGGTTTGTCGCGTTTCGACAGACTCATCCCGTTGGTCGTCATCAATCCTTCCGACGACGCGCAGGAAATAACCAGTCCGCCGGGGCACATGCAGAACGAGTAGCAGGCGCGGGCATTTTCCTCTTCGCGGCGCGTCAGCCGGAAGCTCGCTTTGCCCAGCGCCGGAAACGAACCGCCCCACTGCGCGGTATCGATGCGCCGCTGAGGAATCTCAAGCCGGACGCCGACGGCGAACGGCTTGGTTTCGAGCGGCACACCCTGCTCCGCCAGCATTTGGTAGATGTCGCGGGCGCTGTGGCCGGTCGCCAGCACACAGCAGTCAGTCCGGAATTCTGCGCCGGAGATCACCGCGCCGCGCACCGCACCGTTTTCGATTTCGAGCCGGTCAAGCCGGGCGCCGAAGCGGACTTCGCCGCCAAGTTCGATAATCCGGCTGCGCAGCGCCGGAACCAGTTCTTCGAGTACGTCGCTGCCGATGTGCGGTTCGGCATCAATCAGAATATCCGGTGACGCACCGCAACCGACCAGCGCTTCCAGAAAGCGCCGGACGCGCGGCCGGTCTTTACTGCGCGAGGTCAGTTTGCCATCGGAAAAAAGTCCTGCGCCGCCTTCGCCGTAGAGCACATTGCTTTCAACATCCAGCGTCCCGTTTTTCCAGAAGGCTTCAACCCGTTTGGCTCGCGGCGCGGCGGCTTCGCCGCGTTCGATCAGCAGCGGTTTCAGTCCGGCTTCCGCCAGACC
>DAONGM010000037.1:0-13341 GCA_035404105.1 Pontiellaceae bacterium
TCGCCGCCGGAAACGAGGACGTCGCGGATTTCGGTATGTGTTTCCAAATACCGGAAAACGTCAGCGGACAGTTTCCAATCTCTGGAGCCGACGAGGCGGCTGCGGGTGCAGTAGCGGCAATAAGCGGCGCAGTCGAGTGTGGCGAAAAGGAGCACCTTGTCGGGATAGGTGTGAACCAGTCCGGGCACGGGACTGTGGGTTTCTTCGCCCAGCGGATCGGCCAGCTCACCGGGTGCTGGCGCACAGTCGTCGAGCGGTTCAATGGTGCGGCGGAGCGGATGTTCCGGCCCGAGGGAATCAAGCAGGTTCCGGTAATACGGAGTGATCTTACAATTTTGGAGACTGTGCGACATATATGGGCACGATAATTCATTTGCCGGGCGGCTTCTATTCAAATTATGATTCTCGTGATTTTCCGGACTGGAGACAATGTTATGAAGTGCCCGCGTAAAACCAAAGTGACCGCCGATATGATCGAGGAGCGCACGCTGTTCCATATGCGCTACAGCCGCGGCAAGGATATGCGCAGCGCGACGGATTTCGACAAGTTCTGGAGCTTCGCCCATGTCGTGCGGGATCTGGCTGTCGACGGCTTCACCATCACCCAGCGCAATTATCTCGATCAGGATGTAAAGCGTCTTTATTACCTCTCGATGGAATTCCTGATCGGCAGGCTGCTGGAGCAGAATGTGATGGCTTTCGGAATGATGGATGCCGCACGCGAAGCCCTGCAGCGGCTGGACATTGATTTGCAGAAGGTGCTTGAGCTGGACATCGAAGCCGGCTTAGGCAACGGCGGCCTCGGACGGCTGGCCGCCTGTTTTCTTGATTCGATGGCTTCCATGGGACTGCCCGCCTACGGCTACGGCCTGCGTTATGAACACGGAATTTTCCGGCAGGAGTTCGAGGACGGCTGGCAGAAAGAACGGCCGGACAACTGGCTGGAACTGGGCTATCCGTGGGAGATGATCCGCCCTGAATACACCGTGCCGGTGTTTGTGTACGGACGTATTGAAAATATTTCCAGCACCCACCGCGGACGCCATCCGGTCTGGACCGACTGGCAGATGTTCAAAGCCGTGCCGTACGATATTCCGGTGATCGGCTATGACAACAACACCGTCAATATGTTCCGCCTCTGGAGCGCCCGCGCCGATGAAGGCTTCCGCCTTGATGTCTTCAATCAGGGCGACTACATCCGCGCCGTAGAAGAAAAAAACTGGGCCGAAAATGTCACCAAGGTTCTCTATCCTTCCGACAGCACCCACGCCGGCAAAGAGCTGCGGCTGATTCAGGAATATTTCCTTTGCAGCTGCTCAATCCGCGACATCATCCGGCGCTACCAGAAAAACCACAGCAACTTTAATTCGTTTGCACAAAAAAACGCCATCCAGATGAATGACACCCATCCGGCGCTGGCTATCGTCGAGCTGATGCGCATATTGTGCGACGAAAATCATGTTCCATGGGAAAAAGCATGGGAAATCACCGCAAAAACCTGTGCTTACACCAACCACACCCTGCTGCCCGAAGCGCTCGAAAAATGGCCGGTTGAACTGATGGAACGCGTTCTGCCGCGCCATCTGCAAATTATCTACGAAATCAACCACCGCTTCCTGCAGCGTGTTGAAATGGATCACCCCGGCAACACCGAAATGATTCAGAAAGTTTCACTGATCGAAGAAAACGGTCTCCGGCAGGTCCGCATGGCGAATCTGGCCGTGGTCGGCAGCCACAAAGTCAATGGCGTGGCAGGTCTTCATTCTCTGCTGCTGCGCGAACGCGTCATGCCGGAATTCAATCAAATCTATCCGGACAAATTCATCAACATCACCAACGGCATCACCCACCGGCGCTGGCTTCTTAAATGCAATCCGGAGCTTTCAGCGCTCATCACGGATAAGATCGGCGAGGGCTGGATCAAAGACCTCGAAGAGCTCAAAAAGCTGGAGCCTTTTGCAGCCGATAAAACCTTTCAGAAGGAATTCATGGCCGTCAAGCGCCGCAACAAAGTGGCACTGGCACAGCACATTGAAGAAACGCTGCATATACCGATCCATCCCGAATCGATGTTCGATGTTCAGGTCAAACGCCTGCATATGTATAAACGGCAGATGCTCAGCGTCCTGCACCTCATCGCACTGTACCAGCGAATCAAAGCCGACCCGAAGATCGACCTCGTGCCGCGCACATTTATCTTTGCCGCGAAAGCCGCACCCGCCTATCACATGGCGAAACGCGTCATTAAGCTCATCAACTCCATCGGCTCGGTCATCAACCATGATCCGGTCGTCGCAGGCCGCCTCAAAGCCGTTTTCCTGCCGGACTATAACGTTTCGCTGGCCGAGAAAATCATTCCGGCGGCAGACCTCTCCGAGCAGATTTCGACGGCGGGCAAAGAAGCTTCCGGAACCGGCAACATGAAACTGGCTCTCAACGGCGCGCTCACCATCGGCACCTGGGACGGTGCCAACATCGAAATCGCCCAGCACGTCGGCGAAGAAAATATCTTTATCTTCGGCCACCGCGAAGAGGAACTCGAAAAGCTTTCACGCGAAGGCTACAACCCGTGGACGTTCTACGACAGCGATCCCGAATTGCAACGAGTTCTTGAAGCCATCCGTGTCGACGCCTTTGACCCGACACAGCCGGATCTCTACATGGATATTTTCAACGAGTTCACCCGCCACGGCGATCCATTCTTCTACATGGCGGACTTCCGGCCGTACATCGAAGCACAGCAGAAAGTTGATGCGCTGTTCCGTCAGCCGGATATCTGGGCCGAAAAGGCCATCCTCAACGTCGCGCGCATGGGCTGGTTTTCCAGTGACCGCACGATCCGCGAATACGCTGAAAAAGTCTGGAACATTGAACCGGTCTGTATTCCCGCACCGAACCCGATTGAAGACTGACCTGTATTCAACATCGCAAATCCGGACAAAACACCGGTATTTCGCTTACTCTCCGGCATTTCTGTACTCCGGGTTCAGTCCTCCGTCAGCTGAAAAACGAGCCGGGAACCCAGCTTGTTTTCTCATTCCGGCATCTGCTTATCTCCTTTAAAACAAGGGGAAAATCGCAGTTGTCATCCCCCGCCGCTCCAGGTGTGGCATAAAAAAATGAGAAAATTTACCTTTTACCGCATCTCCTGCGCAGGCACAATTTTCCGCTCTTTTTCAAAACGTGCCGTCTCGGGGGAGATTTAAAGCACAGGGGGAAGAAGCATGATACGGAAAATTTTACTTTTTGCCGTTCTGTTCAGCTGCGCTGCACTTCGCGTACAGGCCGACAGCTGCTTAAGCAGCCGTGACCGCGAAATTGTCGCCGCCTGCATGGTTCTGGAGGCCGGCGGCGAAGGAACCGATGGTATGCGGGCTGTCCTGAATGTTATTCTGAACCGTGCAAAGGGCGACTTGAGCCGCTTAGCTCCGATAACGGTGAAACGCGGCGCTTTCTCCTGCATGGCCAGCATCTGGGATAATGATGCGCCGGATTACAGCCCTCTGTTCGAGCGTGTCATGAGCCAGACGGACGCTTATGCAAAGGCCTCTCAACTGATTGCCGCCATGGAGATGGGACTGCTGACCGACAACACCGGCGGAGCCACGCATTATCACGCCAACTCCGTTCAACCTTACTGGGTCAGTGACATGCGCTACCTCACCACCATCGGAAATCACATTTTCTATGTCGAACGCGGCAGTCAGGTTGCCCTGCTCTGACATAAGACAGCAGTTGATCAAACAGAAGAGGTCGGGCGTCCGGCCCGGCCGCGGCAGCCAGGCCTGAATCACCGGCTGATTTTACCGGTACAGAAAAATGTCCAGCCACTGTTCGCCGTTACGGCCCGGCACCCACCGGCCGCCGTTCTCAACAATCAGCCGGGAGCCGTTACGGCCCAGAACTTCCGGAAAGACTTCCAGAACGCGCGGTTTATGTTTCTGAAGCGATGCGGCTTCTTCTTCCGTCGCTGCCCGGGCCTGCAGCGGAACTTTACCTTCAGAAACGTCCACAACCATTGCACCGGTCGAAGGTTCGCCGCCGGCCCACAGCGACGGATAGCGGCAGTAATAGTCCGGCTTTTCCGTAACCGGAACAATCAGCCGGAACGCGACAGGACAGTTCGTGATGTACTGCTGGAAAACAAAGTTCAGACCGTTGGTCATGAATGGAAACAGCTCCATCGGATTGAGTCCGGCAAGGTTGTAGCCGTGCATGTTACCGTGAAAGGGTTTCAGCTTTTCTTTGCGAAACCAGCCGCTGAACCGGTCGTTCAGCATGGTTCCGAACTCGAAGTGCAGGTGACTGCGCTGAACAGGAATTCCAAGTGTTGAGGTGTTTCCGATCCGCCCGATTTCCGTTCCGCGTGTCACAGCGTCGCCTTCTTTCAAGTCGGCCCGGGCCGAAGCAAGGTGTGCATAAAGCGTGTAGTATTCGCCGACGGTGTCTTTGTGGAGCAGTACGACGTAAATTCCGTATGAGGAGTTTCCGGCGATTCGGCTGATGTAGCCGACGCGGCCGTCGGCAACGGCAAATACCGGATCTTTCGCCCGGTCTTTTGAGTCGCGTTCGGTCGGCGCGATGTCCACGCCTTCATGGAACGCCGGAAGAAATAATTTGCCGAACTTCCGGGTGCGGGTTGAGCCGTACCAGGCCGATTCAATTTTCCCGGACTCGGTCGGCATAAACACTTCCGGATTATTGGTGTCATCGAGACGGGTCTGCGGTGTCGGAAAGGTAAATAGCAGTCCAGGCGGCCGGGAAACGGCCTCGTCGACGTGTTCCGGCTTTCCGGCCGCTTCCGGCTCATTACTGCGGAACATCCAGCATCCGGCGGCAGTCAGGCTGATTGCGACAAGAACGAAGAGCGTGCGGAAAAATGAGGTGCGTTGACCGGCGTCTGGAAGAGTGTATGGCATAAATTAAGCGGCGCATGGTGCCAGACTCTTTCATAAAAACAACCGTAAACCTTTTCTGCGGTTGCAGTTTTTTTTAAAACAGGAAAACTCAGCGGTTATGAAGAGAAATCTGCTCATTGCAACCGTGTGTTCGCTGCTGCTTGGCGGCCTGCTGTGGTTCAGAGCTCAAACGGTTTTAAATCCGTCATGGGAGCAGCCGGCAATGAGTTCGTCCGCCCGCATAACTCTTTCCGGAAGGTTCAATGCAACCCGGTTAAAGGCGCTTTGCAGACAGATCGATACTGCGCTTGAGGAGTCCAAACAGATTGTCTCCATCTGGGATGAAAATACCGAAATCTCTCGGTTCAACCGCTTCAATTCCACTGAACCCTTCCCCGTTTCAGCTGAGTTCGCCAGAGTCGTCCAATTCGCATTGGATTTCAGCGCGCTGACCGGCGGCGCATTTGATCCGACGGTAAAACCGCTGGTGGATCGATGGGGCTTCGGGCCGAAAAGGAATTCGGAACCGCCGGAAGAGATCATGGATGCCGTCGGCTGGCATAAAGTGCGGCTGGAAAACGGTGCGCTCGTCAAAAAGCACCCGCGGCTCCAGCTGGATCTTGCGGGGCTCGCTGACGGATACGGCGCGGATTGCGCCGCCGCCGTCATCAGAAAAAGCGGATGCACCAACTTTCTTGTCGAAGTAGGCGGCGGTGAAATCGTTGCCGAAGGCGTCAACCGTTCAGGCAATCCGTGGCGCGCCGGAATCGAGTCGCCGGATCCTGATAAAGCGCCCGGCGAAGAAATTGTTCTGACGATGGAGGTCGCAGGGAAAGCACTGACAACAGCCGGTGATTACCGGAATTTTAAAATCCGCGATGACGGCACGCGTTATTCGCATATTATCGATCCTCACTCCGGAAAGCCCGCGGAGTCGGACGTGGCTTCCGTAACCGTCATTGCGGCGCATGGCATCGATGCCGACGCCCTCGATACCGCCCTTTGCGTAATGGGTTCCGAAAAAGGACTTCGCTGGCTGGAAACCCATCCGGAATTCCAGGCGTTCTTCATTCTTCACAGCAGTAACGGCACATTCACCGTAAAAGCCACCCCCGGATTTCCGGGAACGGGTTCCCCTGTCGCAAAATCGCAGTAAAAACCCTTGGTTTCCTTCTGTGAAAAATCCGGTTCAGATAATACCATGCGGTTGAAAAGGAGTTGTTTATGAAGTTGTTGCGGAGCAAGAAGGCGTTTATCTGCGATATGGACGGCGTGATCTACCACGGAAGCAGACTGCTTCCGGGCGTACTCGAATTTGTCGCGTGGCTTCAGAATGAGGATAAAAAGTTTCTGTTTCTGACCAACAGCAGCGCACGCACACTCCGCGAGCTGAGCGAGAAGCTGGCCCGCATGGGACTGAATGTAGGTGAAAGTCACTTCTACACCAGCGCACGGGCCACGGCGACGTTTCTTGCCAGCCAGAAGCCCGGCGGCAGCGCGTATGTGATCGGTGATGCAGGCATCATTAATGCACTTTATGATGAAGGGTATTCGATCAATGATTCCAACCCGGACTATGTGGTGGTGAGTGAAAGCGCGAACTATGATTACGCCCGCATCTGCCACGCCACCAAACTGGTGCTCAATGGCGCGAAACTGGTCGGAACCAATCCCGACCTGACCGGCCCGATCGAAGGCGGACAGATTGTTCCGGCCACCGGCGCCCTGCTCGCGCCGATTGAGCTGGCAACCGGCGCCAAGGCCTATTACGTCGGCAAACCGAATCCCTTAATGATGCGTAATGCGCTGAAGCGTCTTGGCTGTCAGCGCGAAGAAACCGCCATCGTCGGCGACCGGATGGATACCGATATCATCGCGGGCGTCGAAGCGGAAATCACGACCGTGCTGGTACTTAGCGGTGTTACCAAACCTGCTGATATAGGCCGGTTTGCCTACCGGCCGGATTATATTCTGAACGGCGTCGGAGATATTATTTCCGGCGGTTAAGTTCTTTTAAATACCGATTGAACACAAGGATATCGGAAGGTAGTCTCCGCACTACAAATGAACTTGCACAAGCGTATATTTCTAAGAAAGACACAGCTGCTGAAACTGATCAACGGTATCCCCGGAACCGTTTATCATTACCGCCAGTGGAAAAACGGACGGTGCACGTTCCCCTACTCATCCCTTGATATTGAAGAACTATTTTTCGCAACACCCGTCGAGCTCGCAAAAAATGGCGAGATTGCATGGGATCGCGTCTGTCCGGAATTCAAAGATCTCGTGCGGAATACGCTGAACAGGTCTGCGGAGAATCTCAAAGAATTCGAAATTACTTTCCGCGTCCGTTCGCCGCAGGGCCGCATTCACTGGATCCGGAACCGCGCTGTTCCGGAACGGCTGCGTGACGGAAGCACTCTGTGGTACGGCCACATGCAGAACATCACCGCACAATACGAGGCTGAAGAAGGCGCCAAACAGAAGGCCGCACTGCTGAACGTGATTTTCGAAACTCTGCCGGATCATATCTATTACATGGATCGTGAGTCCCGGATGCTCGGCGCAAATCCGGCCTGTTGCAACCATCACAAGAAAACAGCCGAGGAAATGATCGGTAAAACCGATATCGAACTCTACCCGAACAGTATCGGCAGAAAACTGTACGATGAAGAGCAGCAGCTGATGACCGATGCACAGACCCTGAGGGAGCGGGAAAAACATGTCGATGACAAGGGACGCATTATCCATCTGGAATCTGTAAAGATTCCGCTGCGCAGTCCTTCCGGGCGGATTATCGGTCTGGCCGGTATCTCCAGAGATATCACGGAGCAGGTCGAACGCGAAGAAGCACTGCTTCAGGCAAAACATGCGGCGGAGCAAAGCACCGCTTTCATCAAAGCCATTTTTGATAACCTGGAAGACAGCTTTTACTATAAAGACCGGCAATCCCGTGTACTGGGCGGCAACCGGGCCTGGGTAACGTCGCGAGGCGCCAAATCAATTGACGAGCTGATCGGGAAAACAGATATAGACCTTCATCCCGCCCCGCTGGGACAGCAGCTGTATGATAATGAACAGCGGCAGATGGCAGAAGGTGAAGTCACACGCATCCGCGAACGCCATATCCGGAAAGACGGCAGCATCGGATATGTCGAGGCGGTCAAATGTCCGATGCGGGATGAAAAAGGTGAAGTGATCGGTCTCGCCGGCATTTCCCGCGACATCACCCGGCAGGTCGAAAATGAAAAACGTTTGGTGGAAGCCCAGCAGGAAGCGGAAGCCGCAAATAAAGCCAAAAGCGCGTTTCTGGCCATGATGAGTCATGAAATCCGCACTCCGATGAACGGCGTTATCGGCGCGGCCAGTCTTTTGCTGGGAACGGAACTTACCGCGCAGCAGGACGAATTTGTTCACACGATTCAGGTCAGCGGTGAAAACCTCATGACCATCATCAATGACATTCTCGACTATTCAAAAATCGAAGCCGGAAAGATCGAGCTGGAAAAAGCTCCCTTCGAACTGCGCGAATGCATCGAAGACGCGTTTGACCTGTTCATACAGGCCGCCGCAAAGAAAAACGTAGAACTGCTCTACTACGTTGATCCGGATGTCCCCAAGGCTCTGCTCGGCGACACAACCCGCATACGCCAGATTCTGGTCAACCTGCTCGGCAATGCGATCAAGTTCACAGAAAACGGAGAGGTTACCCTCAAGGTTCACAACGTGACCACCGATGAAAATAAACGGCAGTGCCAGCTTGAGTTTGCCGTGCACGACACCGGCATCGGCATCGCTGACGAACATAAAGAACGCCTGTTTGAGGCATTCACTCAGGCAGACGCTTCCAGCACCCGTAAATACGGCGGAACCGGACTTGGACTGACCATCAGCCGCAGATTAACCGAATTGATGGACGGAAAAATATGGTTTGAAAGTGAAAAAGGTAAAGGCTCCACATTCTTCTTCACCCTCACACTGCCGATTACAGACCATGTCGACCCGAAAGCGGAGCACCTGCCCGTCGAAGCGCTGCGCGGCAAACGCGCACTGATTGTGGATGACAATGAAACCAACCGCTGGCTCCTCAGTGATCAGCTCGCGCAATGGGGTGTTCTTTCGGAAGCGTTTGCAGAACCTGAAAAAGCACTTCAGCATCTGAAAAACGGCGGCAGGTATGACATTGCCTTGATCGACTTCCAGATGCCGTGCATGGACGGCAGTGATCTGGCGAAACAAATTTACCGGATCAAAACCGATCCGCACATTCCGGTAATTATACTCAGCAGTTCCTGTGAACATATTCCGGCCGACCCCTCCATCAGAGCCCGGCTCTCCAAACCGGTCAAGATCAGTAAACTCTGCGATCAGATGCTTCAGGCGCTGGCGGAACAGCGGACCGGATCGGCCGGGGAAGAAACCGCCGGAACACAGATCCAGCCTAAGAAACTGCGCAATCTGCGCGTTTTGGTTGCTGAAGACAATCCCATCAACCAGCGGATTGCGCAGATGATGCTCCAGCGAATCGGCTGTGAAAAACCTGTGATCGTTTCGGATGGCGAAGAAGCTGTCGCTGCCGTCATGGATGCCGCATATGACGTAATTCTGATGGATATTCAGATGCCGCGCATGAACGGGCTGGATGCCACCCGCCAGATACGCAAACACACCGGCGATCCTGAGAAACCATGGGTTATCGCGTTGTCCGCAGGGGTTATGCGTGAAGAACAGACCGCCGCACTAGAAGCCGGAATGAATGAATTTCTTTCCAAACCGCTCGTTATTGAGCAATTGGAAAAAACGCTCGATCACGTCCTGTTATCCTAGCGCCAGACCTTGACCGAACTTCGTTTGCGACCCCATTCAAGCGCCTGTTGATGCGAGCTGAAAAAAAGATCGATCCTTGCCGGGCCCTGAATGGCACTGCCGGTATCTTCCACCCGGCCGTAGCCGTACCCCGGAATATACATGATTGTGCCGAACGGATAATAACGCCGGTCGGCAGCAATGGTTCCATCATGCACTTTGGTTCCTGAAGCAGTGATGCCGACTTTTTTCGGCTGTCCTTTATTCGGACCGGAAGAATAAACCGTCCGCCACGGAGCCCACCAGACGCGCTCCCAGCTGCAGCACTGACCGCAATCACAGTAGCCGGTCGCCTCAATCGTCACCGTCCGCGGCGGAACTCCGCGCGGAGGACGAATGGAAGCGCAACCTGTTCCAAGCAGGAGCAGCGCGACAGGAAGCAGGAATTGATGCCTATGCTTTTTCAAGGGCAATCGTGCAGGCGTGACCGTTGAGATCAACCGTTTCGCCTTCCGTTTCGATGGTTTCAACCGACAGAGCAAGAACCTCCGAGCGGATATAGTCGTCAAAAACCAGTACAGCTTCGCGTACGGCTTCGTCCGAAGACAGGGTGAGATGAATCCGGTCCGTCACTTCAAAGCCGTGCGCTTTGCGCATCTGCTGGACATTATTAACCAGTTCGCGGGCCAGCCCTTCCCGAACAAGATCGTCGTCCAGTTCAAGATCAAGAGCTGCGACGAGTGCGCCCTGCGCCTGCACGGCGAGCCCGGCCTTCGGCGTGCGCTCGACGATGATATCTTCTCCGGCGAGATCAAAGGCCTGATCACCATCCTTAAGCACCAGACCTTTGCCGGCTGCAGCGACCTTCAGTTCTTCAAGCGAAAGCGTCGATAGAACCTTATTGATCTGCTGGACCTGCTTTCCGAACTTCTTACCGAGCGTCTTGAAGTTCGCTTTCGCGCTGAGCGTGGCAAGACTGGTTTCGTCGTCATCGAAATTCACTTCACGGACATTGAGTTCTTCAGCGATAATTTCTTTAAGTTCGCCGACCTGATTGAGCAGTCCGCTGTCGCGGCTTACGACGTCAAGACGGCGCAGCGGCTGACGGACTTTTACGTCGCGGTCTTTACGAAGCTGGCGGCCCATGCTGACAACATCCATGACGATACGCATCTGGGTTTCCAGCGCGACGTCGCGCTTGGCACCTTGAGCGGTCGGGAAATCGCAGAGATGCACCGACTCCGGCATCTCGTCCGTGCGCAGGTTGCGGTAAATCTCTTCCGCAATGAACGGCGTGAACGGCGCGGCGATTTTGCACAGTTCGATCAACGCGTGATACAGCGTGGCATAAGCCTGCTGCTTGTCGCCGTCGTCTTCGCTCTTCCAGAAGCGGCGGCGCGAGCGGCGGATATACCAGTTCGTCAGGTCTTCGATGAACGCCACAAACGGGCGGACCGCGCGCTGCAGGTCGTAGTTATCCATCGCCGCCGTCACTTCCTGACAGAGATTGGCCAGTGAACTTTCGATCCAGCGGTCAAGCAGGTTGGCGCTCTGCCCCGGCTTTGATTTTCCGGGTTTCCATTTATCGATATTGGCGTAGGTAACGAAAAAGCTGTAGGAATTCCAAAGCGGAATGAGCAAATGGCGAAGCGCGTGTTTGACGCCCTCTTCGGAGAAGCGCAGCGACTCGGCTTTGACAACCGGAGAGTTGATCATGTAAAGCCGCAGCGCGTCGGCGCCGTATTCATGAACAACGTGGAGCGGATCGGGATAGTTCTTGAGCCGCTTGCTCATTTTCAGTCCGTCTTCGGCCAGCACCAGACCGTTAACAACAACATTGCGGAAGGCCGGCTTTTTAAACAGCGCGGTGGAAAGAACCATGAGCGTGTAGAACCAGCCGCGGGTCTGGTCGAGTCCTTCGGCGATAAAGTGAGCCGGGAAATTGGCTTCGAAGTGCGCCTTGTTTTCAAAGGGATAATGCTGCTGAGCGTACGGCATGGCACCGGACTCAAACCAGCAGTCGAGAACTTCCGGCGTACGCTTGTAGGTCTTGCCGTCCTTTTTGATCAGAATGCCGTCGAGATTGTGTTTATGCAGGTCGGTGACTTTCTGTCCGGAAAGCTTTTCGAGCTCGTCCACGGACGAAATACAGATGGTGTCGGACGGATCCGCCACATTGACCCAGACCGGAATACAGGAACCCCAGAAACGGTTGCGGCTGATGTTCCAGTCCTTGGCATCAGCCAGCCAGTTGGCGAAGCGTTTTTCACCGACGTATTCAGGCATCCAATGCACCTGCGCATTATTGGCGAGCATCTCGTCGCGCAGATCTTCGACGCGGACATACCACGCATCAATGGCGCGATAGATAAGCGGCGTGTCGGTGCGCTCACAGAACGGATAGCTGTGCTGGATAGTGGACTGGTGAACCAGCTTCCCTTCGTCCTTGAGCCGTTTGATAATCGGCTTGTCTGCGTCTTTGCAGAAAATCCCTTTATAGTCCGGAACCTGCGCAGTGAATTTGCAATCTTCGTCGAGCGGTTCCACCAGCGGAATATCGGCAGCGCGGCAGATGCGGTAATCATCTTCACCGTAAGCCGGGGCCATATGCACAATACCGGTTCCGTCTTCGGTGCTGACAAAATTATCGAGCAGGACGCGAAATGAGCGGGGGTTGTCTTTGAAAAAGTCAAAGAGCGGCTCATAGGTCAGCCCTTCAAGATGTCTACCTTTGAATTTTCTGAGGATTTCGTATTCCGCCTCTTTTTTGTAGTAAGCGCCGAGGCGCGCTTCGGCCAGCACATAAACCTCGCCGCTCTCCGCGTCGCGCACGGCAACGTAGTCAATATCGGCTCCGGCGCAAATGGCAAGATTGGACGGGAGCGTCCACGGAGTGGTCGTCCAGACCAGCGCGCAGGCGTTTGCGATTTCAAAGCCCTTGAGTTTCACGCGGACGGTGATGGCAGGATCCTGAACATCCTGATAGTTGCGGCCGGCTTCAAAGTTAGAGAGCGGCGTATTGAGTTTCCAGCTGTAGGGCATGATGCGGTGGGCGCGGTAAATGCGGCCTTGCTTCCAGAGTTCGGAAAACACCCACCAGATGGTTTCCATGAAATCTTTATCCATGGTCTTGTAATCGTTCTTGAAATCAACCCAGCGACCCATGCGGGTAACGGTCTTTTCCCATTCTTCGACATATTTGGTGACCATTGAGCGGCACTGTTCATTGAAAACGCCGACGCCCGCTTCGACGATGGCGGGCGCACCGGCCAGGCCGAGAGCGTCCTGGGCCAGTGCTTCGATCGGTAGTCCGTGGCAGTCCCAGCCGAAACGGCGCTCGACGCGGTGCCCGCGCATGGTCTGGTAGCGCGGAACAATATCTTTGATGGTGCCGGCGAGCAGATGACCGTAATGCGGCAGGCCGGTGGCAAACGGCGGACCGTCATAGAAAACAAACTCGGAATTTTTAGAACGGTTTTCGACCGACTTTTTAAACGTGCCGTGCTCCTGCCAGAAGGCAAGTATGCCCTCTTCCATCCCTGCAAAATCAACTTTACTGGCCACCGGTTTGAACATGTCGCTACTTCCTGAATAAAAGCAAACTATGCACTGCTGGAAATTGGAGCGGGAGACGGGA
>DAONGM010000038.1:0-13283 GCA_035404105.1 Pontiellaceae bacterium
GCTGACGACAAACAGCTCGTTCGGCGAATTCAAGATCTTCAGGCGCTGCAGGTCGTATTCATCGGCGCGCTCGAGCGAGCTGATGAAAATCAGACCGGCATCGGTCATGATGCGCGCCAGCTCGCCGATGCGGCGGATGTGCTCGTCGCGGTCGCGGAAGTTCTGCCCGATGTCCGCATCCAACCCCTCCAGCAGGCTCGGGACGCCGAGGTAGTAGGCCTGCAACCCTTTGTCGAAGAGCTTGAGCTCCAAACGCCGGGCCAGGTCCTGCTTCCCGCCGGATGCCGGGCCGACAAACAGCACGGTTTTGCCGCGGTGCTGATTGCGGCCGATGCGCGCTTCCGGCGATACCAGTCCGCGTTCCCACAGAAATTCGCGCCGGTCGACCTGCGCTTCCAGCGGAGCGCGCTCGCCCGCCGCCTGCGGCCGTTCGATCATTCCGGCGGCAACGGTGTTGTTGCTGATCGGATCGATCAGAATGAAGCTGCCGGTTTCGCGGCTGTCGCGGTAGGCGTCGAAAAAGAGCGGCTGGTGCGTGGTGATGTTGGCCCGGCCGATGCCGTTGAGCTGCAACTGCCCGGCGGGCTTTTTCTCCATGGTGTTGACGTCGACGCTGTACTCCAGCCCGGTGATGCGCGCCTTGGTGGTGTGCGACGTGTGACGCAGCAGATAGGTGGTGTTGCGGTTCATCGGCGTTTCCGAGAGCCACAGGATCATCGCCTCGAAGTGCGTCGCCACATGCGGAATGTTTTCGGCGTGCACGATCATCTCGCCGACGCTGATGTCGATTTCGTCGTTGAGTTCGAGCGTGACGGCCTGCGGCGCGAACGCTTCGGCGAGGTCGCCATCGGCGGTGACAATCCGTTTGATGGTGGATTCTTTGAGCGACGGCAGCGCTTTGATGCGGTCGCCTTTGCGAATCACCCCCGAGACCACGCTGCCCGCGAACCCGCGGAAATCGAGGTTCGGGCGGCTGACAAACTGGACCGGAAAGCGGAAGTCGCCGAGATTGCGGTCGGACGAAATATCGACCGTTTCCAGGATGTTCAGCAGCGACGGCCCGCTGTACCACGGAATCCGCGGCGAGGGATCGACGACGTTATCGCCTTTGAGCGCCGAGAGCGGAACGAACCGGATGTCCGGAATCGCCAGCTCTTTGCTGAGCGCTTCAAAGTCGGCGCGGATTTCTTCAAAGCGCGCCTGGCTGAAATCCACCAAATCCATTTTGTTGACCGCGACCACGACGTGGCGGATGCCCAGCAGCGACACGATGAAGCTGTGGCGGCGGGTCTGCGTGATGACGCCTTTGCGCGCATCAATCAGAATGATGGCCAGATCGGCCGACGACGCGCCGGTGGCCATGTTGCGCGTGTACTGCTCGTGGCCGGGCGTGTCGGCAATGATGAATTTGCGGTGCGGCGTGGTGAAGTAGCGGTAGGCCACGTCAATCGTGATGCCCTGCTCACGTTCGGCCTTCAGGCCGTCCAGCAGCAGCGCATAGTCGATCTCGCCTTCGCCGGCGTTGCCTTCGCGCACGCTGTCGCGTTTCAGCGCGCTGAGCTGGTCGTCGAACAGCAGCTTGCTGTCATAGAGCAGCCGCCCGATCAGCGTGGACTTGCCGTCGTCCACCGAGCCGCAGGTCAGAAACCGCAGCAGACTCTTGTTTTCATGCTCACTCAAAAAACGTTCAATATTCATATCGATTCTCCAAAACTGATTTCTCTAAAACGGCCAGATCAGCGGTGTAAGCAGGATGGTCATCGCCCCGACCACCAGCGTAAGCGGAATCCCCGCCTTGAAATAATCGGTGAAGCGGTATCCGCCGGGGCCGTACACCATCATGTTGGTCTGATATCCAATCGGCGTGGCGAAGCTGGAGGACGCCGCGATCATGAGGCAGATCACGAAAGGCATGGGATTAACGTCCAGCCGTTCCGCCGTGCTCATGGCAATCGGGAACACCAGCGCCGCCACCGCATTATTGGTGATCAGCTCGGTTAAAATCGTCGCACCGATATAGAGCGAAGCCAGCGCGATCCACGGATTCGTTCCTGACACCGAAAGCATCGCCGTCGCCAGCGTGGCCGCCGCGCCGGTTTTATCCAGCGCCTGACCGATTCCCAGCGCCGCCGCGATGACAATCAGCACATTCCATTCGATGCTTTTACGGGCTTCTCCAAAGGTGCAGCAACCGGTCAGCAGCATGGCCGCCGCCGCCAGCGCGGCGGCTTCAAGCATCGGCAACCAGTTCAGCGCAGCCACAACAACCATGGACAGCAGAATCACTAACGCCAGCAGCCCCTTTTCGGTCCGCACCGGCGTCGAACCTTCCACGGCGCTGATCAGGTAAAAGTCGCGGGAGTCGCGCTGGCGCGGGATAAAGCCGGCGTGGGATTCCACCAGCAAGGTATCGCCAGGACGAAGCTTGATGTCGGCGATTTTTCCAGTCAGCCGCTCTCCGCTGCGGGCAATCGCCAGAACCACAGCGTTATACACGCTGCGGAACGCCCCTTCACTCAGCGTCTTACCGACCAGCGGACAGGTGTTGGAAACCACCGCCTCCACCAGGCACCGCTCATGTTTTGGGGCCTCCAGCTTAAACAGCTGATCGTCCGCAATGGTCAGCCCGGAAACGGTCCGGAGTTCTCCGACCAGATCGGTGCCGCCGACAAAGATCAGCCGGTCGCCTGCCCGCAACGGCTCGTCGAGCTGTACGACAGAAATAACGCGGCTGTCGCGAATCAGCTCAGCCAGGCAACCGCTGGAAAAACTGTCCAGCCCGGCGGCTTCCATGGTTTTACCGATCAGGGGACTCCCCTTGTCCACCAGAACTTCCAACGTGTACTGGCGGGGATTATCAAACGCCTTGTCGGCTCCGCCCCGGTTCGGCAGCAGCTTGCGTCCGGCAAAAATCATAAACAGCACGCCGGCAATCGCGCAGGGTATTCCCAGCTTGGAAATCTCAAACATGGACAGCCCTTGGGAGCCAAAATGATCTTTGTACAAATCATTCACCACGAGATTGGTACTGGTTCCTATCAGCGTGCAGATGCCACCCAGCACCGCCGCATAACTCAAGGGAATCATCACCTGCGACGGCTGGATCTTGCTGTTTTTAGTCCACTGGTGAACCACGGGAAGAAACATGGCCACCACCGGCGTGTTGTTGAGAAACGCGCTGATCGCGGCAACCGGCCACATCAGGCGGCTGCGGGCGGAGATGTCATTCTTCGGAATACCGAAAACATGGCGGGTCACCCAATTTAATCCGCCGGTCGCCTGCAGTCCGGCGACCACGACATACAACACTCCGATCGTGATCATTCCCTCAGAGGAAAATCCGCACAGCGCCTCATGCGGAGTCAGCACGCCGCTGACGAATAAAACCGTCAGCGCGCCCAGAAAAACGAAATCCGCCGGAAACTGCGTAAACACCAGCACGGCGAAAATACTCCCGACCAGACCCAGCGTCAGCCAGGCCTGCCACGTTAACTCTGCAAAAACTGTCGCATCCATAATGAACTCTCAAAATTCTGTTAGAAGTAGCCTTCCTTCTTCTTCTCCTCCATGGAGGAGTCGCCGTCCTTGTCGATAATGCGGGTCGAGCGCTCGCTCAACCGCGTGGTCATCATCTCTTCGACGATCTTATCGACCGTGTCGGCGTCCGACTCAACCGCTCCGGTCAGCGGATAGCAGCCCAGCGTGCGGAAACGCACCAGCCGCTCCTGCGGCTTTTCGCCCGGCTCCAGCGGAAACCGCTCGTCATCCACCATGATCAGCACACCGTCGCGCTCGACCACCGGCCGCTTGGCCGCCAGATAGAGCGGCACCAGCGGAATTTTTTCGAGCCGGATGTACTGCCAGATATCGAGCTCCGTCCAGTTCGAGAGCGGAAACACCCGCACACTCTCCCCCGGATTCACCCGCGCATTAAAATTCGACCACAATTCCGGCCGCTGATTTTTCGGATCCCACTGATGATGGCGGTCGCGGAACGAAAAAATCCGCTCTTTGGCCCGCGACTTCTCCTCATCCCGCCGCGCGCCGCCGAAGGCGCAATCAAACTTATACTTGTCCAGCGCCTGCAACAGCGCCTGCGTCTTCATCACATCCGTGTACTTGCGGCTTCCCAGCGTAAACGGCGACGCCCCGGCCGCGCGCCCCTCCTCGTTCGTATGCACCAGCAGATCCAGCCCGTTGTCGCGGCAGAACTGATCGCGAAACGTAATCATCTCGCGGAACTTAAACGTCGAATTCACATGCAGCAGCGGAAACGGAACCCGGCCCGGATAGAACGCCTTTTGCGCCAGCCGCACCATCACGCCGGAATCCTTGCCGATCGAATACAGCATCACCGGATTCTCAAACTGACTGTACGCATCACGGATAATCCGGATACTCTCCGCCTCCAACTGCTTCAGCTGACTCAACTGATATCTGCTCACGACACTCCTCCTGCATCCTGACTTCGCACAAACTTTCCATTCACCAAATGAAGCCCGCACTCCTTGTGCTCCGGGGCCTCCCACCACCAGCGTCCGGCCCGGATATCCTCTCCCGGCCGCACCGCCCGCGTACAGCAGGCACAACCGATACTGACAAACCCCCGGTCATGCAGCGGATTATACGGCACCCGGTTTTCCTTCAGATAACCGGTCACCTGCTCCAGCGACCAGTTATACAGCGGATTAATCTTGGGAATCCCGTTGGCTTCATCCCACTCCACCACCTTCAGCTCCGCCCGCGTTTGCGACTGCTCCTGCCGCAGCCCGCAAACCCATCCGCCGGACTCCTTCAAAACCCGGCGCAACGGATTAATCTTCCGCACCTGACAGCAGCGCTTCCGCAGATCGACGCTCTTAAGGAACAGGTTGACACCTTCCTCTTCCACCATCGCCTCGACCTCCCCGGCATCCGGAAACAGCAACCGGATTTTGACTCCAAAGCGCGACTCATTCTCGGCAATCAGATCGTAGGCCTCCGGAAACAGGCGGCCGGTATCCAGCGTAATCACCGGAACCGCCAGCCGATTGGACGCAATCAGATGCAAAATCACCTGATCTTCCTGCCCCAGCGAACTGGCAAAAACCGGCTGGTCGACGGTTTTTTCAACCCACTGCAAAATTTGCAAGGGATTCAACCCGTCCAATTCCGACTGAATTTCCTCAATTTTTTCCTTAAAAATCGCCTTTTTCACCGCACTGCTCCTTTAACTTAACTTTTTTAATATGAGTATGTTTATCACCTAAGTAAAGTTTAAACACGAAAAATATACATATAAGATGATCATGTTTTACAGAAAATACGCGGCGCTTGAAAAAAGCCTCTACAAACCGCTGGTTTTATATAGATTCAGTGAAACTAAACCGGAATTCAGCCCATGCCCTTACTTTCGATTCTCCTGATCGCTCTTGGTCTGGCGATGGATGCCTTCGCGGTTTCCATCACCAGCGGAATCACCATTAAAAATCTCAAGGTGCGCCACGCCCTGCTCGTCGGCGCAACCTTCGGGATTTTCCAGGCCCTGATGCCGGTGCTCGGCTGGGCGCTCGGCCAATGGGCCCACCGGTTTATCGCGGCCGTGGACTACTGGGTGGCGTTCGGCCTGCTGCTCTTCGTCGGCGGCCATATGATCCTGCAGGCGATGCAGCCCGACGAGGAGGATGCGAAGCCGAAAAATCCGCTGCACCTGCCGACGCTGCTGACGCTCGCCGTCGCCACCAGCATTGACGCTTTCGCCATCGGTATCAGCCTTTCGATGCTGCGCGTTTCGATCCTGCAGCCGGTGCTGGTCATCGGGCTCGTGACGTTCGCGCTTTCGTTTGCCGGAGTCTATTTCGGCCGGCTTTTCGGCCACCTGAATGAAAAGAAAATGGAGGTTTTCGGCGGCCTGGTATTGATCGGGCTGGGCGTCAAAATGCTGGTGGAGCGTCTGATTGAAAACCACGCGATATTTTCCGATTCGCGAACAGTCTGGTTCGCTTTCGGCCTGACACTGGCCGCGGGAATGGCGACCGGTATCGGCAGCCTGCTGGCGCTTTTCGCGCGGCACACCGGTGTGCGGCGCGTCTCCTTTTTTCTCGGCGTTTCAACCGGGCTGCTGCTGTGGACCGCCTTCCGGCAGATGCTGCCGTGCGCCGAAAGCGATTCGGGCCGGCCGCTGACCTCCATCGCGGTGTTCTTCGGCGGCTTCCTGCTGACGGCACTGATCGACCGACTGGTGCCGACGTTCGGCAACCCGCACGAGCCGCACCGGATCGAAGATTTACAGGAACAACCGGCCTTCCGCCGCACCGGCATGCCCGCCGCGCTGGCGATGGCGGTGCACAGTTTTCCCGAAGGCCTGGCCATCTTCGTCGCGGCCCTGCACGCCCCCGCGCCGGTCGCGGTCGGCGCGGCGGTGGCGCTGGCGCTGCATAACATTCCGGAAGGCGTCGCCACGGCGCTGCCGATGTATCACGCCACCGGCAGCCGCGCCAAAGCCTGCGGTTTTTCATCGCTCACCGGACTGGCCGAACCGCTCGGCGCGCTGATTGCCTATACACTGTTTTACCGCTTCATGAGCGGACTGGCGCTCGACTTCCTCACCGCGGCGGCGGCGGGCATCATGGTCTTCATTGCGCTGGACGGATTGCTGCCGGCGGCGCGCGCCTACGGCAAATATCACCATGCCGTTTATGGCGTTGTGGCCGGCATGCTGGCGGCCGCCCTGCTCGCTCTGCTCTGATTTTACCTTTCCGCGCGATACCGCAAAGTGTATACACCTCGCATGAAAACCATCCTGACCGCAGTAATTCTGCTGACCGCCGCCGCGGTTTCCGCTGAAACCGCCCCGCTGCCCGTCAGCCCGGCGACAAACAGCATCGCCAGCACCAACGCGCCTGAAAGTTATAAACCCCGCCGGGCCGCCTCCAAACCGGATGCTTACACCGGTGCCACCCCAAAAGGTAAAAAGCAGAAACAGCAGACCCCATGAAGCGCGACATTGAATGGATTGAAAAAATCGAAGACGGCGTGAAGCGCACCGTGCGTATTGCGATTACGATGAACAAGGGCATCAAATGGCAGTTCAAGCGCTCCGACGAAGAGCGCTGGGATTACGACACCCCGGCATCCCCCGAAGACTGGCAGGCGCTCGAGGACAAAGTCGCCGCGCTCTACAACCGCCGCCGCGCCACTCACGAGGAACTGGAACTCGTCCGTGCGCAGAGGAAAAAACATGGCTGAGTTCACTATCACCGGCGAATATATTGAACTGGATAAACTGCTGAAAGCCGCACACCTGTGCGGCACCGGCGGCGAAGCCCGGATCGTCATCAGCGAAGGGCTGGTCACCGTCGATGGCGAAACCGAACTGCGCCTGCGCCGCAAAGTCCGCCCCGGTATGACGGTGGAATATGACGGAAACCGCCTTGCCGTCCGCTGAGCCGCTCCGGCCTTTCAAATTGACCCTGTGCAGGCAAAAAGCATACCTTTCCGGCCTACATGAGTGAAATCACTCTCCATTTCGACAACGCCCGCGAGGCGCAGGATATCGCCGCCCATCCCGCCGGAACGCTCGAAGCCATCGAGCGCGCGTTCGATGTCACCCTGACGACGCGCGATACCTGGCTGAAAATCGAAGGCCGCGGAACAGAATCCGCCGTGCGGTTTTTCGAAGCGCTGCGCGCGGCGCGGGAACGCGGGTTTTCGATGAATACCGGCGGCGTACACTATGCGCTGAAATCGTTCACCGAAGGCCGCGAGAATATGCTGGAGACCTTCTCTGCCATGCGGATCGACGTCAGCCCGCGCAAATCGCCGGTTTTCCCGCGCACCTTCGGGCAGTACATTTATCTGGATGCCATCAAACACAACCCGATCACGTTCGGACTCGGCCCGGCCGGTACAGGCAAAACCTATCTGGCCATGGCCGCCGCTGTCTCCGCACTTCTTAAAGACGAAGTCAGCCGCATCATTCTAACCCGCCCGGCCATTGAAGCCGGCGAGGCGCTCGGCTTCCTGCCCGGCGACCTGCAGCAAAAAGTCGATCCGTACCTGCGCCCGCTTTACGACGCCCTTCACGATATGCTTCCGGCCGAAGAGATTCAGCGGCTGATGGAACGCGGTATTATCGAAGTCGCGCCGCTGGCCTATATGCGCGGCCGCACCCTGAACCATGCGTTCGTCATTCTCGACGAAGCGCAGAACACCACGCCGCTGCAGATGCTGATGCTGCTGACGCGCCTCGGCTTTGAATCGCGCGCGGTCATCACCGGCGACCCGACCCAGGTCGACCTGCCCGATAAAAAGAAATCCGGTCTGACCGAAGCCCGCCACATTCTCAGTAAAATCGACGGTCTCACGTTCATCGAACTCGACGAGGACGATGTGGTGCGCCACCCGCTGGTGCAGAAAATCATTCGCGCATACCGTCACCACAGGGTATAACCCTTCATCAGCAAAGGCCCGATTTGAAACGGAAACTCTTCAGAAAAAAAATAAACCGTGTTGCAGCGACCAGAGACGTCACCGCCCGTAAAGCGGCGCGGCACTTCCCTCTCTTCAACCTGCTGCTGGCGGTTGTCCTCTGGGTTGCGCTGGTGGTGTTTTTCTACAGCGGCCGCCTGCTCCGCCCTCAGCCGCTGACAGCCGGGCAGCAGTCGCCGGTCACCATTACGGCCGACATTGATTTCCTCGCCGAAAATCTCGCCGCCACACAGGCCGGACAGCGCGCCGCCGCCGAGGCCGTTCTGCCGGTCTTTTCCATCGACACCTCCGCCATTGAAGATGCCCGGCTGATCCTGACGACGAATCAGCTGACGGAAATCATTCCGGAAAATAAGCAGATTGATGTACGGACCGTTTTTTTCACGGCGCTTTCCAACACTGCGTCGCGCGGCATTATTTCAGCCGGCGATGCACAAACCCGGTTTAACGGCGCGGCACCTTCCGGAAAAGTGGTACTGCGCGGGAACGGAACCGACGTTATCCGCACGCTGGACGGTTTTGCGCTGCAACCCGACGCGATTAAAGCAACCGTCACGGCAATTGCGCAGAATCTTCCCCGGGGAACCCGCAACGAAGAAGCTATCCGCGCACTGGTTGCGCCGTGGCTCCGGCCCAATCTGGTTTATGATGCCGCCGAAACGACATCGCGCCGCACACAGGCAACCGGTCTGGTTGATCCGGTGATTGAACCCGTAAGCGCCGGCACCATTCTGGTCCGCAACGGCGACACCGTGAGCGAACAGACCTTGAAATGGCTGACCGCGCATGAAAAGCGGCTGAGCGAGCTCGAAACGCCGGCGGAACGCATCCAGCGGCTGGCAGGCAGCGGCCTGCTGCTGCTGCTCGGACTTGCCCTGACCGTAGCCGTGGCCGGCATCGTACAGCCTGCACTGCTGCACAGCCGCCGTAAAGTTCTGCTGCTGATAACACTTTCGATTCTTCCGCTGATCATCGGAAAAGGCATGCTCTACGCCACCGTCAACCTGCGCCTGATGCCGCCGGCCGTACTCGACTTCATCATGCCGCTGTCGATCGCGCCGCTGCTGGCCGCCATTCTGCTCGGCAGCGCACCGGGACTGATGGTCGGGTTCTGGGTCAGCTTCGCACTGGCCACTCTGCTCGGCGGAAGTTTTGATCTTTTTGTACTCGGACTGCTGGCGTCGGCGGCAGCCGTCTACACCACGCGGAATGTCAAACGCCGCACGGCGCTGTTCCGCGCGGGATTCTGGATCGGCGCTGTCGAAATCCTCTTTGCGCTGGTGATGGCGGTGCTCAAGAATCCATCGTGGCAGGTGCTTCTGCCGCAGCTCGGTGCGGCCATGCTGTGCGGACTGATCAGCGCGCTGCTCGCCATGCTGCTGATTCCGGTCTTCGAACACCTCTTTAAAATCACCACCGACATTTCACTGCTCGAACTTTCAGACCTGAGCCACCCGCTGCTCCAGAGTCTGGCGATCAACGCGCCCGGCACCTACCACCATTCGCTGATGCTGGCCAGCCTTGCACAGAACGCCGCCGAAGCCATCGGCGCCAACGGGCTGATGCTGCGCGTCTGCGCCTATTTCCACGACATCGGCAAACTTGTTAAGCCCGGCTTCTTCAGCGAAAATATTCAGTTCACCGAAAACCCGCACGATGAGCTGACCCCGAGCATGAGTACGCTCGTGATTGTCTCGCACATCAAAGAAGGCGTCACGCTGGCGAAAAAATTCAAACTGCCGCAGGTGATCATCGACGGCATTGAACAGCATCAGGGAACCAGCCTGGTTTCCGTTTTCTACCATCGAGCCAAAACCCGCCATCAGAAAGAAAACGCCGCCGGGCAGCTCGCGATCAACGACGAAGATTTCCGCTACGAAGGCCCGCGGCCCCAGAACCGCGAAATGGCCATCCTGATGCTCGCCGACAGCTGTGAAGCGGCCTCGCGCTCGCTCGGCAAGCCGACGCCGGTACGCATCACCAATCTCATCAACGATCTTTTCGACGCCCGTCTGCGCGACGGCCAGCTGGACGAATGCGACCTCACGCTCGCCGAACTCAATAAAATCAAACAGTCCTTTATCTTCTCCCTCACCAACATGCTTCACGGCCGCGTGGCTTACCCTAAAAATGAAAACCGCACTGATAAACCGGCAGAAACGCCGGATCAACCTGCCGGCCATCCGCCGGCTGACCGCTGAACTGGCCGCCGCGCTTGAGGCTGCCGATCCGGAAACCGTCTGGCAGGAAGTCACCCTGCTGCTGACGGACGACGCCGGCATTACGCAGTACAACCGCGAATTCTTCGGCAAAGACCGGGCGACGGATGTCATCAGCTTCCGCGGCGAACCGGTTCCCGGCGAAGACGGCGCGACCGGCGACCTCATCGTCAACGTTGAACGGGCGGTACAGGAAGGCCCTCGCCACGGCGGCGCGGACGCCGAACTTGCGCTCTACATCGCCCACGGCTTCAACCACCTTTCCGGCGCCGACGACAATACGCCCGCCAAACGCGCCGCCATGCGCCGCACGGAGATGCGCCGGCTTTCGGCATTGCAGACCGAACTCAAAAATCTGATCGCGGACTGACATGAACGGAGTGGACTTCAATCATCTCGCCGGCAGCCTTGCGGCGCTGTTAATTGCCGGCTTCTGGGCCGTACTGTTTGCCGCCTTCCGCGAAACCGGCAATGCCGGGGTGCTCCGGCTGGCAGAAAAAAAACCGCAGGCCAGAGCCGCGCTGGAAAGCTGGGCCGGACGATGGAACCTGTTGCGCACCACGCTGCGCTTCGGCCTGACATTCTTCGAAATCTCCGCCATCTATTTCGCCTTCCACGCTTTTAACTTCCCGCTGATTGCCGAGTGGGCCGGCCTCATGCTGGTCATGACGCCGCTCTATCTGCTCTTCATCCGCGTCATCCCCTACGTCATGGCCGAAAGCTACGCCGACCGGCTGTCGCTCTTCTTCCTGCCCGTCGTCATCGGCCTGACCCGCCTTCTCTTTCCGCTGGTCTGGCCGGTCTACATGCTGGAACGCGGACTCCTCGCCCGCGCGCTCTCCTCCGCCGATGAAGACGACAGCCCCACGCCGGAAGAGGAAATCATGACGCTGGTCGATCAGGCCGACGACGAAGAGCTGGAAAAGGAAGAGCGCGACATCATCCGCAGCGTCTTTGAATTCGGCGACACCGTCGTCCGCGAAATCATGACGCCGCGCGTCGATATCGAAGGGCTGCGCGCCGGCAGCACCGTCGCCGAATGCGTTGAAAAAGTTCAGAAATCGGCCCATTCCCGCTTTCCTGTTTACGAAGAAACCATCGACAACGTCGCCGGAGTCGTCCACGTCAAAGACCTGCTGCGACTCTTTGCGCGCGGCGAAGAAACCCATCCGGTGGCGGAACTGGTCAAAAAACTCAATGCCGTTCCCGAAACCATGCCCATCACCGACCTGCTGCGCCAGATGCGCTCGCAGCACTTCCACATGGCGCTCGTCGTTGACGAATACGGCGGAACCGCCGGCATCGTCTGTATCGAAGACATCATCGAAGAACTCATCGGCGAAATCCGCGACGAATACGATCTCGCGGAACGCGACATCCTGAAATGTTCCGACGGCACCGCGCTGGTAAAAGCCGGCATGGCCGTCGCCGACCTCAACGAAGAACTCGGCCTGCACATACCGGAAAGCGAAGAATACGACTCCATCGGCGGCTACGTCCTCAGCGAACTCGGCACCATTCCGCCCGCCGGAACAAAGCTCGCCGCCCCCGGCCTTGAAATCACCGTCCAGAACGCCACGCCGCGCCGCATTCACACCCTGCTGCTCAAACCCGTCCCCGAAAAGGAATAACCCGCAATGTTCATCCAACAGGCGCTGACCGACCCGTTTCTCTACTTCGGCTGGATCACTTTCGTGGTGTTCTCCATCTGCTGCCACGAATACGCCCACGCCCACACCGCCCTGCGCTTCGGCGACGACACCGCCGCGCGCAACGGACACCTGACGCTGAACCCGCTGGTGCAGATGGGCCTGCAATCGCTCATCGTCCTCGCGCTCTTCGGCCTCGCCTGGGGCGCGGTTCCGGTCAATCCGGTCTCCGTGCGCAGCGCGTTGAAACGGGCGCTGATTGCACTCTCCGGCCCGCTGATGAACCTGCTGCTCTGCTTTGTTTTTTCCTTACTGATGGTCATCGCCGAAATTGCCGGCTCGTCCAGCGCCGAAAAGTTCCTGCTCATCGGCGGCGCCGTCAACGGCATGCTCTTTGTATTTAACATCCTGCCGGTACCGGTACTCGACGGCTTCGCCGTCGTCTCCGCCTTCCATCCCGGGCTCGAACAGTTCGCGCAGAAACACGCCACCGCCATCTTCCTGATTTTCATCCTGCTGCTCTGGAACACCCCGCTCGGCACCATCATCTTCGCCGCCGGCTACGCCCTCGAGTACGCCTTCATCGCCTTCTGGCACTCCCTCGCCGCGCTGATCTTTTAATCCTGAAAAAGATTAACCACGGATAGACACATTCTCAGGTGGAACGCGACCTCCGGGCGCGTTTTAAGCACGCTCGGCCCTTCGATGAACTCAGGACTGGCGATCGTGCTCCACCTAAAGGCTTTTCTTCTTTGTTCTGTCCGGCTGAAGAGCTTTGCGTATAAAATGCGGGCCGCAGAAAAAGATGGAAAGGATTTCAGCCTCTATGCGAGTCAACCTGCTTACAGCCTCCATTGCCGTAATGATCACCGCCGGAACGGTGCAGGCCGTTGAACTGCTGCCAGTATGGATTTTCCACCCAGGCCGCCACCACATCGGCATCGCT
>DAONGM010000039.1:0-13271 GCA_035404105.1 Pontiellaceae bacterium
TGACCAGATCGTCCATCGTCTGGCCGGGCAGTCCCATCATCACGCCGGTGCCGACCTGAAATCCGGTTTTCTTCAATAGCGAGAGACAGTTTTTGCGCACTTCAAAGTCGTGATCGGCGGGATGCAGTTTGCGGTACAGCGCCGGATTGGTGGTTTCGATGCGGAGCAGGTAGCGGTGCGCGCCCGCTTCACGCCAGCGGCGGTAGGTTTCTTCCGTCTGTTCGCCGAGCGACAACGTGACGCCGAGTTTGCCGTCCGTATCCGTTTTAATCCGCCGGAGTACCCGTTCAATCAGCTCAATATAGGCGGCGTCCTGCCGCTCGCCGGACTGGATCACGACCGAGCCGTATTCGTTTTCAAAGGCCCAGACTGCTTCGCGCACCATTTCCTCTTCATCCATCTGGAAGCGCTTCACGTTCGTGTTGCTCTTGCGGATGCCGCAGTAATAGCAGTCCTTGATGCAAATGTTGCTGCACTCAATGATGCCGCGGAAATAGGCGACCTTGCCGACGTACTTTGCTTTTACGCGGTATGCGCAGTCGTACAGAGCCTGAAGTTCTGCCGGATCGGCAACTTCCAGCAGCGCTTTCATTTCCGCAGGCGTCAGCTCTTCGTCGCGGTCAACTTTTTCTAATATGGCATAGGTCATATGGGTCCGATCAGTCGGATCAGAAATAAAGGTCACGATTGCCTTGCTTGATTTGCGCCATGCGTTCGAGCAGTTGGGTTTTCTGTTCGCTGTCGGGCATTCGTTCCAGTTCGCGTTCAATCTGTTTCATGCCGGCCTTTTTGGTTTCCGGCGACGAGTAGTCTTCCATGTATTCGAGGAAGGTCAGTACGGCGTTGGGCGTGCAGAACCGTTTCACGAAACCGGGGATGGCGAATTCCATGAAATGTTCGCCGGTGCGGCCGAGGCGATAGCATCCGGTACAGAAGCTTGGAATGAAGTCGGCTTCGCACAGTTCGCGAATAACCTGATCGAGCGAGCGGCCGTCGTTGAGAACGAACTGGCTCTTTTTGTAGCTTTCCTTGTTCTGCGAGTACGCTCCGACGCCAATGTCGGAACCGGCGTCGATCTGCGACACTCCGAACTGGATGATTTCGTTGCGGATGGCAACCGATTCGCGGCAGGTCAGAATCAGACCGGTGTACGGCACCGACAGGCGCAGGATGGCGACGAGACGCTTGAAGTCGTAATCGCTGACGCCGGACGGCGGATGATCGGCCATTGCTGTGCCGATGGCCGGTTCAATGCGCGGGAAGCTGATGGTGTGCGGTCCGACGTGAAATTTTTCTTCCAGATGGATCGTGTGGTAAAGCAGGGCCATCGTTTCAAAACGCCAGTCAAACAGACCCATCAGCGCGCCGATACCGACGTCGTCGATACCTGCTTCCTGCGCGCGATCAAGGCCGTAGAGCCGCCAGAGATAACTGCTTTTCGGGCCCGACGGATGCATCTGTTTGTAGGTTTCCTGATGATAGGTTTCCTGGAAAATCTGGTAGGTGCCGATGCCGGCGGACTTCACCAGTCTGTAGCCTTCGACGTCCAGCGGCGCGGCGTTGATGTTGACTCGGCGGATTTCGCCGTTGCCGTGTTTCCGGGCATAAACTTCTTTGACGGTGTCGTGAATAAACTGCGCGTCGTACTGCGGATGTTCGCCGTAAACCAGAATCAGACGTTTATGTCCGCGCGTCACCAGCGCTTCGATTTCGCAGTCGAGTTCCGGCATCGTCAGCGTCTTGCGTGAAACTTCTTTGTTCGTGCAGCGGAACCCGCAGTACTGGCAGTTATTGATGCACTCGTTGCCTACGTAAAGCGGGGCAAACAGTACAATGCGGTTGCCGTAGATGCGTTTTTTCAGCTCACGTGCGCCCTCAAAAATTTCATCCGCCAGCGCCGGATCTTCGGCGTTAATCAGTACCGCCATCTCTTCGGGATCGAGCCGGTTTTTATTGAGCGACTTGGCGATAATTTCACGCACCCGCTCTGCGGACGGATTTTTCGTTTTTTCCAGCCACTGGAAAATTTCGGCTTCGGGAATGAAGGACTTCAGCCCTTCGGTATCGATTTTCATTTCAGGTTCCTTTCAAAAGCATCCAGTGCGGCGGGGAAGGGCGAAAGCACACGCTTGAGCACGCCCTGTGTCTGGGAAATACAAAGTCCGTAGTTGGTGATCGGCACGCCGGCCGCTTCGCATTTTTCAATGCGCGACAGGATTTCGCGCCGGTTGTGCATACAGCCGCCGCACTGCACAACGAGGCTGTATTCGCTGAGATTGTCGGGAAAATCGCGCCCGGCGTAGATGTCAATTTGCAGCTCGCATCCGCAGTACTGGCGGAGCCAGCGCGGAATTTTAACCCGGCCGATATCATCTTCCGCCGCGTGGTGGCTGCACGATTCGGCGATCAGAACCTTGTCGCCGTCTTTGAGCCGGTCAATCGCCGCCGCGCCGGCGGCCATCTTCGGCAGGTCGCCTTTCAGCCGAGCAAAGAGAATCGAGAAGGTTGTGCAGGGGATGCCGTTCGGCGTGTCGCCGATCATTTTCAGCACCACCTGTGAGTCGCAGACGACGAGATCCGGCGGCGTTTTCAGCCGGCCGAGCATATGTGCATATTCGCGTTCCTTGACGACCAGTGCGGCGGCGTCGTTATCGAGCGCATCGCGGATGGTTGAAACCTGCGGCAGAATCAGGCGGCCTTTCGGCGCCTGCAAATCAATCGGCACAATCAGCACAGCGATACCGCCGGGCTTTACCAGATCGCCGACCAGCGGCGGGGGTTGAATAAATTCTTCCGGGCAAACGGAAATCAGGCGGGCTTTGAGTTGCGAGAGAACCTTTTCGCGGGAAGAGAGGTCTTCTGAATTCACGCATAGGTCTGATAAGTCCGATACTTCGTATAGGTCTGATTTGTTGAGAATCCGGATGACCGGCACATTCTTTTGTGCCGCGCGTGTTTCCACGGCTTTTTCAAATTCGCCGAACCGGCTTCCTTCGCAAATCAAAAGAATCACATCGGCGCGGTCGAATACTTTTTCTGTTTTTTCGATACGCCTGCCGCCCAGCGCGGTAACGTCGTCGAGCCCGGCTGTATCAATAAAAACCACCGGCCCGATGGGAAGCAGTTCCATCGTTTTTTCGACGACATCGGTGGTCGTGCCGGGCTGTTCCGAGACAATCGAGACGTCCTGGCCTGCAATCAGGTTCAGAAAGCTGGACTTGCCCACGTTCGTGCGTCCGAACAGCGCAATGTGCAATCGTAAACTTTTCGGTGCGGTTTTCATTTATGGCCCAGTGATATCAAATTTTGAGGCGAGAGCGTTTTTTCAACCGTCTCTTTTCCGAGTTCCTTCTCTAAAAACCCGCGGATGTTTCCTTTGCCGTGCTGTTCGAACTGTTTGAACAGCTCAGAACAGCGGTCGTAACCCAGCAGCGGAACAAACGCTGTGATAATTTCCGGAGAAGCATAGAGGCGTTCCAGACATTTACCTTGATCCGCGTCAATTCCGGCTGCGTGTTTCGCCAGCATCTGCGCGGCGGCGATCAGCAGACCGATAGATTCGAGCAGGGCGTCGGCCAGCAGCGGCATGAACTCGCAGATTTGCAGCGAGCCGCGTGCTGAGCAGTCGGCGACGATATTGCTGTTCGCTTTGACTTTGATGCCGATCTGCATGACTGATTCCAGAATAACCGGGTTGACCTTACCGGGCATAATCGACGAGCCGGCCTGCACGGCAGGCAGTCGGATTTCACCTAACATCGCAAGGCGGCGCAGGTCGTCGCTGACTTTAATCAGATTAACGGCGGCGGCATTCAGAATGCCGGAGACCTCGACGAAACAGTCGGTGTTTGCCGTGGCCTCAACCCTGTTTTCGGCTGGGCAGAGGCCGAGCCCGGTGACTTCGCGCAGTTTTTCGGTGACGAGGAAGATATAGCTGCGCGGCGCGGTGATGCCGGTGCCGATCGCCGTTCCGCCGAGATTAACCGTACGGAGCCGCTCTTCGCACTTAAAGGTGCGCCAGCGGTCGCGGGCGAATGCCTCGGCAAACGAGGAAAACTGCGTGCCGAGAGTCAACGGAACCGCATCCATCAGCTCGGTTTTCCCGAGGATTGGCAGATGAGCCCAGGTTTTCTCCAGTGTTTGAAAGGTTCCTTGGAGTGCGGCAAACGCTTTGCTCAGTTCGCGGACGCCAACGATGGCGGCAATCTTGAGCGCAGTCGGGTAGGTGTCATTGGTGGACTGGTGCAGATTGACCTCTTCGATCGGATGAGCTCCGGCGAGATTTCCGATAACTTCATTGACCATCATGTTGGTTGAAGTTCCGGCTCCGCCCTGAAGCGATGAAAGATGAGGGATGAAAGATGAAAGATGAAATTGGTCGCAGGTGGTGATGATCGCCTCAGCTTTTTCGGCGGAAAGGAAGCCGAGTTCCTTATTGGCGAGGGCGCAGGCTTTTTTAACCTGAACGTATGCTGTGAGCAGACGCGGGTTAACAGATTGTCCCGGAATTTGAAAATTTTCCATGGCGCGAGCGGTGTGAATTCCCCACAGGACATCCGCAGGAAGTTCCTTTGAACCGAGGAAATCTGTTTCGATCCGGGTTTTCATTTGGCTTTGCTCAGCATGGATTTGACGGAGATGCCGGGCAGGGCGCCGAGTTTTCCGGTGAGCATCCCGAGTTCGTCAGTCGTGGTGTCGACGATAAGGGTGATGGCGGAGCAGGCGCGCTTCTCGTAAGGGACTCCCATGCGGGCGACAATGATGTCGCCGAAGTCGCCCAGCAGTTCGTTGACCGCTGCGGCATTCGCTTCGCGGTTCTCAATGATGATTCCGATAAAACCCAGTCTCTTTTGCATAGCCGTTCCTCCTAAAAAAAGTGCTCCGCCGCATTTCTGCGGCGGAGCATGGAGACGGTAGGCAGCTATGCAAACCGTTTTCCTAAATTGTCCGTTCGCCTTGGGTCAGGGAAAGGCCCCTTGCCGCAGAAAACCCGAAAACAGTACACCCGTTTCTATTTTTTGTACACTTTTCGTTCTTGATAGCCGGTGTGCAAAAGTTCGTGAGCCTTGTGGCTCAACGGTTTACCAAGAAAATCTTCGTAAATTTTCTTGATCATCGGGTTGTGGTGGGAGCATCTCAGGACGCTCTTTTCGTCATCTGTGTAAATTCCGGCCATCCGTTTCTTGCGGATTTCGTCGGTCGCGCCGTGGGGCTGTCCGCCGCCGCCGATACAACCGCCGCGGCAGGCCATGACTTCGATGAAGTGGTAGGGCAGCTCTTCGCCCTTTTCCTTTGCCTGACGTACCTGATTAAGCACGGCTTCGACGTTACCCATCTGATGGGCGACTGCGACGCGGACTTTAGTACCTTTGACATCGACTGTGGCGGCTTTTACGCCTTCCAGCCCGCGGACATCCATAAAGTGGACATCCTTAAGGTCTTCCTTGGTAATGAGGAAGTAAGCCGTGCGAAGCGCAGCCTCCATGACACCGCCGGTTACACCGAAAATCGTGCCTGCGCCGGAATATTCGGCGAGCAGACTGTCCGGTTCTTCGTTGGGCAGGTTTTTGAAGTCGATGCCGGCCTGTTTGATCATGCGTGCCAGTTCGCGGGTGGTGATGGACACATCCACGTCCTGGAAGCCGGACGAAGTCATTCCTTTGTCTCGGGAGACTTCGAACTTCTTGGCGGTGCAAGGCATGACGGAAACGACATACATGTCTTTCGGGTCAATACCCGCTTTTTCGGCGTAATACGTTTTCGCCATTGCTCCGAGCATCTGCTGCGGCGACTTGGCCGAAGAGAAGTTCGGGATGAAGTCGGGTGCGAATTTTTCCATGTAATCCGTCCAGGCCGGACAGCAGGAGGTAATCTGCGGCAGAACTCCGCCTTCGGTCACGCGGTGCACAAACTCCGAACCTTCTTCCATGATGGTAAGGTCGGCGGTGAAGTTGGTGTCGAAGACCGCATTAAAACCGAGACGGCGCAATGCGGCATAAAGCTGTCCGGTAAGTACTTCGCCGGGCTCGTAGCCGAAGGCTTCGCCGATGGCAACACGCACGGCCGGGGCAATCTGTACAACGCAATGCTTCTTGTGTTCCTCAATCGCATTCCAAACTTCACGGGTCTGGTCGTGCTCGTAAAGCGCACCGACGGGACAGTGCGCAGTGCACTGACCGCATTTAATGCAGGGGCTTTCGTCCAATACGACGTCCGCCGCCGGCGCAATCCGGGTGGTTTCTCCCCGTCCGATGAATTCAATCGCCCATACACCCTGCATGTTCTGGCATACTTTAGCGCAACGTCCGCAGGCGATACATTTTTCGGGATTAAGCACGACGGATTTGGTCGAGTCGTCCGCAGGCAGGTGCCGCAGACGCCGTTCGTAAGACACTTCGCGGATACCGAATTCTTCGGCCAGCGTTTGCAATTCGCAGTTGCGGTTGCGGCTGCACTGAAGACAGTCGTTGGGATGGGTGGAAAGAATCAGTTCAAGCACCGTACGGCGCACGTTGACAATTTCCGGGTCGTGGGTGATCACCTTCATGCCGGGACCTGCCGGAGTGGCGCAGGCGCGCAGCATTTTCGGCGAGCCTTCGACTTTGACGACGCAGATGCCGCAGGCCGCCCACGGGTCCAGGTCTGCGTGATAACAAAGTGTCGGGATTTTAACGCCGACCAGTTTAGCCGCGTCAATGAGCGAGGTGCCCGGCTTTACCGACACCGGAATTCCGTTGATTTCGAGTTCAATCATGTTCATGGGTTTCTCCAGATTATCCTTTTTTCACGGCATCGAATTTGCAGGCGGTAAAGCACTGACCGCACTTAATGCATTTCGACTGGTCGATGACATGCAGTTTTTTGACTTCGCCGCTTATGCAGGAGACCGGGCAGCGCCGCGCACAGGCGGTACAGCCGACGCATTTCGTTTCGTCAATCATGTAGCAGATCATTTCCTTGCATTTGCCGGCCGGACACTTCTTGTCTTCGATATGCGCCCGGTACTCCTCTTCAAAGTACTTCAGCGTAGACATCACCGGATTCGGCGCGGTCTGGCCGAGGCCGCAAAGCGAGGCTTTGCGCATGGCGTGGCCGATCTCCTTGAGTTTCTGGATGTCGTCCGGCTTCCCTTGACCTTTGCTGATCCGGTCGAGGATGTTGTAGCATGTGCGTCCGCCGATACGGCAGGGTGCACATTTACCGCACGATTCATCCACTGTGAATTCAAGGTAGAACTTGGTGACGTCAATCATGCAGTCATCTTCATCCATGACAATCATACCGCCGGATCCCATCATCGAGCCGATGGACTGAAGGCTTTCGTAGTCGATCGGCGTATCAAGGAATGCCGCCGTAATACATCCGCCGGACGGGCCTCCGGTCTGCGCGGCTTTAAATTTCTTGCCGCTGGCAATACCGCCGCCGATATCGTAGATGATGTCGCGCAGGGTCGTTCCCATCGGGACTTCAATCAGACCGGAGTTGTTGATTTTGCCGGTCAGCGCGAACACCTTGGTTCCCTTTGATGTTTCCGTGCCGATGCTGCTGAACCATTTGCTGCCCTTGAGCAGAATAACGGGGATATTGGCGTAGGTTTCGACGTTGTTGATGACGGTCGGTTTGCCCCACAGGCCTTTGACGGCCGGGAAGGGAGGACGAGGAACCGGCATGCCGCGGTTGCCTTCAATTGAGGCGAGCAGGGCGGTTTCTTCGCCGCAGACAAACGCTCCGGCGCCCAGACGGATCTCTATGTCGAAGCTGAAATCGGTGCCGAGAATCCTGTCGCCGAGCAGTCCGTATTCTCTGGCCTGCGCCATGGCGGTGTTCAACCGGTCAATGGCCAGCGGATATTCCGCGCGGATATAGATGAATCCTTTGCTGGCACCGACGGTGTATCCGGCAATTGTCATGGCTTCGAGTACAGAGTGGGGATCGCCTTCAAGAACGCTGCGGTCCATGTAGGCGCCCGGATCGCCTTCGTCGGCGTTACAGACAATGTACTTCTGGTCGGCCGGCGTGTTTTTGGTGAACTGCCATTTGCGTCCTGTCGGGAAGCCGGCGCCGCCGCGGCCGCGCAGACCGGAATCGACGATTTCTTTAATCACCGCATCCGGTGTCATTTCGAAAAGAACTTTTTCGAGCGCGGCATATCCGTCGCGGGCGATGTATTCGTCGATGATTTCCGGATTGATGACAGCGCAGTTGCGCAAAACGATGCGCAGCTGTTTGCGGTAAAAGCTGATGTCGCTGGAACGCGGATCGTTTTCCGCTTTGTTTTCTTTATAGAGCAGACGCTCGACCTTGCGGCCCTTGACGATGTGTTCGGCAATAATTTCGTGCGCGTCTTTCGGACCGACCTTAACGTAGAAGCTTTCGTCGGGAAGGATTTTGACAATCGGACCCTGTTCGCAGAAACCGAAGCAGCCGGTTTTCACCAGCTGGGCCTCAGCCTCGACGCCGGCCGCTTTGATTTCTTTTTCAAGCGCCTCGTAGAGAGCTTTGCCTTTGTTGGATTCACACGCGGTTCCCGCGCATACCAGAATGTAGTTTTTGTATGCCATGATTACTTACCTGCGTTTTTAATGATGTCGGTAGAGGGTTTGTCAAAAATGTGGTCGCTGACCAGCGCTTTGCCGGCCAGATGCTCGCGCACAATGCGGCGCGCGGTTTTGTCGTCGACGTTTCCGTAAACCACGTGCGGCATGTCATCACAGAGCACTTCGACCGTCGGTTCGGAGAAGCACAGGCCCATGCAGCCGGTCTGTTTAATAACAACATCTTCAATGCCGGCTTTGCTCATTTCGTCAAGGAATGCATCAAAAACCGCTTTTGCACCGGCGGCGATGCCGCAGGTTCCCATGCCGATCACAATTTCTGCCCGCTTGCCTTCGGCGCTGCGTTGGGACATGACTTTTTTCTTTTCGTCGCGCAGTCTGCGCAAATCATCCAGTGTCAACTTTGCCATCGGTTATCCTGCCTTTCTTAAATCTTCTTCCTGCGAGGCGATATATGCCTTAAGCAGTTTCAGTTTTCCTGCGCTGCGCAGATCGCCCAGCGCATCTTCCAGCTCCCGCCGGGAAAGCGTGTAGCCTGCGCCGTTTACGGTTCTGGCAATCGTCATTTCACCTTCGGGAAGCAATGTCAGCATCATTGCGGCCGCGCCGGCGAAATCGCCGAACGGCGGCAGATCCACATGCCGAGTTTTTGCACAGAACCGGATGACCGTTCCTCGGCCTTCTTCCGATTCAATCGAGGCTTCGCCGGCGGCGGCTTCGGCCGTCTGAAACAGGAAGGGCAGGCCGAGCCCCATACGACGGTGCGCGTGTTTGCGTCCATCGCTGTAGAACGGATCGGTTGCTTTAGCCTTTGTTTCGCTGTTCATGCCTTTGCCGTTATCTCTCACTTCAAACTCAAGATTTTCTTCGGCCTCGCGGATTATCAGTTCAATTACCGCGGCGTCTGCTTCGACCGCATTTTGAATCAGATCCGTCATCAGATCGCATAGCGTTGCATGCACTATTTACTCCGGGCCTGATCCATAATTTTTTTGAGCTGCGCAATTTTCACGCTTCCGAACACTTCGCCGTTGACAGTCATCACCGGTGCCAGACCGCAGCATCCGATACAGCGAACCGCTTCCATGGAAAATTCGCCGTCCGCTGTAACTGTGTTCAGGCCGACACCCAGCTGCCGTTCCAGTTCAAGGAGGATATCTTCGCCGCCTTTGAGATAGCAGGCGGTGCCCATGCAAATTGCAATCCGGTTCCGGCCGGGCTTGGTGAGTTTAAAAAGGTGATAGAAGGTGATCACGCCATAGATCTTGGCGACCGGCACATCCAGACGTTCGGCCACTTCAAAGGCGATTTCGCGCGGAATATAGCCGTAATGCTCCTGCACCTGATGCAACACCATAATCAGGTTGCCCTGCTTGTTTTTCCACTCATTGATAAAAGCGATCAATTCGGCCGTCAGCGTATTCTTCGACATTTGTATCCTCCAAAATTGGGAGAGAATCGTACTCCCTCACCAAAACCGTTCAATTAAAATTGTGATAAAAATCTTACTTTAAATCCAATATCGATAATAATATTGACATTAAAAATGATTTTTCATTAATAATATGTGAATTAAATAACAAAAAACACCGGAGAAACGATGAAAACTCAGACTGCGGTTATCGAGCGTCTGCTGAAATACCGTGATGTTATGCAAAAAATGAAGGGTCTCGGTTTTGTGCGGGTCTTTTCAGACAATCTGGCTGATTCGGTCGGCGTGTCTCCGTCGCTGGTACGTAAAGATTTTTCGATATTCGGACTGAGCGGCAATAAACGCGGCGGCTATCAGATTGAGGACATAATTGTGCGGCTTAACGTTATTCTCGGCAAAGACCGTAAACAGAAAATTATTATTATCGGTTGCGGTAAAATGGGCCGGGCTTTAATGAACTATAACGGGTTCCCGAGAGTCGGAATCCGCGTCGCCGCCGGTTTTGACAGCGATCCGGCCGTCCTGAATGAAACGGCGCCGATTCCGATTCTGCATATCAGTAAAATAAAAGATTTTATAACAGAAACAGGTATCCAGGTCGCCGTACTGACCGTGCCGGAATCCTCGGCTCAATCCATTATTGATTCCCTGAAAAAAACCTGTATCAAAGGCGTCATCAATTTCGCTCCTGTTTCGCTGCGCAGTTCAGAAAACTTTTTGATACAGAACATCAATGTGGAACAGGAGATCGAAAACATTTTTTATCAGATCCATTTTACAGAGAGTGCGGCTCCGGCCGTTGAGGAATTAAATGAAAAAACTTAAAGTGCTTGTTGAAGCACTGAATGCCAAAGCTTTGAATGCGCCGCCGGAGTGGGAAGAGCGTGAAATAAACAGAATTTTTGTCTCCGATCTCATCAGTGATATCCTGATTGCCGAAGGTGAAAATATCCTTTTGATCACCTCGCTGCTTTCGGATCAGGTATTGCGCACAGCCAATGTAATCGGAGCGTCTGCCGTCGTGCTCGTCAACCGCCGGCACGTGCCTGTGATGCTGGGAAAAGCCGCGGCAAAGCAGGGAATTGCGCTTTTTCACACACCGCTTCCAAAGTTTGAATCCTGTGTCCGCCTCGGACATCTGATGGAGTCCGCATGAGTTTTGCGCCCCAGCCTGCTGAAGATATGTCCCTGCGCATTCAGGAGCTGGCGGGCAGCCTGAAAATCCGTGATGTCATGACCCGCAAGGTTTTTGCTGTCACGAGAACCTGCACCATGCGCGATGTGCAGACCATCATGAAAAACAACGCGATCAGCGGGGTGCCGGTTGTGGACGATAAACATGTAATCGGCCTTGTCAGCGTGCATGACATCATGAATGCCTTTGAGCAGGGCTGGATGCAGGATCCGGTGGCAAAACACATGGTCACCGGTGTACGCACACTCAGCGAAGACCAGCCGCTTTCGTTCGCCATGTCCGCCTTCAGCAAATTTCCGTACCGCCGTTTTCCTGTGGTCAACCACAACAACGAACTCGCCGGCATGCTCACGTTGCGCAACATAAACATGGCGCTGATTCAGGAGCTTTCCCGCCAGCTGGATGCCATCGAGACGGAAAGCGGACGCATGACTCCGGCAGCCACTTCGGAAACCTGTATCTTTTACCGTATCTACCGGATTGCGCGCTTCGATTTCGAAGCCGGAGGAAAAGCCTCGGGAGAACTTCGCGAACAGCTTCAGGCGCGTGGCATTGCCCCGAAGATTATCCGTCGCGCAGCCGTTGCCTGCTACGAACTCGAAATCAACATCATTGCGCACTCGTACGGCGGAACGCTTACTCTTTACATCGACCGCGATCGCGTACGCATTACCGCCAATGACTTCGGACCCGGCATTCCCGACATTGAACAGGCAATGACCGAGGGGTATTCCACCGCCAGCGACTGGATCCGCTCGCAGGGATTCGGCGCCGGAATGGGCCTGCCGAACACCAAACGGCTTTCCGATGAATTTGTCATTCAGTCCGGCGTCGACATGGGAACCATGGTCAAAGCTGTTGTTTATTTAGGAAATGGCGAGTGATGGTGGCAAGGGGCAAGGGAGAGAACATGAGCAGTGGGAATCTCGAAAATTTTGCCGCATACACGAAGTCTCTCGAATTATTTGATCAGGTTGTCGACGATATGGATAAGTATATGAGGTCGCATCGTGTTGAGCGTCTTGTCAGCCAGCAGATGGCCAGCTCGGACTCTGTGGCATCCAATATTGAGGAAGGGTATGGCCGACAAAGTTCGGTTGAATATCGCCGATTTCTGATCATTGCCCGCGGTTCATTGCGCGAAACCAGCGGGCGGTATTGGCGTTTACGTCACTGGATTCCGGTTGATATCGTAAAAGAGCGAATGGCGCTGGCAGATGAGATATCCCGCATCCTCAGTGCAACGATCATAAGCCTGGGGAAACGTGAGAAATGAAAATTCCACTCGCCACTCACACTTGCCATTTGCCACCTGTAGCGACGAAGGAGATACAATATGAAAACAAATGAACTGACATTTCCCGGCCTCCAATGCGTCCAGCCTGCTTCCGGCGATGTTGAAATCACCGGCGGCTATACATCCGACCTGCTCAGTGATGTCATGGCGCATCTTAAAGAAGGCGACGCGCTGATCACCATTCAGGCGCACAAAAATACAGTTGCCGTCGCTTCACTCACCGGCGCTTCCGCCGTCATTCTGTGTCACGGACGCACAGCATCTCCGGATATGCTGCAAGCTGCGGCCAAAGAAAATATCGCGGTTTTCGTTTCGCCCGGAAGTCAGTTCGAAAACACCTGTGCACTCGCCAAGTGCCTTGGCAAATAAAACCCGAAGCACGAAGCAATGTTGAAAGTTGGAAAATTTGAAATTCTGAATTGTTTCGGATTTAGGATTTAATCAATGAAGGCTTTCATTGATTTCCATATTCACTCCTGCCTCTCGCCTTGCGCTTCGCTCGAAATGTCGCCGCGCACCATCGTTGCGCGCTCCAAAGCCGCCGGCATCGACTGTATTGCGCTCACCGACCACAGCTGCGCCGAAAATCTGCCGGCGTTTCATGCCGCCTGTGCCGAAGCCGGCATGAGCTGTCTCTACGGCCTCGAAGCCTCAACCGCCGAAGAAGTCCACGTCCTCTGCATCTTCGATGACTTGAGCCGCGCGATGGATTTCGGACGCATGATCTACAGTCATCTGCCGGCCAAGCCGAACAATCCGAAACTGTTCGGCACCCAGCCGGTTGTCACCGTT
>DAONGM010000040.1:0-13024 GCA_035404105.1 Pontiellaceae bacterium
GATTCAGGTTCTTGTGCCGCGAGGTGTGGAGGTTCGAGTCCTCTCGAGCGCACCAGTCTTTGCTCCTTTGGAGCTGCGGCTGATGACGATACTCCTGGAAAACAAAAAAGCGTTCCTGCAGAAGGAACGCTTTTTTGTTTTAAGTGCGCCGCGTTGTTTTATTTTGCGGCTTCAGGTGCTGCTGCGGCTTTATCGAGATCCTGTTTTTTGAATTCAACTTTGGATTTCGCTTTGATCTCTTCGATGTAAGCTATCAGAGCTTCCTGTTTCTTCTTGCCGGTCAGGTAGTCCTGAAGCTGGTCTTTCACTTCGGCCAGCGGACGAATGCCTGCCGGCTGTTTGTCTGTGACCTTAATGAGGTGATAGCCGAACTGGGTTTCAACGACATCGCCGACTTTTCCGATTTCCTGAGCGAATGCCGCTGTTTCGAATTCCGGAACCATTTGTCCGCGGGCGAAATTGCCAAGCGTTCCGCCCTGTTTGCTGCTGGGGCAATCCGACTTTTCACCGGCAATGGCTGCGAAGTCGCCGCCGGCAAGGATGTCAGCGCGTATTTTCTCAATATCTTTTTTCTTTTGAGCCTTGGTTGCATCGGTATCTTCCGGCTTAAAGGCGATCAGAATGTGGCTGGCAGATACGCTTTCCGGGACCTTGAATGAATCGGCATTGTCTTCGTAGAATTTGGCGATTTCAGCCGGAGTGGCTTCGGCAATATTGGCGGTTTTCTCGTCGACCAGTTTGCGAACCAGCATCTGTTTGCGCAGATCCGCCTGCCATTCGTTGTAGTCGATTTTGTTTTCGGCCAGAGCGTCTTTAAGCGTTGTGCCTTGCGGGGCGCTGGCTTCGATGGTTGCTATTTCTTTGGCCAGTTCTTCGTCGCTCACGGCCAGGCTCGACTTTTCAGCCGCTTTCGTAAGGAGGATGTTGGCGATTAGAGTATCGGTTACATTCTGATAGATTTGGCCGTACATCTGCGAAAGCTGCTGCGGCGGAACCCGTTTGCTCATCTGCATGAGGTTCATCTGTACGCCCTGCATGATTTCGCCGTGAGTGATTTTTTCGCCGTCGACGGTTACAACTACATCGTCCGGGGTGAGCGCCAAAGGATTGGGCTGCAGCGGCTGTTCGAAAAGGCTTGCAGACGGCTGAGTCAGGTCAACGGCTTCGGCGGCCGGAGCTGCTGTTTGTTTTGTTTTTTCCGGCGTTTCCTTTGAGCAGGCGGTAAGTACAGCCAGTGATGCGGCGGCGGCGAAGAGACCTATAGTTTTTGTTTTCTTGACGAATGTGGCCATGTTCAGAATTCTCCCTCTGATTGTTAATCCTCTTGCCGCGCAACCCTGGTAGGCGGCGAGTGCGGCATATTTATATTTAAAGGAGTTTGTGTCAATCCATTCGCCTTTAAATAACAGTTGCGAGAATAGACCGTGGAATTAGAGAAACGTTCATTTAAATGTCAACAATGCGGTACCTGCTGCCGCTGGTCAGGGCACGTCCTGCTTACAGATGCCGATATTGCCCGGCTGGCCGCCGCCGCAGAGATTCCGGAAGAGCAGTTTATTGCGCGTTACACGGTTCTCGCCGTCAACCGGCGTCAGTTGAGTCTGGCTGACGGGCCGGACGGCAGTTGTGTGCTTCTCAAAGCCGGACGCTGCGCATTGTATGAAGCCCGTCCGGCTCAGTGCCGCGACTTCCCCCGCGGATGGCGGGTCGCCAGCGGCTGTCCTGCGCTCGAAGCGCTGGATAAAACCGGCGCAGTTTAAGCGTTGAACAGATGCGCCGTTTTAAAGATAATCGCCGCCTGAACCATTTAAAAAGGAGATCTGTCGCATGTCCGTAATTGAAGCCAATGAAATTCTGGAAATCCTGCCGCACCGTTATCCGTTCATGCTCGTTGACCGTATTCTTGAGATCGAAGACAATAAGCGGATTGTCGGCATCAAGAACCTCACCTTCAATGAACCGTTCTTTCAGGGCCATTTTCCCGGCCGCCCGGTCATGCCCGGAGTTTTACAGATGGAAGCAATGGCGCAGGTTGCAGGCATTCTGCTCAATAAGATGTTCGGCGGGGAAGGGAAAATCTCCTATTTCGCGGCCATCGACAACGCCCGCTTCCGCCGTCCGGTTGTTCCCGGCGACCAGCTTCGTATGGAAATTGAAATCGTCAATGCCAAGCCGCGTCTTTCTAAAGTGAACGCCAAGGCGTTTGTTGACGGCAAGCTGGTTTCTGAAGCCGATCTGATGTTCAGTTCCGCAGGGTAAAAAACATGAGCAATATTCATCCAACAGCTATTGTCGGCGAAGGCGCCGTGCTCGGCGCGAATGTCAAACTGGGCCCGTACAGTGTGGTCGGCTCCGGCGTGAAAATCGGTGACGGCACAGAGCTGATGGCCCATGCCGTTGTCGACGGCAACACAACCATCGGATCGGGCTGCGTAATCCATCCGTTCGCCCGTGTCGGCGGCCCTACGCAGGATCTTAAATTTAAAGGCGGCGCGCCCGGTGTTATTGTTGGCGACAGGACCGTTATCCGCGAATGCGTAACTATTAATGCCGGTACGCATGACGGCGAAATGACCGAAGTCGGCTCCGGCTGTCTGTTGATGGCTTACAGCCACGTCGCCCATGCCTGCAAGGTCGGCAACGGCGTCATCATCGCTAACGGAACACAGCTGGCCGGCGATGTCATCATTGAGGATTTCGCCATTATCGAAGGACTTTGCGGTGTCGTTCAGTTCCGCCGCATCGGTAAAATGGCATTTCTGGGCGGTTACACGAAAGCCACCAAAGACGTTCCGCCGTTTATGATTGCTGACGGACTTGATATCGAAGTGCGCGGGTTTAACAAAATCGGCATGGAACGCCGCGGCGTTTCCGAAGAATCGCGCGCCGCCATTAAAGAGGCTTACCGGATTCTTTACCGCCAGAACCTGCCGGTTGCCGAAGCGCTTGAAAAAATGGAGAAAGAACTGCCTTCCACTCCGGAGGTGCAGCATCTGATCAACTTTATACGTACATCTAAAGCCGGAATTGTACGTTAAGCGGAGTACCGCAATGCAAAGCAGTCAGCTCGCCAGTTTGTTGCAGCAGACAGGGCTCTTTACCTCTGAGCAGGTGGAAGCGCTGCTTCCGGCTGTTGCGGAACCCGGAGCCGGCTTCACCGATACCGTGGTTGAAAAAACCGGTGTAAAGGAAGAGCTGTTTCTTGAAAAACTGGCCGGAGCCATGAACCTGCCGTTCATGCGGCTTGCCAAGGCCGAGATTGCACCGGAGCTGCTCGCCAAAGTTCCTCCCAAGGCGGTTTTTCAATACAACATTATGCCGGTTGCTGAAGAGCAGGGTTCTTTACGTATTGCCACCGCCAATCCGTTGCAGTCCGGCCTGATTGACGCCATGCGGCTTGTAACCGGCGGACGCATTAAGCTGGCGCTCAGTCCCGCCTCCGACATTGAATCTGCCGCCAAACGGCTTTACGGCGTCGGTGCAGAAACTCTCGATCGCATGATGCAGGATGACGACCGAATCAACCTCGATGAAGAGGGTCTTTTCAAACAGGATTTAAGCGATCTCGACCAGGAAGCTTCCGTCGTTAAATTTGTGAACCAGATTATCTGGGAAGCGCACCAGAACCGTGCCACCGACATTCATATCGAGCCGATGGAAGTCGATCTGCGCATTCGCTACCGTATCGACGGCGTTCTGCATCAGACTCCGGTGCCGGCCACGCTTAAACGGTTTCAGTCGTCCATTATTTCCCGTATCAAGGTGATGGCCAATATGGACATTGCTGAAAAGCGTCTTCCGCAGGACGGCCGCATCAGCCTGCGTATTCAGGGTGAAGAAATCGACGTGCGTGTTTCCACCATGCCGACGGTTTACGGCGAAAGCGTCAGTCTTCGTCTGCTTCTGCGCGGAAGCGGCATGATCGGAATGGATCAGCTCGGGATGAGCCCCGAAGATGAAAAAATTATCAAACGGATGATCACCCGTCCGCACGGCATTCTGCTTTGCACAGGCCCGACCGGTTCCGGCAAGTCCACTTCGCTTTACGCCTGGCTTCATACCATTAACTCGGTCGATATCCGCATTATGTCAGCCGAAGACCCGATCGAATACGAAATGGCCGGCGTTAATCAGGTGCAGATGAAACCGGAAATCGGCCTCACCTTTGCTCACGCTCTGCGCACCTTTCTCCGCCAGGATCCCGATGTGATTATGGTGGGGGAAATCCGCGACCGCGACACGGCTGAAATCGCTATTCGCGCGGCACTTACCGGTCACCTGGTTTTCAGCACGCTTCACACCAACGACTCCGCCGCCAGTATTAACCGCCTGCTCGATATGGGCATTGAGCCGTTCCTGGTGGCTTCAGCGGTGGAAGGAATTGTCGCCCAGCGTCTTATACGCCGGCTCTGTCCGTCCTGCCGCAAGCCGCTTGAGCTGGATGCCGCCAAAATAGAACTGTTGCGCAAAGAAGGGTTTCCCGTCGAAGAACTCGCCACCCATACGGTTTACGAACCGGCCGGGTGCGATTTGTGCCGCGGCTCCGGGTTTAAAGGCCGTACCGGTATTTACGAAATTCTGACGGTGGATGACCATATCCGTCCGCTCATCATCGACCGCTCTGCTTCCAGCGACATCAAACGCGAAGCCATGCGCCACGGGCTTCGTACGCTTCGCGACGACGGCTGGCGGAAAGTTCTCGACGGGATTACCACCGTCGAAGAAATCCTCCGCGTCAGCGAAGAGGACGAAGAAGAGGCTTAAACTGCGGCGGACGGAAGAAGCCGCTGAAAAGTTTTCAAACCCTGCAAAAAAGATTCGGAAAACCGTTTGCGGCAGGGCATGATGCGCTCCATCATGAAACGAGCTACTTGGGTCTCCATTACAATTCTCGCGGTCGCGCTGAGCGTTATGCTTGGAACGGCCAATCTTTTTCTGGGCAGTCTGAATCAGGATGAGGGCTGGTACCTTTACGCCGCGAAACAGATTGCCGGATGCAAAGTGCTTTACCGTGACTTTATGTTCACGCAAGGTCCGGCACTTCCGTATGTTTACGGCATCTTCTTCCCGGTCATTGAAAAACTCGGGGTTGAGGGCGGACGGATGATCACTGCGCTGTTCGGTCTGGCGGCGGCAGGTTGCGCTGCCTGGCTGGCAGATCGATCCGTTTCCAAGAAACACCGGAAAGCGGCAGCCCTGTGCGCCTTTATTTTGACGGGCGTAAATGTGTACCAGAGCTATTTCACAGTGATTGTTAAAACCTATGCCCTGTGCGCTTTCTTCCTCACGGCCGGTTTTGTCGCGCTCAGCTACACCAACCGCCGCCGCGGCGCAACGGCCGCGTTCTGGGGCGGATTCCTGCTGGCTTTGGCGGCCTGCACCCGGCTTTCGGCGGGCATCGCGCTTCCAGTTGCGGGACTCTGGCTGCTCTGGAACCGCAAAAAGGTTTTTCCGCTCTCCTGGGTCTCATTCGGTCTGGGCGGCGGATTTATTCTCCTTCTCGGCCTGGGCACATTTTTTCTGCTGGCTCCTGAAAATACAGAGTTTGCACTGTTCGGTTACCATGCGGGCCGTGAACCCGGCAGTCTGATGCAGCTGCTGGCGCTTAAAGCCGGTTTTATCTCGCGCTTCGTGCAGGCTTACTTTGTTTTTACGACAGGCCTTCTGCTGACCTTTGCTTTAAAACGGCTTCACTGGCCGATCCGCGAGCGCGGCTTTGAAGAGATGACCCTCGACAGCCGTCCGAAACTGATCGAAATGATGCGCGAGGCCAACGCGCCGCGGTCGCCCTTTGAACGGAGCTTTATTTCTCTGCTCTGGTTCTCCGGTATGCTGATCACGCTGGTTCATTTTCTGGCGCCGTTCCCGTATGACGATTATCAGGTAATCGTTTATCCGCTGCTGGCGGCGGCACTTTCCGTGACGCTGGCCCCGCACTGTCCGGAAAGACAGCAGATCCGCGCTGTATTTGCTGTCCTGCTGATCAGTACCGCTGCCGCGGTTTCCTCGCCGCTGAATCAGGACTGGCTGACGCGCGGACGGGACCGCATCTGGTGGAAGTTTAAAGAAACTCCGGATCTGGCGCTTTTGCAGAAAACGGGTTCTGAAATCCGCGAAAAACTCGGCGCGGACGGTCTTCTTCTGACGCAGGACACGTATCTGGCGATTGAAGCCGGCGCCCGCGTGCCGCATGGTATGGAAATGGGTCCGTTTTCCTATTATCCGGACATGCCGCGCGCGCAGGCTGAAAAACTGAATCTGCTGAATGAAGAAATGCTCATCGAAATACTGATGCAGGCTCGCGCCCCGGTTGCGGCTTTCAGCGGATACGGGCTGACGATCCGTTCTCCGCAGATCGCGGAGCTCGCCGCTAATGACCGGGAAAAACTGCGGAGTGCACTTGGAGCGAATTATAAAAAAACCGCTGAGATTCCAAACTTTGGACAGGCGTTTACCCCGCTGGAGGTTTTTGAGCGGAAATGAAGCTCTCGATCGTCATACCGGCCCATAACGAAGAGCACCGGCTCCCGCCGATGCTGGAGGCCTATGCCGGATACTTTGCTGAAAAATATGGAAATGAAGTCGAGTTAATCGTAGTTCCCAATTTCTGCAGCGACCGCACAGCAGAAATAGCTCGCGGTATTGGCGCGCGTTATCCGCAGGTTCGGGTGGTCGAAGAGCTGCAACGTGTCGGCAAGGGCGGGGCGGTGATGCTTGGCGCAAAGAGTGCGCAAGGCGGCCTGGTCGGTTTTGTGGATGCGGATGGCGCGACACCTCCTGCGGCATTTGACGATCTGGTTCAGAAAATCAGCCTGTACGGCTGTATTATTGCTTCCCGCTGGATGAAGGGTTCGGATGTCAGTCCGAAACAGCCGCTTTCGCGCCGCGTGGCGTCCCGCTGTTTTAACGGACTGGTGAGATCGCTGTTCGGGCTAAAACTGACAGATACCCAGTGCGGGGCTAAACTCTTCCGGCGCGAGGTGATTCTTCCGGTATTGAGAAACCTCGGCGTGACGAACTGGGCGTTTGATGTGGATATGCTGTTTCAGACAAAGCGTCTTGGTTTTTCAATCCGTGAAATTCCAACCGTTTGGCATGATGTGGCCGGTTCTAAAATCGCGATCGGACACTCTTCGGTAGCGATGTTTGTAGCGCTGGTTCGGTTGCGAATGTTCTATTCGCCGCTGCGCTTTATGATCCCGGTGTTCAGCCGGCTGGCCGAACGGCTGCTGAGGTATTCGGGCTAATAAAAAAGCAGCGCACCCGAAGGCACGCTGCTTTTACGATATGAATCGCTGCTGTTTACCAGCGGGATTCACGGCGTTCGCCACGGTCGCCGCCGCCGAAACCGCGTCCACCGCCGCCGCCGCTGCTGCGACGTTCGCCGGCCGGTTTGGGCTGGGATTCGTTAACGCGGATTGCGCGGCTCATGAAATCGGATCCGTTCAGGGCGTCAATTGCGGCCTGGCCTTCGCTCTTTTCAGGCATTTCGACGAAGCCGAAGCCTTTTGAGCGTCCCGACATGCGGTCGAGAATGACGCGGGCCGATGTGACCTTGCCATACTGCTCAAAGAGTTCCTGCAGGTCAGGGTCTGTTGCCGTGTACGGCAGATTTCCTACGTAGATGTCCATCTGTTCTTTCTCCATGTGTCATACTATACTCTGTTTCATAACCAATTCCCGACCCATGACACGAGGTCTTAGAACCGATGCAACGTCCCTTTGGACGAACGCGACCTAGAACATGCCACATCGACAGAAAAAAAGAAACAGTTATTTTCCAATGCTTTCGATACGGAAAGTTTAACTTTCGACTGCCGTAAGGTGGAGGTTCCGGCTATGTTTACGCAACTTGAACGCTATGACAAAAATCCGGGCCAGACTTGCAACGCTCTTGGCGGATGATCTGCTGAAGCATACGGCGATCCTTTTTGCCGGTATGATGGCTGTGCATGTCTGTAATCTGGTTTATCAAATGGCGGTCAGCCGGGCTCTTCCGAAAGAAGAATATGCGCTGCTGGCTGCTTTTCTGGGCGTGCTGGCGATCATTGGTTATCCGCTTTCTACGCTTACAACCGGAATAAGTTACTATAGCAGTCTGCTTCAGCAGGACGGGCGCCCCGGCGATGTGAAACGGCTGTTGCGGAAATGGCTTTTGCTGACGGGTATTCCGGCCTCTTTATTGGGCGTTTCGGTTGTTTTATTCAATGGGCCGGTTGCGGGATTTATGAACTTGAGCCGCTTCGCGCCGGTCATTATTGCCGGAGCCGTGTTCCCGGCGATGTTTTGGCTGCCCGTGCTGACCGGTGCCGCACAGGGGCTGCAGCTTTTCGGCTGGTATTCGTCGGCGAATATAGTCGGGGCGGTGTTCCGGCTTCTGCTGGGAGCGGGGTTTGTTTTGTTTTTGCACCCGGCCTGCGGCTGGGCCATGCTCGGTCATGGCTCCGGGATTTATGTTTCCGTTGCAGTGTTACTGGTTGGATTGTTTCTGGCTTTGCGCGGCGGGACAGCAACCGGATTGCGTCTGCCCAGTATGCGTTTTTACCTGCTTCAAAGTTCGCTCGTTCTGGCGGCCTTTGCGGTGCTGATGACAGCCGACGTGGTGCTCGTGAACCATTATTTGCCGGAAAATTCAGAATTTGCCTATGCCGCCACACTGGGGCGGCTGGTGGCTTGGTTTTCAATGGCCGTGGCGATGGCGATGTTTCCCAAGGTGGCGTCGTCCTGCGGCACAACGGCAGAACATCAGCGGATTTTCTTTCATTCGTTCGGGTATACCGCGCTATGTGTGGCTGCTTCAGCGCTTGGGTGTTTTCTTTTGCCGCGACTGTTACTGCATATTCTGTTCGGGATTCACGCCGCCCCGGACTCGATGGTGCAGTTGACCCGGCTGATGGCCGCTGCGATGTCTGCCTGCGCGCTGTTGAATGTGACCGTGCAGTTTCTGCTGGCGCAGCGCCGGTTTAAAGCATTGATAGGCGTGGTGCTTTGCGCCCTGTTATATCTGCTGTCCGTGCACTTTTTCCACAGCACGGCCCGGCAGGTTGCCGTGGCGGCCGGTGCGGTTAATACGATTGCGCTGCTTGCCGGACTTTGCGCTGTGCTTCGGTTGAAACCGGCCGCTCAGCGGTAGACGTTTCTGGCGCAAGATCCGGCGTTTGTCCGGCGTAAACGCATAGAGCCGCTTTTTTTAATGCGTGCGGGCAGATTCTCTGATTTACTCCACGCCGCTTAATGATTCATCTTAGAGAAACAGGCGGGGAAAACAGCGTCTTCCGGGAATGTATATCTGTGAGTTCTTATGGATTGTAAATCGGCAAAAGAAAATCCAGTGAATTTGGCTCATAAACTCAATTTGGGCTGTGGAAATAAGAAAATTGAGGGGTTTATCAACGTAGACAGCAGGCCGGACTGTACGCCGGATGTTCTGGCCGATCTGGATAAAGGCTTGGAACCGTTTGCCAATGATTCCATTGATGAAATCCGGGCGGAACATGTCCTTGAGCATGTAGACGACTTGCTGCTGGTGCTGAGCGAGATGTACCGGGTGTCCAAAAACGGAGCGGTTTGGAATATATTTGTTCCGCACTACAGTCATGGATTTTTACATCCTTTTCACAAGCGGGGTTTTTGCTGCCGCACCTTCGACTGGTTTTTCAGCAAGACCAGCCCGGAAAGCTATGGCGATCTGGATGTGACCGTAGAGCGGGTTCAGCTTAACTATATCCGCGATCCTTCGGGAATTTTGCGGGCCGTGGCGTTTCCTGTAAATCTTTTTGCCAATATGCATAAACGATTCTGTGAGCGGATATGGTGCTACTGGGTGGGCGGCTTCGAAGAAATTCATTATACGATCCGGGTCAACAAAACCTCCTGCTTTTGCGGGGCGTCGGCGCGGAGACACGAGTCATGAATGGCCATTTCCGGATTGAAGCTCAGGATGTCGTCGTCGTAATTCACGTCTATAGAAATCAGATCAGTGAAGCAGAGAAGAAGGCGCTTCAGCAGTGTGCCAGGGTTTTGTCGAAATACGACATTGTGGTCATACACCCGCAAGAGCTCGATATTTCCATATACAAAACGCTGATTCCTCAGATGAAGTCCATGGTATTCGGGAGTCAGTATTTCGGAACCATCAAAGGATACAATAAGCTCCTGATCAGTGCCTCTTTTTATCAAACCTTCGCGCACTACCAATATTTTCTGATGTTCCATCTGGATGCCTGGGTTTTTGAAGACGCCCTGCTGGAGTGGTGCAATAAAGGATATGACTATATCGGGGCTCCCTGGCTTGAAGAGCCGGTTCGCGGACGGACATCCGCATTGATTCCGTTCACCAAGATTTGCGTTAATCAGGTCGGCAACGGCGGATTCTGTCTGCGAAAAATATCCACGCATCTGCGCATCGCAAAGCGGCTTAAATTTTTAACGCCTTTCTACAAATACAACGAAGACGTTTTCTGGAGTATATTGATCCCCATGATTTTCCGGTCGTACCGGAAGCCGTCGGTACAGGAGGCTTTGTCCTTTGCCTTTGAATACAAGCCGCGGGAATGCTACGCGAAAACGGGCGGCCGGCTTCCCTTCGGCTGCCATGCGTGGGAACGGACAGACAGAGAATTCTGGAATGAACACATACATCTCGACGCATAGGGTCAGGGCTTCTTTCCTGTGAGGTGTCGCGTGTATGGGACGAAGGAATTATACGGATCGCAGTAAGAAAGAAAAATCTATGCTGGACGGAAAAACTCAAAAAGTATCCAAAACGAAAATTCACGGGCTTCTCGCGGCCGGTTTCCTCGTCCTGCTGTTTGTTCTGCTGTTCAGAAATTTTCTGACCGGTTCGTCTGTGCTGATGACGACCGATGCGGTCATCAGCTATGCCAATAAAAGCGCTGCCGACGTTTTTACTGAAACCTTTTCAAACTGGGATTCCGGTGTTCTGCTGGGGCTGCCTCGCGGGGCGGCGACGCAGATGGCCAGCTTCCTGAACGCGTTCACTTCGGGCGTGGTGTGGAATAATCTGGTCTATGGATTTGCCTGCCTGGCGGCCTCTTTTATTTTTCTGGCCGGGTTCGGAAAACGGCTCAATCCGTGGGCGGCGCTTTGCGGCGCATTGACCGCCTTCTGGCTGGGAAGCAACTTTACGCTGATTTACGCGGGGCACGGACTGAAACCGTATGTGGTTTTTTTCTTCGTCTGTTCCGTGCTGAGCGCCGGGGCATCCTCCTGGCGGGGCGGCATCCTTTGGGGCGGCTTTACCGGGCTGATGTTTGCGCAGCAGCCGGATGTGGCGCTTTTTTTTGCACTCTTCGCCGGCGTGTATCTCATTTTCCGTCTATGGAACCGTGACGGATTTAAACCGCTTAAATGGCTGAAAGTACTGGTGCCGGCGGCAGTTGTGGCGTTTCTGTTTGCGGGCGGCCCGCTGCTGAGCGGATATAAGCTGAATGTTAAAGATACCGCGCAGGTGCAAACCGAAACGGCTCAGGAAAAATGGGACTACATCACCCAGTGGAGTTTCCCGCCGGAAGAATCAGTTGCCTTTATTGCCCCCGGTTATACCGGCTGGCGCAGCGGCGAGCCCGACGGTCCATACTGGGGCCGTATGGGCCGCTCGGCCGGCTGGGAACAGACCCGGCAGGGCTTCATGAACTTCATGCTGGAGAGCACCTATATCGGTTTTATTCCCGCGGCCTTTGCGCTGTTTGCGCTTTTCTCCTGCCGCCGTTCGCCGCATCGCGCGGAGATTCTATTCTGGGGCGGCGCTGCACTGGTGGCTTTGCTGCTGGCCTTCGGCAAATTCTTTCCCCTCTATTCGCTCTTCTACAAGCTGCCGGTGGTGAACAATATCCGCAACCCCAATAAATTTCTGCAGATATTCCAGATCGCGCTGGCGATTCTGACAGCATACGGATTTGATGCTCTTTTCAAGCGCGCAGAACAGAAATCCATGCGACAGTTTTTCTGGTGTGCAGCTGCCGCATCAGGAGTTCTGGTGCTGGCGGCGTTGAGCGTCTCTCTGCACCGAACCGAAGGAATTTCAGATTTTACTGCGCAGGGCTGGCCGATGGATGCCGCCCGAACCATCGTTGCGAATCAGAGCCGGTCACTTGGGTATGCGGCATTCATGGCCGCAGCCGCCGCAGCGGTGTTTGCGGTGTTCACATTCCCGCGATTTGAAAAGTTTCTCCGGTTTCGCAATTCGATCGCGGCAGGACTGATCCTTCTGATTTCTGCGGACGTACTGATTCTTTCGAAACACTATGTCCAGCCGATGCCGCGCAGCTATATTCAGGCCAACGCCCTGACGGACTTCCTCAAGAAAAATATCGGTACACAGCGCGTCGCGCTGCTGACGCAGCAGAGCGTCTACAACATCTGGCTTACGTACCTTCTGCCATATAACCAGATTCCCGCCTTCAACTTTGCTGCGATGCCGCGTATGCCGGAAGACTATCAGGCCTTTCTGAATGCCGGATCCAAAGATCCGTTACGGATGTGGCGTTTTTCTTCGGTCAAATATCTGCTCGGCCCGGCGGCCTTTGAAAAACAGATGGCCGGTCAGGTGAAAAAAGTGTTTGCCTACAATCTCGCCGCTTCTTCGGACAACGAAATCCAGATCATTCCCGACCCGAATGGCGCGCAGGCCGTATTTGAGCTGCTTGGATCGGTTCCGCGTTACGCATTGCTGACCGGATTTGAACCGGCTTCGGGTGAGCAGGCGCTGAACCGCTTAACCGGTAACGGGCCGCTGCTGAGCGGGCAGATCCAGAGTCCGGCTGAAGTGATCCGGTACCGTCCGGGCCGGGTCGAATTGAAAACGCAATCCGGTGCGCCGGGCATGCTGCGCGCTGCTGAACGCTGGGATCCGGACTGGAAAGCTGAAGTCGACGGGCGTCCGGCGGAGGTGCAGAAGATCGACTATCTCTGTCAGGGCGTTGCACTGACTGCCGGCATCCACAAAGTCACGCTAACCTATTCGCCTTCGCGGCTGTTTGTTTATATGCAGTGCGCGGGTTAT
>DAONGM010000041.1:0-4597 GCA_035404105.1 Pontiellaceae bacterium
GTAGCGGTTGGTGATGGGCATGCGGCGGTCGCGGCCGAAGGCTTTCGGCGTAATCTTGATGCCGGGCGGACCTTGCCGGCGCTTGTATTCGCTCAGGTCAATCAGCCGGACGGCTTTGCGCACGGCGGCTTCGTCGAATCCGGCAGCGAGCAGTTCGGCGACGCCCATATCTTTTTCAACGTAGGCTTCGATGATCGGATCGAGCACCTCGTACGGCGGCAGCGAGTCGCTGTCTTTCTGGTCGGGCCGCAGCTCGGCCGACGGCGGCCGTTCGATGGTCGACGGCGGAATGACCACGCCTTGGGTGTTGCGCCAGCGGCAGAGGTCGAACACCAGCGTTTTCGGAACGTCTTTGATGACGGCGAAGCCGCCGGCCATATCGCCGTAAAGCGTGCAGTAGCCGGTGGCGAACTCGCTCTTGTTGCCGGTGGTGAGCACCAGCCAGCCGAACTTGTTGGAAAGCGCCATAATCAGCGTGCCGCGGATGCGCGCCTGCAGATTTTCTTCGGTCAGATCGGGTTTCATGCCGTTCCAGACTTTGGACAGTTCTCCGGTGAAGTTCCCGAACAGCGAGCCGATCGGAAGGGTGTGGAATTCAACGCCGAGGTTTTTGGCGATTTCTCCGGCGTCGGAGAGCGTTTCGTGCGACGAATACTGCGACGGCATGGTGACGGCGGCGACGCGGTTCGCACCGAGCGCGTCAACGGCCAATGTCAGCACCAGCGCCGAGTCGATTCCGCCGCTGACGGCGACGACGGTTTTTTTGAAGCCGTTCTTTTCAACATAATCGCGCAGTCCGAGCTTGAGCGCTTCGTAAACTTCTTCGACCGGATGAGCAGGCTGGAAAGCCTGCTCCACATGTTGTCCGAGAGTGTATTCGACAAAAAGCGGGGCGCGGGCGGTGACGTTTCCGGCGGCGTCGAACGCGGCGCTGCCGCCGTCGAAAACCAGTTCGTCCTGTCCGCCGACCTGGTTGCAGAAGAGCAGGGGCGCGTTGAGTTTCCGGGCGGCGGTTGAAAAAACCGCCTCGCGCTGAAAGCGTTTGCCGCGGTGATAGGGCGAGGCGGAAAGATTAATCACCAGTTCCGGTTTTTCGGCGGCGAGCGCCGTGCAGGCTGCGCCGTCCGGCAGCCAGGAATCTTCGCAGATGTGGATGCCGACTTTTGTGCCGAAGGCATCAAAGGTAAACGCTTCGCAGCCGGCGTCGAAAACGCGTTTTTCGTCAAAGACGCCGTAGTTCGGCAGCAGCATTTTGCGATAGATGCCGGCGACGGCGCCTTGGTGGAAAACGAGGGCGGCATTGTAGCGGCCGGTGCTGTCGGAAATCGGCGCGCCGACGACGGTAAAAACGTCTTTCGGCAGTTTGTCCGCCAGCCGCTGGAGCTGCTTATCGCAGTCCTGAATGAACTGCGGGCGCAGAACCAGATCTTCCGGCGGGTAGCCGCACAGCGACAGCTCGGGAAAAACGATCAGTTGCGCGCCGGTTGCCGCCGCGCCGGCGGCTGCGGTGATGATGCGTTCGGCGTTTTCGTCCAGCGCGCCGACGGCGGGATTCATTTGAATCAGTGCTGTGTTTAAAGGTTTCATTTTATTTCGCCAGCAGAACCGCCGCTTCGACAACTTCGGGGTTCACGCCGGTGCTTTTTGCGGTTTTGGTCCCGGCTTTCACTCCGGCGGAGGCCACATCACCGGCGACGCCGATGGTAGTGGTTGCCGTTTTCCCGGCGACTTTAATCGGGGTTGTAATCATCTCTGCACAGCCGGACATAAGAACGACGGAGGCCAGCATAGTGCAGAGCGTTTTCATTACCGCCGGTAGTTCGGGGCTTCCTTGGTGATCTTGATGTCGTGCGCGTGGGCTTCGAGCGCGCCGGCGTGCGAAACGCGGACGAACTGTCCGTTTTCCTGAAGTTCCGGAACGGTGCGGCATCCGCAGTAGCCGAGGCTGGCCTGCAATCCGCCGCTGTACTGCTTGAGCACTTTGCTGACGGATCCGGCGTACGGCACAACGCCTTCGATGCCCTGCGGAACGAGGTCGTCGTCGCCGGCATCTTTCTGGCCGTAGCGCTGGCGGGAGCCTTCGCGCGACTTCATGGCGTCGAGGCTGCCCATGCCGCGGTAAACGACGAACTGGCGGCCTTCGTAGAGAATCTTTTCGCCCGGGCCTTCGTCGGTTCCGGCGAGTACGGAGCCCATCATGACGCTGGAAGCGCCGGCGACGAGCGCCTTGGCGATGTCGCCGGAATGGCGGACGCCGCCGTCGGCAACGACCGGAATGGAGCCTTCGAGCGCCTTGGCGCAGTTGTAAATGGCGCTGATCTGCGGAATGCCGACGCCCGCGACGACGCGGGTGGTGCAGATGGAGCCGGGGCCGATACCGACTTTGACGGCGTCCGCGCCGGCTTTGCGCAGGGCGAGGGCCGCTTCGCCGGTGGCGACGTTGCCGGCGATGACGTCGATGCCCGGCAGGTTTTTCTTTACCCACGCGGTCATTTCGATGACGCCTTTGCTGTGGCCGTGTGCGGTGTCGACGACGAGGACGTCGACTTCAGCGCCGGCGAGCGCTTCGGCGCGGACGTAGTCGCCGGGGCCGATGCCGGCGGCGGCGCGCAGGCGGTAGTGTTCGTCGCGGTTATAGAGCGGGCGGGTGTTTTCAATCAAATCGGCGACGTCGGTGTAGCTGTAAAGGCCGATCAGCTTGCCGTCTTTGACGAGCGGCAGTTTGCCGATTTTGTTTTTCCGCATGATTTCGTAGGCCTGACGCAGATCGGTGTCGCCATCGGCCGTGAGAACTTCTTTTGTCATGATGTCGCCGGCGCGCACGTTGTTGCTGGCGGCGTATTTCATGTCTTTGGTGGTCAGAATTCCGGCGAGGTTCCCGTTGTCGTCCATGATCGGGAAGCCGCTGAAGCTGTAGCCTTTTTCCATGCGGCGCTGCTGGATTTCGGCCAGCGTCTGGTTGATGTTGAAGGTGACCGGTTTGCCGATCAGGCCGTTGAGGTAATGCTTGACCCGCGCTACGTCGCCGGCCTGCCGTTCGGGGTCGAGATTTTTGTGAATCACGCCGATACCGCCGTGAAGCGCCATGGCAATCGCCATATCGGCTTCGGTGACGGTGTCCATTGCCGCGCTGAGGAACGGAATGTTGAGTTTGATGTTCGTGGTCAGACGGCTGGTAATGTCCGCTTCGCCGGGCAGAAAGTCGGCGTACTGGGTGATCAGCGAGACGTCGTCGAACGTGAGCCCTTCAAAAGGAAAGGTGCTCATAAATTTATCGAGATACTTGTTGTGGCTCATGGAATGTGTCCTTTTGCCGCAACAGCTTGGCGACCGGCGGCGGTGTAGTCAATAATGTTTTATGATTCGCAACGCCGGCGCGGCTCCGGTAGGCTTCAGCGCATCAGATCGGAGGAGTTTTATGCTGGCCTTACATGTGAGCATCCAGGTCAAACCGGAGTGCATCGAACGGTTTATTGAAGCGACCGGAGAAAACGCTGAAAACAGTCTCAAAGAACCGGGCATTGCGCGGTTCGATCTGGTTCAGCAGCAGGACGATCCGACCCGTTTTATGCTGGTGGAAGTTTACCGCGATGCCGAAGCGCCGCTGCGTCATAAAGAAACCGCGCATTATGCCCGCTGGTGTAAAACGGTCGAGTCTATGATGGCCGTGCCGCGCAGCCGCGTGCTTTACACAACCGTTCTGCCGGCACATGAATCCGGCTGGAGAAGTGCATGACTTTTGAATTTGCAACCGCCGGCCGGATTGTTTTCGGCAACGGAACGCTGGCTCAGGCCGCGCCGGCCGCCGCAGGATTCGGCCGGTGCGCGCTGGTTGTCACCGGACGGAATGCGGAACGCGCCCGCCCGCTGCTCGCCGCGCTGAAAAAAGAAAATGTCGGCGCGGAACTTTTTACAGTCGGCGGCGAGCCGACGGTCGCTGACGCGCTGAAAGCCGTTGAACGCGCCCGTGCGGCGCAGTGCGATCTGGTGATCGGCTTCGGCGGCGGCAGCGTTATCGACCTGGCCAAAGCGGCGGCCGCGCTGCTGACGAATCCCGGCGATCCGTTTGACTATCTCGAAGTCATCGGCAAAGGACAGCCGCTGACCGTGCGGCCCGCGCCGTGCATCGCGATTCCGACCACCGCCGGAACCGGTTCCGAAGTGACGAAAAACTCCGTACTCTCTTCGCCGGAGCATCGCGTTAAAGTCAGCATCCGCCATCCGCTGATGATTCCCGATCTGGCGATCGTCGATCCGGAATGTACGCTTTCCGCGCCGCCTGCCGTAACCGCCGCAACCGGGCTTGATGCGCTCACGCAACTGCTCGAAGCTTTCATTTCGCGCAAGGCCGGCCCGATGACGGACGGTTTCTGCCGCGAAGGACTGCCGCGCGCCGTCCGCTCGCTGCGCCGCGCCTTTGAAAACGGTTCGGATTTGAAAGCGCGCGAGGAGATGGCGCTGGCCAGTCTGTTCGGCGGGCTGGCGCTGGCTAATGCCGGGCTCGGCGCGGTTCATGGATTTGCCGGGCCGGTCGGCGGAATGTTCGGCGCGCCGCACGGAATGGTCTGCGCCGCGCTGCTTCCGCATACGATGAAAG
>DAONGM010000041.1:4697-12940 GCA_035404105.1 Pontiellaceae bacterium
CGGCTGACGGAGTTCGCCCGGATGACCGGAGGGATGACGGCCGAAGACGGAATCAAATGGATTGCCGGACTGTGCCGCGATTTGCAGGTTCCGCCGCTGTCCGCGCTCGGTGTGTCGGAAAAAGATTTTCCTGCGCTGATTGAAAGTTCACAGCGCGCCAGCAGTATGAAAACCAATCCGGTTGAGCTGACGGCCGGTGAACTGGAAGAGATTCTGCATGCCGCCATGTGACGGCAGGATCCGCACTTTATGAATTCATACAGCAAATCCATCAATCCGTCTTATGTGTCTCTTTCCGGAGGCGGCGGCTTTGCGACCGTTTTTGAGTTTATGGTGTCCCGCTTTCCCCGTATTCCGGAATCCGTTTGGCGTGAGCGGATCGAACTCAATAAGGTTCACTTTGATGACGGCGAGCCGATCCGGCTGGCCACTCCTTATCCGGATCGCCGCCGCATCTGTTATTACCGCGAGGTCATCGGCGAAATTAAGATCCCGTTCGAGGAAGAGGTGATCTTTGAGAATGATGATTTTCTGGTGGCCGATAAGCCGCATTTTCTGCCGGTTCATCCTGCGGGCGACTATGTAAACGAAACGCTGGTCACGCGGCTGCGCGCCAAATATGGATATGAAGAGCTTGGCAGCGCTCACCGGATCGACCGGTCAACCGCCGGTCTGGTGCTCTGTGTAAAAGACCGGTCGAAGCGCGCTCTGTACCATCAGATGTTTAAAGACGGCGCGGTCAGAAAAATTTATCTCGCGGCGGGAAGGCTCCCGGCGGAGACCGGCCGAACGCACTGGCACATTAAGGCGCGAATGGAACCCCGCGACCATTTTCATATGCAGATTGTTCCGGGCGGGCCGGTCAATTCCGAAAGCCTCATTGACCTCATCGGACGCCGCGACGGGATCGGGCTGTTCCGCCTGCAGCCGGTGACGGGCAAAAAACATCAACTGCGCGTACACCTGTGCGAAATCGGTTCCGGCATCATTGACGACCCGTTGTATACGGATTGTGCGGATGCAGAGTCTGATGATTATCAGCGGCCGATGCAATTGCTGGCGCACCGTCTGGAATTTACAGATCCGGTGACGGGAAAACGGATGGAATTCAAGAGCAGGCGGTCGCTCCGCCTGTTTCCGGAACCACAGAGTTTTGCCGCCGCCTCGCCGAAGAGCTGACAAGGTTTGCCCTTGTTGCCGGGCGGATGTTGTGTGATTTTAGGACGCTTTTTTAAACGGTCAGGGCATCCGCGGGGGCTCACGATGATGGACGTTTCAAAACGGAATTGGATGACCGCAGCCGGTATGGCGACTTGCGCCGCCTGGTTCGGATTGTGTCCGCGCGCAGAGGCCCAGGAGTCGGTGCCGAAAGCGGTTCAGCCGGACATCCTCCTCATCATGCCGGATCAGATGCGCGGCGACTGTCTCTCGTTGCTGGGTCATCCGGCGGTGCGCACGCCGCATCTGGATCAGCTGGCCGCGCAGGGAACGGTGTTTACGCGGGCTTACACGACCTGCCCGTCCTGCATCCCCGCGCGTTATGCGCTGCTGACCGGATTATATCCGCAGACGAGCGGGGTGGTGGGGTTTGCGAATAAGCCGGTCGATGTGCCGACGCTGCCGGCGCTGCTGACCGAGGCCGGCTACTCCACGCTGCTGGTCGGGCGCTATATGCATCAGAAGCCGCAAAACAACGGATACCAGCAGCAGATTCTGGGGTCGACCTATGTCGCGGGCGATGACTATGACAACTATCTCAAGCAGGCGGCGCCGGACAGCGGCGGGATCCGGAAGCTGGTTACGAGTAAGCTGAGGATCTCGTACAACAGCGCCTCGGCCAAGCCGTGGCCGCTGGCCGAAGAGCTGCATCCTTCGGTCTGGATCGTTCGCGAATCCTGCAAGGCGGTGGAGGCGGCGGAGCCGGACCGGCCGCTGTTTCTCACCGCATCGTTTTATGCGCCGCATCCGCCGCTTTTTCCGCCGGCCCGGTATTTTGAGGCCGTTAAACAGCGGCAGCTGCCGGAGCCTGCGCATGGCGACTGGGAAGAGTGGAGCGCTCTCTCGCCGGCAGGGAATAAGGCAGGGAATAAAGCGGGCGTCCGCATTCTGCTGCAAGGCGCCCTGTTGAGGGACGTGCTCTGCGGATATTTCGGGCTGATTGAGCAGCTGGATGATCAGCTGGTGACGTTGGTGGACGCGTTCAAGGAGCGCAGCCGGAAGGCCGGGCGGCCCTGGGTCATCGTTTTCTGCAGCGACCACGGCGAGATGCTGGGCGACCACGGCTATTTCCGCAAATGCGAACCGTACGAAGGGTCCGCCCGCATTCCGTTGATTATCGCCGGATCGCCGGAGCTTGGCTTCCGGGCGGGGCAGCGTATGGCGCAGCCGGTGTGCCTGGAAGACATCCTGCCGACGCTGCTGGATCTGGCGCAAGGTCAACGCCCCGCCCGGCTGGACGGGATCAGTTTGATCCCGGCTCTTCGGGGCGACACACAGAAAATCCGTCCGTGGGTGCATTTGGAACATTCGCCGTACTACAGCCGGGAACAGGCGTTCCATGCGCTCACCGACGGCCGTTTCAAATACATCTGGCGCCCGGTCAGCGGTGCGGAGCAGCTGTTCGATCTGGAGAACGATCCTCAGGAAAATCACGATCTGGCCCGCGATGCGCAGGCCGCGCCGCTCCTGAACGAATGGCGCGCGCGGATGGTTCAGCAGCTGGCCGGCCGGCCGGAAGGATTTTCGGATGGCAAGAAGCTGATTGCCGGCCGCCCGTATCCGGCGATTCAAAAGAAGCCCTAAGCGGTCGGCCGTTTCTACTAAGCTTCCGCCGGCGAATCCCAAAGAACGGCGTCCGGGTTCCGGGCGCCGTCGCCGTTTCGCGGCCTGTTTTTGAATCGCACATCCGGCATTCGGCCGGTAGTCTCACGCACCATGCTGATCGTCAAAACGGAGAGTTCGGAGGTTTACCGCAATCTGGCGGTGGAAGAGTGGCTGCTTGGTCACGCCGAAGGGCGCGGGCCGATCCTTTTTCTGTGCGTCAATTCGCCGTGCGTGGTCATCGGTAAAAACCAGAATCCGTGGCGCGAGTGCCGGCTGTCGCTGATGGAAGAAGCCGGCGTGCCGCTGGCGCGGCGGATTTCCGGCGGCGGCGCGGTCTATCACGACGAAGGCAACCTGAACGTCGGCGTCATCGTGCCGCGCGCCGAATACCGCGAAGAGCAGCAGTATGAGCTGATTTTCAACACCTTGGACCGGTTCGGCATCAAGGCCTCCCGGCTTCTCAAAAACTCGCTGGCGGTGGACGGGAAGAAATTTTCCGGCCAGGCGTTCTGCTTTCGCGGCCGGCACGTTTTACATCACGGAACTCTGCTGGTGAACAGCGACCTCGGCCGGCTGGGGCGTTACCTCGGTGCAGAAATCGAAGCCATCGAAACCAACGCGGTGGCTTCTGTTCCGGCGCACGTCACCAATCTTGCGCCGTTCGCCCCCGGTTTGACGGTGGAAAAACTCTCCGGCGCGCTGATGGAAACATTTAGGAAGATGTATGGGAGTACGGGTGTGTGTGAGTATGGGAGTGACAAGGAGATTCCCGAGGCGGAACTGCTGCCGATGATTGAAAAACTGTCGTCCGCCGATTGGCAACTTCGCCACACGCCGCGCTTTCAGGTGACTCTCGACGGCCAGACGCTCGACGTTGAAAAAGGGCGCATTACTAATCTCGCTGGCATCCCGTTGTTTGAAGATTTCTTAACCGCGAATGGACACTAATTAACGCGAATGAGAAGGCTTAATACTTAGCTCAATCTTCGTGCCGCAATTCATGCAATTGAATTTTCGATGCAGAAGGATATCTGCGACCGCGAAAAGGGAATGCCGAAGTGGCATTTTTATTGCGCGCATTAAACGCTTCAGGTGGACGCAAATCAATCGCGGCAGGGATTTTCTGGCAACCGAGTAAAGCCGGAACTTAGAGCGAAGCTCGTAGATCCGGCTTATGGTGGCAGGACTTGCCGGACCCACGCCGTAGCCGGCTGAGTTCCGGCAGTACTTTCGCGTCCATTCGTGATTAAAAATCCGCTGTTCGAAGAGCGGGCGAAACGGCGTTAAAAAAACAGCCGCCGGAATGTTCCGGCGGCTGTACTCAGCAGAGGCTGGGTCGGTTACTTCGACTGAAACTCCACCGTAGCCGGCTTCAAGCCTTCCGATTCGGCTTTCAGCACGAACTTGCCTGCCTGGCCGGCCTGCGTGCGGACGATGACCAGGCATTTGCCGTTGAAGGCTTTGCGGTAGTCGGCCTGGAAGGGCTCGAAGCTGGCGGCGTCGCCGTTGTCGACGGCGATGATCCGGCCGGGGCCTTCGAGTGCGAAGCGCACCAGATTGCTGCTGCGCGGAACCAGCAGCCCGGCGTCATCGCATACATCGACGGTGACGAAGGCCAGATCCTGACCGTCGGCGCGCAGGGTGCTGCGGTCGACGGAGAGTGCGAGCCGGCTGGCGGGGCCGGTGGTTTTCATGGTGTCTTCGGCCCACGGTTTGCCGTTTTTATAAACGACGGCTTTCAGGGTGCCGGGTTCGTAGACGACGTCGTCCCAGCGCAGGCGGTAGTCGTTCGGCCCGCGTTTCTTTTTGCCGAGCGATTTGCCGTTGAGGAAGAGTTCGGCCTCATCGCCCGAGGTGTAGAGGTGCACTGGCGTGACTTGTCCAATGCGCTCCGGCCAGTTCCAGTGGGGCAGCAGGTGGGCCATGGGCAGTTCCGGGCGCCAGCGGGCCTGATAGATGTAGAAGCGGTCTTTTTTGAATCCGGCGAGGTCGATAATGCCGAAGTAGCTGCTGCGCGAAGGGGTTTCGATTTTGCCCAGTTCATCCAGTTGCTTTTTGAGGGCTGCGAGTTTGTTCGGGTCGCCGGTGAAGTTCAGCAGATTGGATTCGTCTTTGTTATACGGGGTGGGTTCGCCCAGATAGTCGAAGCCGGTCCAGACGAATTCGCCCAAGCAGGCCGGATTGCTGTCCAGTGCGCCGAACTGGATGTCGGGGGTGCAGCCCCAGCCGGGCGCCTGCACGTCGTAGCTGCTGATCTGGAAGTTTCCTTTGACGGTCGTGCGCTGGGCGTTTTCAGATTTGGCGGCGACCGGGAAGAAGTATTCGCCGCGCGAGCTGACGGTGGAGGCCGTTTCGCTGGCGATGTAGAGGCGGTTTTCGTTGCCGGGCACCTTATGGAAATCGGCATAGCCGCTGGGCGCATAGTTGAAGCCGTAGATGTCCATGGTGGTCTGGAAGCCGTTCTTCATGTGCTTGGTGGCGGAGTTGGAGCCGCAGGTGACGGGCCGCGTGGTGTCTTCTTCTTTCACCAGCGCTGTCAGGCGGGCGGAGTTGGCCATCCCTTCCGGCGTTTCGCGCGCCGGGATTTCATTTCCGGTCGACCACATAAAGACCGACGGGTGGTTGCGGTCCCGGCGGACCATGGCGCGGATGTCTTTTTCGTGCCAGGCAGCGAACAGATCGGCGTAGTCTTTGGGCTTTTTCGATTTATGCCAGGTGTCGAAGGCTTCGACCATGACCAGCACGCCCATCTTGTCGCACAGATCCAGCAGTTCCGGCGTCGGCGGATTATGCGAAGTGCGGATGGCGTTGCAGCCCATTTCCTGCAGGATTTCAATCTGCCGCTCCAGCGCGCGCAGATTGACGGCCGCGCCCAGCGCGCCGAGATCGTGGTGCTGGCAGACGCCGAAAACCTGTACGCGGCGGCCGTTCAGATAAAACCCGTCGTGCGCCGTGAATTTCAGGGTGCGGAAGCCGAACGGCGTGTCGACCGTATCAACCACCTGGCCGTTTACCTGAACGGTGGTCCGTGCGAGATAGCGCACCGGAGTCGCCAGATCCCAGCGCTTGGGCGCGGCGACCGTCGCGTTCAGGGTCGCGACGGCGTTGGTTTCGGCCTTCAGGTTGAGCTTCACCGGAGCCGAAAGCGCCACTTGCGCGCCGGCGACATCGTCCTTGGAAAGCTCATAGATGGCGGTCTGCACCTGCGCTTCGACGCCGCTGGGGCGCTGATTCTGCACCTGAACCGCGAGCTGGACAGGACCTTGCTTGTCCGTCAGATCCGGCGTGGTGAGCTGGACGCCCCAGTGGGCGACATGCACGGGATCGGTTTTGACGAGGCGGACGTTGCGGTAGATGCCGGCGCCGGGATACCAGCGCGAATTCCAGTTGTCGGTGTCGAGCCGGACCGCCAATACGTTTTCCTGCCCGAGCCGCACGAACGGCGTCAGCTCCAGCTGGAACGACGTGTAACCGTACGGCCACTCGCCGACCTTCTGGCCGTTGAGCCAGACCTGGGCGTGGGCCATTGCGCCGTCCAGTTCAATAAAGATGCGCCGGCCTTCATCCGCTTTCGTCAGCGTAAAATGCTTCCGGTACCAGCCGATGCCTTTCCACGGCAGTTTGCCGGTGGCGCCGTTGAGCTCCTGCCGGAAGGGGCCCTCAACACCCCAGTCGTGCGGAACATCCAGCTTCCGCCACGCCTGATCGTCCGCCTGCGCCTTTTCCAGCCCGGCGGGTTCGGGGCGTGTCGAGCCGTCGGCCAGCGAGCCGAAGCGTTCAAAACGCCAGTCTGCATTGAAATTTTCAACCTGACGCCCGGGTGCGGCGCAGAGGGCGGATCCGGCCAGCAGCAGCCCGGCCCAAATGGTTCCTAACTGTCTTTTCATTACACTACTCCGTTGGAATGATGAGTCACCGGTCACTCTGGACCTTCTAATAAGCTGTATAAGCCGCCGATTAAATCCGGCAAGCCTGCTGAATGCAATGCCCTAAAACAAAAAAGAGTCGCCGCCGGCCGCTGGTTGCAATCGGCGGTTTGTGCGCTTGCCGAACCCGTGCCGGCGGAGTATCACTCTCAGCCAATTCCATCACGAGCTTCAGGAGGCGGTCATGCATGTCTTTGAAAAACTGATTTCTACTCTGTCCGGCTGGGTCTGGGGCCCGCCGATGCTGATTCTGCTGGTCGGAACCGGCCTCTATCTGACCATCCGCCTCAAAGGCCTCCAGTTCCGCGCGCTGCCGATGGCGTTCCGCATGATCTGGGATAAAGAGCACGGCCACGCCGGCGACATCAGCCACTTCCAGGCGCTGATGACCGCGCTGGCGGCAACCGTCGGCATTGGCAACATCGTCGGCGTCGCCACCGCCATTACACTCGGCGGCCCCGGCGCCGTCTTCTGGATGTGGATGACCGGCCTGGTCGGGATGGTGACGAAATATTCCGAAGCCGTGCTGGCCGTGAAATACCGCGAACACGGACCGCACGGCATGCGCGGCGGCCCGATGTATTACATCTCCAAAGGCGTCGGCCTGCCGTGGCTCGGCACGCTGTTCGCCATCTTCACCGCGCTGGCGACGTTCGGTATCGGCAACATGACGCAGGCCAACGCCACCGTCGCGATTTTTCAGACCGTGTTTCACGTTGAACCCTGGATCACCGGCCTGGTGCTGATGGTCCTGACGGCGCTGGTGATCATCGGCGGCATCAAATCCATCGGCAAATTCACCTCGCTTCTCGTGCCGGTCATGATCTTCGGCTATGTCATTTCCGCGCTGGTGGTGCTGGTTCTCAACGCCGGAGAAATTCCGCACGCCTTCGCCCTGATTTTCCGCCACGCCTTTTCGCCGGCCGCCGCCACCGGCGGTTTTGCCGGGGCCACCATCGCCGCCGCGATGCGCTTCGGGATTGCCCGCGGCGTTTTTTCCAACGAATCCGGCCTGGGTTCCGCGCCGATTGCCGCCGCCGCCGCGCGTACGCATGACCCGGTCAAACAGGCGCTGGTGAGCATGACGCAGACGTTCATCGATACGCTGGTCGTCTGCACCATGACCGCGCTGGTGATCCTGACGGCGACCTCCTGGACGCAGGGCGTTGCTCCCGGCGAACTGACCAGCGCCAGCTTTGCCGAAACGCTGGGCGGCCCCGGACGTATTATCGTCGCGATTTCCACCGCGCTCTTCGCCTATTCCACGCTCATCGGCTGGAACTACTACGGCGAAAAAGCCATCGAGTATCTGCTCGGGCCGCGCTCCATCAAAATCTACCGCATCGTCTTCATCGCCATGGTCATGGTCGGCTCCATGATCAAACTGGAACTGGTCTGGAACATCTCCGACCTGATGAACGGCATGATGGCGATCCCGAACCTCATCGCCCTGCTGGTGCTGGCCAAAGTGATCCAGTCCGAAACCGACCGCTA
>DAONGM010000042.1:0-9877 GCA_035404105.1 Pontiellaceae bacterium
CCCCGGCGCCTTTTATCTCTACCGCACCGACGCCGTCCCCGAGCAGTGGCTGCTCGATCCGTATGCCCGCGCCGTCCATTTCCCGCGCGCCTGGGGCGAAACGGCCGGACTCGAACCGGGAGCGCACATCCGCACCGGGGAACAGTTCCCGAAGTGCGTCATTCCGGACGAGTCGTTCGACTGGCACGGCGACCGGCATCCGCATACGCCGCTCGAAAAAACCGTGATTTATGAGGCGCACCTGCGCGGCTTTACGCGCGGTGACGGCGGCGGAAGCTATCTTGATTTCATCGATAAGATCCCCTACCTGCAATCGCTCGGCATTACCGCTGTTGAATTTCTGCCGGTTTTCGAGTTCAACGAACTGGAGTTTTTTCTGGAAGGCGCGGCGCGCAAGGAGCTGCTCAATTTCTGGGGCTACAGCACCCTCGCTTTTTTCGCACCGATGAGCCGCTACGCCGCGTCGCGCGAGCCGGGTGCGGCGGTTCACGAATTTAAAACGCTGGTGCGGGCTTTGCATGCCGCCGGCATGGAAGTCATTCTCGACGTCGTTTTCAACCACACCGGCGAAGGGCCGTTCAACGGGCCGGTTTACAGTTTCCGCGGGCTCGACGAGGCGGCCTATTACATGATCCGCCACGACGGCACCTATCCGAACTGGAGCGGATGCGGCAATACGTTCAACTGCAACCATCCCGTCGCCCGGCAGCTGATTGTCGATGCGCTGGTCTACTGGGCGAAGGAGATGCACGTGGACGGGTTCCGCTTCGACCTCGCGACCGTTCTCTGCCGCGGCGAGGACGGCGCCCTGCTCGAAAAGCCGCCGGTGATTGAGGCGATTGATGCCGAGCCCGCGCTGAAGAAAGTTAAGCTGATTGCCGAGGCGTGGGACGCGCACGGCGGCTATCAGGTCGGCAGTTTTCCCGGCAAACGGTTTTCGGACTGGAACGGACGCTTCCGCGACGATATGCGGAGGTTCTGGAACGACAGCAAAACCGCCGGGGCGCTGGCGACGCGGCTGGCGGGCAGCTCCGACCTGTATGAGCACAACGGAAACTCGCCGCTCAAGAGCATTAATTTTATCACCGCGCACGACGGCTTCACGCTGGCCGATCTGGTGAGCTATGAACGCAAATACAATGAATCCAACGGGGAACAGAACCGCGACGGCGAAAACCACAACTACAGCGTGAACTTCGGCATCGAAGGCCCGCTGGACGATCCGAAGCTGTGCGCCCGCCGCCTGAAGCAGCAGAAAAATCTGCTGGCGATGCTTTTCCTTGCGCGCGGAGTTCCGATGCTGACGGCCGGCGATGAGTTCGGCCGGACACAGACGGGAAACAATAACGCCTATTGTCAGGACAACCGTATTTCCTGGATCGACTGGACGCTCCTTGAGAAAAACAACGAACTGTTCGAATTCACACAAAAACTGATTACCCTGCGCAAAAAACATCACGTTCTATGCGCCGGAAAATTCTATACCGGCGACGGAGATGTCGAATGGATCGGCCCGGAAAGCCGTGAGGTTGACTGGCAGCACGACTGCGCGCTGGGCATGCACATCAAGGGAAAAGACGCTCTGCTTATTCTCATCAACAACGAAGAGGCCGATCTTTCTTTCGAACTGCCGGCCGGACGCTGGGAACTGGTGCTGGCGACTGACGGCTCGACTATCGAACCGATGCGGGGCGACTTTGCCTTCCTTGTGCCGGCACATTCCGTCTGCGTGCTCAGCGCATAGCGGATTATTTCACAACACGCGTGGTCCCATCGGAACCGGTCAGAACACGAACCCGTTCGCCGACCGAAAACATAATGTCGGCTTCCTGCACCACGGCAATGGTCGAACCGCTGTCGAGTTTGACCGTTATTTCAAGACCGGCTTTTTTGGTGAGCTGCTCTTCCGCCACAGCCCCGCCGACCGCACCGATCGCCGCGCCGCCCAGCGCCGCCAGCACAGAGCCTTTGCCGGCCCCCATCGTACTGCCGGCCACGCCCCCGGCCACCCCGCCGGCGACAGGGCCGACAGCGGAACGGGTGCCTTCGATTTTCACACTTTTAACAAATTGAACTGTACCCGGCTGTACCGTCTGGGTGCGGCGAGCCTGATTGCGGGAATAAACTTCGCCGGAGTTGCTGGATGCGCAACCCGACAGCACAGCAGCCATTGATAGAAACGAAATAATACGGAATAACTTCATGACGCCCTCCTTTTAACGGGCGTCAGTGTAGCGCAGTTTCCGCCGTTTGAAAACGGAAGCGCCGGCTTTATTTTACCGCTACCGGCGCCTGCTTTTTGATCATCATCTGCACGATCATGATCACATTGCTGGTCGTCCAGTAGAGAACCAGACCGGACGGCATGGTGTAGAAGAAAAAGAGCATCATGATCGGCATCATGATCGCCATCATTTTCTGCTGCTGAGGATCGCCCGCGCTGGGCGTCATTTTCTGCTGAAGAACCATGGTGGCGGACATCAGGAGCGGCAGAATATTGAGCGAACCGACCACCGGAATCATGCCCGCGAAAAGATTTTCAGGCTCGGACAGGTCGCGGATCCAAAGGAACTTGGAGAAGCGCAGTTCAACCGCGCTGCGCAGAACGACAAAAAGCGCGATGAAAACCGGAATCTGAATGAGCATCGGCAGGCAGCCGCCCATCGGGTTAACCTTGTTTTCCTTATAGAACGCCATGATTTCCTGCTGCATGCGCTGCGGATTGTCTTTGAATTTTTCGCGGATTTCTTTGAGCTGCGGCTGAAGCGCCTGCATTTTCCGCATGCTTTCAGTGCCTTTATGGGTGATCGGCCAGAAAATGATGCGGACGATAACGGTGAGAAGCATGATGGCGACACCGTAGTTTCGTACCACTTTTTCGAGCGCTTTCAGGCCCCAGAGCAGACCGGTCTTGATCGGATACATGACCGGATTCATGAATTTCCAGAAGCCGGTACTCTTGAATTCCATCACTTCGACCTGCTCCTTACCCTGCGTTTTCAGGAAGGAATAGTCTTTCGGGCCGATGTAGGCGCTGGTTTTACGGGTAACGGTTTCGTTGCCGGCAACCAGCCCGGCATTAAACTGAAGCGCGGCAGCCACTTCGACCGGTACGTTTTTCTTCCCTTCGCCGGCCCGGCGAACTGAAAGATCAAACCCGCCGGCAGCGGCTTCAGGAGTCAGAATCTGCACGAAAAATTTATTTTTGGCGGCAATCCAGTCCACCGGACGCGGTGCAATCTGCTCCGCCGTGGTGGTCTTCAGCTCATTTCCGGCGGCGGCACCGAACAGTTTATTCAGCTCTTTGCCCCAATGATGAACGCCTTCGGCCGGTGCAAAGGAATCAACGCCCAGTGTGACAACGCCTGCCATCGCAGTCGTTCCTTTGGCTTCCGCCATCGGGCCGGTCGGCAGACGCAGCTGCGGCAGCGCCCACGGCGCGCTGCTGCTGTTGACGAAGGCGTCTTCAATTTTGAGCAGATATGCGCCTTCAAGCTTGAGTGTGCGTTCGAAAAAGCGGTTGTCGCCGAGCGCTGCGGTATAACGCAGTCCGGTGGCGGTTTTTTCGAGAATGCCGGCAGACACCGGCAGACCGGAGTAACGCAGTGCCGGCGCGGCGGAAAAGTCCAGAACTGCCGGACCGCTGTCCTTGCGGTTGGTTTCAGGATATTTTTTCAGAACGGCGGAAACCACGGCGCCGCCGTAGGAGGAAACGGTCAGTTCGATATCGTCGTTGGACAGCGTCATCCGCTGTTCGGCAACGGCAGGAAGAACCGCTTCCGGCGCTTTGACGGCGGCGGCTTCTGCAATTACAGCCGCTTTTTCAACCGGAGCTGAGACAACCGGCTTGTCCGCCGCCGGAACGGCCTGTGCGGCCGGCTGTTCCGGACGGGGGAAGAATTTCTTTTCGATCGCAGGGTAGAAATTCATCCAGGCGAACATCAGCGCCACCAGGATGCCGACAATAATAAAATCGTTTTTCTTCATAATCTCACTTCTCTTGTTTGCGGTCCGGTACAGGGTCGTAACCGCCGGGGTTCCACGGGTGGCACCGGCAGATGCGCCGGAAACTCAGCCAAAGGCCGTAAACTATGCCATGCTTCTGAATCGCTTCAATCGTATAATCCGAGCAACTGGGGTAAAAGCGGCAGCAGGCCGGCTTCAACCGCGAGCCGGTTTTCTGGTAAATCCGGACCAGAGCGATAAGCAGGCGTTTCATCTTTTCAGCAGTCCCGCTTTTTCGGCCAGCCGGAGAAATTCCTGTTCGACGTCGGCATACGGGGCATCGAGCAGATTGCGGCGGGCGATGATGACGAGATCGACCGGGCCGGAAAGCTCTTCGCGGTGCTGGCGGAAAATTTCGCGCAAATAACGGCGGGCCAGATTGCGGTCGACCGCGCGATTACTGACTTTTTTACTGGTAACCACGCCGAGCCGCAGCGCGGCATCTGCGCCTTCGCGGAGCCAGAACACCATATAGCGTCCGACGAAGTTCCTTTTTTGTGCAAAAGCCTCCCCGAAGAGGGAGGCTTGGATCAGACGCTGTTTTTTAGAAAGCGTTTTGGGTTCCACCGGTAAGTCCTCCGGTGACAGCACTTTATGCATCACAAACGGTCAAACGTTTGCGGCCTTTACGGCGGCGGCGGGCAAGAACTTTGCGGCCGTCTGCTGTTTCCATACGGGCACGGAAACCGTGTTTGCGCGCGCGTTTAATTTTCGAAGGATGCCATGTACGTTTCATTGTTCAATCTCCACTGAAATTCAAAAAGAGCGCAAACCCTGCCAAGTTCGTCCGCCGCTGTCAACCCCTTTACCGGCTAAAATGGCGCGGCCGTGCCGATTTTGGTGTTAATGGCGGCTTCAGCGATCGACCGGCCGTCAATCAGTACCGGCTGTTTGCGGGCGCGCCAGACGCGGCGCTTGGTTTTTGCAACCATGTTATGCCCCGGCGCAAAGAAAAACAGTTTTTCCTCCAGCCTGGCCAGCACCCACATCAGCGGATAAACCAGCGTGGCGAAAATGTTCAGCTTGGTATAGTGATAGAACTCTTCGGTGCCGGTGTTTTCACCGGGCATATTATAGAGCCCGCCGAGTAATTTATTGGCCGCCGCCTCGCAAAGCAGACCGGGAAGCTCGACGCAGCAGGTGGAATAGGAATCGGTTTCCGGCACATCAAAGCCGTCCTTGAGTACTTCGAAAAACTCGCCGCTGGTATAACCGGGACGTTCGAGTCCTTTGGCGCGCCAGGAAAGCCCCAGCATGGAACGAAGCGGGCAGGTTCCCAGACAAAGCATTTTGCGCGCGGCGGTTACCACCAGACGCCCGTCGGACTTCAGCACACGGTGGCACTCTTTGATAAAGGCATAGTCATCACGGACACGCTCCAGCGCGTCTACAATCACCACCAGATCAAACGTTCCGTCGGCCTCTTTAATGCTGTCCTGCAGAACCTCCACCTGATCCGGTACAAACCAGTCCAGCGCGGTTTTCACATCATTTGAAAGCACCAGCGTTTTCCAGCGTCCGCCGCCGTCGCGCAGCCGGGTGCTGATCATGCCGTCGCCGGCAGTGATTTCCAGGCAGTTCTGATTTGTTGTGATCCCGATCAGTTCTCTAAGTTCACGTAACCGCATCTGCCGCCGGACAGACCGTTTAAACAGTTTTTCCTGCCAGCGGATCACTTCATTACGCAAATTGACATCCATTGCTTTCATGGCGGCGGAGTATAGGCATAACCCCAACGGGCGCAAAGAGAAAAAAGATTCTCTCCTGAAGACGCAGAGTGAGGCCGCTTTCAAATTGACAGAACCGGGCCGGGTTTCCACACTCTGCCGCGAAAAAAAGGAACTGCACCATATGGATATCTTCTCCCTCATTTTTATCGTCGTCGGACTCTGCCTGTTCGAAACCATCACCAGCATCGACAACGCCATCATTAACGCCGAAGTGCTCTCCACCATGCAGGCCAAAGCGCGGCGCTGGTTTCTTGTCTGGGGGCTGTTTATCGCCGTCTTCCTCGTCCGCGGACTGCTTCCGTGGATTATCATCTGGGCCGCGATGCCCACGCTCGGGCCGATCGGCGCGTTCACCGCAACGTTCAGCGGCGATGCCGCTGTCATTGAAGCCATCGAAAAAGCGGCGCCGATGCTCCTCATCGGCGGCGGAACTTTTCTGCTGTTCCTGTTCTTCCACTGGCTCTTTCTCGAACCCAAAAACTACGGACTCTCCGGCGAAGCCTTCTTTCAGAAACATGGCGTCTGGTTTTTCGCTATCGTCGCCATTCTGCTCGCCGTCCTTGTCTGGTTCTCGCTGAAAACCAATCCGATGATGGCCTTCGGTTCCGTCGTCGGATCCACCGCCTTCTTCATCACCCACGGCTTCCGGCAGCAGGCCGAACACGCCGAAAAAAACCTGATGCAGAACGGACTCTCGGACTGGAGCAAAATCCTCTACCTCGAAGTCATCGACGCCACCTTCTCCATCGACGGCGTACTCGGCGCGTTCGCCTTCACGCTCTCCGTGCCGCTGATTCTGCTCGGCAACGGACTCGGCGCGCTGGTCGTCCGCCAGCTCACCGTCGGCAACGTCGACCGGATCAAAAAATATCTCTACCTCAAAAACGGAGCGATGTACTCAGTCCTTTTTCTCGGCATCTTCATGACGCTGGAAAGCTTCGGCTTTCACCTGCCCGTCTGGCTCTCGCCGCTCATGACCTGCGGCGTCGTCAGCTTCTTCTTCATCAAATCCAAAGCGGCGCTCCGCTGACCGTGTCGAACTATGAATGTTAAACTCCGGCGGTTGACGCTCCTGCTGCTCTGCGCTTCCGGCACAGGATTTTCGCAGGCCGTGCATTACGGCGTCGGCGTCACCGATATGTACTGCCCTTACTGCCTGTACAACCACTACGGATTCCCCTGCGAACACCGCTACACTGTAAGAGTGCTCGACTATCCGCTGGTCGAAAAACCCAAAGAACTTGAACCTGTCAAACCGCATCCGGTCATCGACCCGATCCGGGCCCGGCTTGAAAAACGCATGGTTGAAATCGACTCCGCCGGTTTCGCGAACACCAACAAAACCCGGATTGAAATCGTCCCCGGCCTCACGCCGAAAAAATAAAAGGAGTCCATCATGAAAGTCGTCGCATTCAACGGCAGCCCGCGCAAAGGCGGCAATACGGAATTCCTGCTCAAGACCGCGCTCAAGGAACTGGAAGCGGAAGGAATCGAAACCGAACTCATTCAGGTCGGCGGACAACTCCTGCGCGGTTGCACCGCCTGCTGCTGGTGCCGCAGCTCCGGCGAAAAACGCTGCGTCATCGACACCGACCCGATCAACGACTACATCAACAAAATGCGCGAAGCCGACGGCATCCTGCTCGGCTCGCCAACCTACTTCGCCGATCTGACCGCTGAAATGAAAGCGCTGATCGACCGGGCCGGTTATGTCCTGCGTCCGGGGATGGAACTGCGGTATAAAGTCGGCGCCGGACTCGTCGCGGCCCGCCGCGGCGGAGCCATCCACACCTTCGACTCGCTCAACCACTTCTTCCTGCTGAACGAAATGCTCGTCGTCGGCTCCTGCTACTGGAACGACGGCTACGGCGGCCCCGTCGGCGCAGTCGAAGCCAACGACGCCGAAGGTGCGAAAACCGCCAAAATACTCGGACAAAACATGGTCTGGGCCCTCAAAAAACTCTGCGGCTGATTTTTTCCAAGGTTTGGAACGAGTCAGGCGGTCTTTTCCAAAGCTTAGAACCTGCGCCATATGAACGTTACGTGTGACCTGCGCGGGACATAAACTTAAGGCACGAAGATTGTGCGTTTTACCGCGTAAGGTCCACGCGCTGGTTCTGCAAATTCCATGTATTTTGTTTTCATTTCCTCCGCCACACAGGTCGGATTTTCAGTAGAGAAGATCTGAATATCACCATGTTTATAATATTTCAGAAATCTGTCCCGAATTTTTCTCCGTTCAGATTTCTGCTGACACGCAATCCCTCGTGACATCTGGCGAGAAATGATTATCTTCTCTGTCTCCTCTATTGAACGAGACGGCAGAAGTAGAATCGAACATCCAAGATCACGAATTGCATCCTTGTGCTTTGACAGTTCTGGGTCTGTATCTTCGTGTACAAGAAAGCCTGACGAAAGAGCAAACACAGTGTCCTCCGACTGTTCTTCGATGAGCGCGTAGAACAATGCGGAGTTGCTACGGCAATAACTAAGGTATCCTTTGTCCTCAATATGTTGTCCAATATGCCCAACTCGGGCCATGAACTCCGAATCGAGATCGACGAAAACGTAGCCAATGAGGCCAGCGAACACTTTGCCACATGTCGTCTTGCCAGCGCCACCTGGGCCTATTAAAAACACTCGTTTCATATTTTTATGCAGAACGTTGTTTGGGCGTCACAACGGAATTACCGAACGCCGAATTGCGGAAAGCGTAGCCTGCTGTGACGGCTTCGTCAAATTTGGAAGAAAAGTTCCCAAACATTGGAACCCAACAATCCGCCAATCCATCAATCCACTATTCCGCTCTGACCAGCAGGGCGGCGTAAGCGCCGTCGGTGCCGGATTTCGGCGGGAAGATGCGTTTGGCTTTTACCAGCCGGAATTCTTTATGTTCGCGCGCCCAGCGGCTGACCAGTTCTTCGTTCTCTTCCACTTCGAGGCTGCAGGTGCTGTAGACGATCCGTCCGCCGGATTTCACGCATTTGGACATGGCGGTGAGAATCTGCCACTGGGTCTTTTTGAGCATTTCGATGCGTTCGCGGTTGATCCGCCAGCGGGCGTCGACACGGCGGCGCAGTACGCCGGTGTTCAGGCACGGCACGTCGAGCAGGATCGCGTCGAACAGTTTGCCTTTGGTCGGAAAACCCTTTTCGGCGTCGCCTTTCATAATCTGTACAAATTTCCAGCCGGTGCGCTGGATGGTGTCCTGCAGGGTGTCGAGCCGGTCGTCGTGGACGTCCATGGCGATCAGCTCGCCCTTGCCTTCCATCATGCCCGCGATCATCGCGGTTTTTCCGCCGGGCGCGGCGCAGGCGTCGAGGACGGATTCGCCGGGGCGCGGATCGAGCAGTTCGACGGAAACGGACGTCGCAGGATCCTGAACGGTGAACCAGCCGTCGCTGTAGCCCGGAACCGTGGTTACGGGAACGCCGCGCGGCAGGATCATAAAGGTTTCTGCGCTCGGGAACGGATGAACCACGGCGTCAATGCCGGCGGCTTTCAGCGCTTTTTTGAATTCCGCCGGAGCGATCCGGGCGGGCTCGATGCGCAGGATGGTTTCGGCGGGCTGGTTGTTCCATTCGCAGAGCTTGAGCGTATCGCCCTCGCCGTACTGTTTGACCCAGCGGTGGATCAGCGGTTCGGGGTGCGACAGGCGGATATCGTCGGGCTGTTTCTTCAGATTCTGCAAGATGGCCGCGCGCTCTTCCTGAACGTTGCGCAGGACGGCGTTGACCATGCCTGCGGCGCGGACGGCGTCTTTATGGCGGCGGCTCTTGATCGCCTCTACGGTTTCATGAACGGCGGCGAATTCTTCGACGTTGTCCATGAAGCAGAGCTGGTAGATGCCGACGTGCAGCGCGGCGAGGATGAAGTCTTCAGGGCGGCGCGGGATGAATTTCTGTTCGATGTATTCCAGCGCCAGTTTGCGGCGGATGACGCCGTAGACCAGTTCGGTGACGAAGGCGCGGTCGTCCGTCACCTCGGCGAGCTGACGGTCTGGAAAGCTTTCGGTTTCCAGCCAGCGGGTGATGATTTCGGCGGCAACAAGACGGCTGTTTTTCTTCATAGGGGCTGTGAGTGAACCGGAAACTCCTGCGGATTGAAAGTCTATTTCTCCCGACTCCCCCGGCATAAAAAAA
>DAONGM010000042.1:9977-12858 GCA_035404105.1 Pontiellaceae bacterium
GAGCGGCCGGGCGCTCGGGCCCGGCCGTCCGCGGTTATTTGATCTGCACCTGCTTCGGAGCCTGATCGGCATGAACTTTCGGCAGTGTAACCTTCAGCACGCCGTCTTTGTATTCGGCGGTCACTTTCTCGGCGTCAACCGGCTTGGAAAGCATCACCGCGCGGCTCATAAAGCCGCTGGAGCGCTCCTGCATCAGCACCCGGTCGCCGCCTTTTTTGGCGGTCTCCTGCTTGCGTTCGGCTTTGACGGTCAGGATGTTGTCCTTCACTTCGACGGAGATGGCGGATTTATCCATCCCCGGCAGATCCAGCTGCACGTAATAGGCTTCCGCCTGCTCGCGCAGATCCATGTCCGGCTTGGCGAACTGGCCTTCCAGCTCCGCCGCCATTCGCGGCATGACACTGAATGAGGCGAACGGCTGGCCGAAGAAGCGGTCCATTTCGCGGTTCATCCGGATCATTTCACGCACCGGGTCCAGGTAGTCCGGCGCCTGCTGTTCCGCCGGCGCGTTCTGCGCCGCGGCTTCTGTTTTGACCTCTACATTCCCGTTCGTGTTCCCGGCACAGGCTGTACTCGCCGTCAGCAGCAGCGCCAGCGTGGCGCCGGCCGAACAGGGTTTTAAATGAATCGTTTTCATTTTCTCTACCTCCAGAATCTTACTTCGCTCTCGGTTTGGGTTTGAAAGGAACGTCACGCCATCGGCATCACCTCCCCCGGTTTTTCTGGCGCCAATAAACCGCAGCCACCTTTCGGGATTCTTGCCGGCGCATTACAAAGCGGTAATGGTTCCGGCCATTGACAAAACCGGCGCCCGGTATTAGTTCTGGATTGATTTGCAGACAGGAGAATGCCGTGCGGATTTTAGTGATCGAAGACGACCGGAAAATTTCATCGTTCCTGGAAAAAGGTTTCCGGGAAGCAGGCTGCGCAGTGGACACCGCCGACGACGGCGAAGAAGGCCTCGCGCTGGCCCGGCAGGATTTTTACGATGCCATCATCGCCGACCTGATGCTGCCGAAGCTCGACGGACTCGACATGATCACCCGCCTGCGCGCCGAAAAGGTCAATACGCCGGTGCTGATCCTGAGCGCCAAACGCTCGGTCGACGACCGGATCAAAGGCTTGCAGGCCGGCGGCGACGATTACATGGTCAAACCCTTTTCCTTCTCCGAGCTGCTGGTGCGCGTTCAAACCCTGCTGCGCCGCGCCAGCCGGACCCCGGAGCCGATGACCCTGCGGGTGGAAGGCCTCACACTGGATATCGCCCGCCGCACCGTCGAACGCAACGGGCAGACCATCGAACTGCAGGCGCGGGAATTCGCGCTGCTTGAATACCTGATGCGCAATGCCGGCCGCGTGGTCACCAAAACAGCGATTCTTGAAAATGTCTACGATTACAGCTTCGACCCGCAAACCAACGTCGTCGACGTCCTCGTCTGCCGCCTGCGCAACCGCATCGACCATGACTTTGAAGAGAAGCTGATCCACACCGTCCGCGGAGCCGGCTATGTTCTCAAGAAAAAATAAACCGGTCCGGATGGCCTTCAGCCTGCGGCTGGCACTGATCTATACGGTCGCGCTCTGCGTTTCGCTCGCCGCGCTCTCCGCCGTCACCTACCAGCTCGTCCGCCGCGTCGTGCAGAACCGCGACCACGAAGTGATCGAAGCCCAGACCTCCCAGTTTAAATCGCTCTTCGAGCGCGGCGGGGTTCAGGCCATCGCCTCCTATTTCAGACAGCAAATCAACGCGCCGCAGGAACCCTCCTTTGTCCGCATCGTCGACGACTTCAACCAGGTCCACTTCATCACCGTGTCGCATCAGCTCTGGACTCTGCTCGACAAAAAAACCGGCGGCCATCCGCCGCTGGACCGGGCGCACTGGGATGAACTGTTCCGCGAAGAAACCGACGGCAGCTGGATTGTCGGCACCACACCGCTCGCACCCGGACTCTATCTGCAGGTCGGCCGCAACAACACCGAAAGCCGGCTCGTGCTCGCCAACTTCAAAAAAACCGCGCTCAACATTTTCCTGCCCGCCGTCGTTTTCAGCTTACTCACCGGCTGGCTGGTGACCCGCAGCGCGCTGACACCGCTGCACGCGCTGATCGAAACCGTCCGGCATATTCTCGCCACCGGCGATCTGCAGCGCCGCGTCCCTTCCGGCGCAAAGCGCGGAGAACTGAACGAACTCACCGCGATGTTCAACCGCATGCTCGACCAGAACGAAAAACTGATCCGAGGCTCGCGCGAAACCCTCGATAACGTCGCGCACGATCTGCGCACCCCGATGACCCACCTGCGCAACTCCGCGGAGCGTGCGCTCCAGCTCCCCGAACCCGATCACACCGCGCTGCAGAACGCGCTCGCCGACTGCGTCGAGGAGTCCGAACAGATTCTGCGCATGCTGAATGTACTGATGGATCTGGCCGAAGCCGGCGCCGGCAGCCTGCGCCTGGACCGCGAGGACATCGCCCTGCGAGAATTGGCCGACGGGGTGATCGAGCTGTACTCCTTGGTCGCCGAAGAACGCGGCATCACACTGACGAACGAGGTGCCGGACTCGTGTACGGTCAACGCCGACCGCCTGCGCCTGCGTCAATGCATTGCAAACCTCGTCGACAACGCGCTCAAATACAGCCCCGACGGAAGTGCCGTCACGCTGTCCGGCAGCTGCGCCGACGGAACGGTTTCGTTTTCCGTTCAGGATCAGGGCGCGGGCATTGCTCACGACGATCTGCCGCGCATCTGGGACCGGCTGTACCGCGCGGAGCAGAGCCGCACCACGCCCGGTCTGGGGCTCGGCCTCAGCCTCGTCCGCGCCATCATCGAAGCGCACGGCGGCACCGTCGCGGTTCAAAGCGAACCCGGCCGGGGCTCCACC
>DAONGM010000043.1:0-12757 GCA_035404105.1 Pontiellaceae bacterium
CGAGAAATTTGCAGGCGTTGGAAACGCTGCCGAGGTTGCCCATGCCGTAGTCAATGATGCCGATCTTGCTCATGGCAGAAGTTTGTAGCCGCGAACGGCGCGGAATGCACCCGAAAAATGTTTCGCTTTTGCGGCGGGCAGCCGTTAGAAACACTTTGCAAGTTTACAAACCCCGGAAACTTCAAAAAGGGAGCCTGCTATGCTGCGTAAACTGTTGCCTGTTCTTCTCGCTACCCATCTGATCTGCTCCGCCGCGCCGCCGGAGGTCGAACAGCAGGCCCGCGCGCTGCAAACGGTTCTCCGACAGGCCGACGACGCTTATTTCAATCAGCATCAACCGGTTATGAGCGACACCGCTTACGATGCCTTGCGCAACCAGTATGACCGGTTGATGGCCGATTATCCGGAACTGTCCGCCGGAAATCCGGTCGGCGCACCGGTCGCTGAATCCAGCCGTGTCGCGCACGCTGCGCCGGTGCTGAGCCTTGAAAAAGTCTATTCCGATAACGACCTGACGCGCTTTCTCCGGAAAACCGGAACGAATCTGCTCTATTGCGTTGAACCCAAACTCGACGGGCTGACGGTGGTACTGCGTTACCGCAACGGTCTGCTGGTGCAGGCGCTGACGCGCGGAGACGGAAAGACCGGCGCAGATGTAACGTCCGCCGTACTCGCTTCCGGCGCGGTGCCCGCCGCGCTGACCGGCGCTCCGGCAAAACTGGATGTGCGCGGCGAAGCGCACCTTCCTCTGTCCGCTTTTGAGGCGCTGAACCGACGGCGAGCCGAAAACGGTCAGGAGCCGCTCAAAAGTCCGCGTAATATCGCGTCCGGAACGCTGATGCTGACCGACTGCGCCGAAATCGCCAGGCGCGGCCTGGAATTCCAGGCCTTTGACCTGCTGGCGGCAGACCCGATGCCGGCCACGCACACAGAAGCCCTCGCTTTGCTGAAAAAAAACGGGCTGCCGGTAATCGAAAGTGTTACAGTTCCGTCCGTGGATGTGCTTGCGACAGTAGAAAATATGAATCGCCGCCGGGCGGAGTTTCCGTTCGTGACCGATGGCGTCGTCATTAAAGTGAACGACCTGGCCGTCCGGAACCGGCTCGGCGCCACGTCGCATCATCCGCGCAGCGCCATCGCCCGCAAGTATGAAGAAACGCCGGTTCAGACCCGTCTGCTGGCCGTTGATTGGTCGCGCGGCGCTTCCGGCAAACTGACGCCGGTTGCACACTTTGAGCCGGTCGAAATTCAGGGTGCGCTGGTTCAGCGCGCGTCACTTTACAGTCTGGAACATCTGCGTGCGATGGATTTAAAAATCGGCGATTGGATGAATGTAATCCGTTCCGGCGGAACTGTTCCTGAAATTACCGGAATCTGCCCGGAGCGGCGTACCGGCCGCGAAACCGCAATCCCGGATCCCGTGGAATAAATTATGGCTTCTTCCTGCAAATATCTCTTCGGTCCGGTTCCGTCGCGCCGCCTCGGCCGGTCGCTCGGTATCGACGTGACGCCGTTTAAAACCTGCTCGTTCGACTGCGTTTTCTGCCAATGCGGCTGCACAACGCGCCTTGTTACGGAACGTTCGGAGTTTGTTCCTTTCGAAGAGGTCTGCGCGGAAATCGAACAGTGGTTGAAAGCCGACGGTCAGGCTGATGTGATTACTTTCGCCGGTTCAGGCGAGCCAACGCTTTATTCGCGGCTCGGCGAGCTGATTGATTTTATTAAGGCGCGTACAAAAATTCCGGTCATTGTGCTTTCGAACGGCACCCTGCTCCACCGGATTACGGTACGCGACGAACTCCTGAAGGCCAACGTGGTGAAAGTCAGCCTGAGCGCATGGGACGACGTTTCGTTTAAAAAAATAAACCGCCCTGCCCGCGGACTTTCTTTCGACCAGCTGCTGGCAGGTCTGCGTGATTTCCGGACTGTTTTCCGCGGCGAACTGTGGTTGGAGGTTTTTCTAATGGAGGGTATTAATACCCGTCCTGAACATGTGGAGAAAATCGCGGCGGCGGCGGCCGGAATCCGGCCGGATAAAATCCATCTGAATACCGCCGTCCGCCCGCCGGCTGAAGCCGCCGTCCGGCCGGTCGCCAAAGAAAAACTGGAAGCGTTCTGCGGGCTCTTCACGCCGCAGGCAGAAGTAATTGCTTCTTTTTCAGCCGCAACCGCTTCCGCCGCCGGGCTGTCCGTTGAAAAGCTGATTGATTTGATCCGCCGTCATCCGGCGACGGCCGCCCAGCTGGCGGAAAACTTCGGCGCTGAAACGGCGGCCATTTTGACGCTGCTTGGCGATCCGCGGCTGCAAACCGAGGTGCGCAACGGCGAGACCTATTATAAGTGCCGGTAAAAAGGGCTTGCGCCGCGCGGCCCGTTATGATTAAAAGACCCGCTCTTTTACAAGGACTAGGTTAAAAAATGAAAAAAGAAATTCATCCTGAATATACCGACGCAGAAATTTCGTGCGCCTGCGGCAGCGTAATTAAAACCCGCTCGACCGTTAAGAAAATGCACGTCAACCTCTGCTCCGCCTGCCATCCGTTCTTCACCGGAACGGCCAAGATGCTTGATACGGAAGGTCGCGTTGACCGCTTCCGCAAACGCTACGGCAAGTAACGACGCACGTTTAGGCCGGACTCTGTTTTCAGAGCCCGGCCTTTTTGTGTCCCGCCATGATTAATAAAGCTTATCTGGAAAATCTGCGCAGGCGCATCTCCGGGCTGGAAACGGAAATGTCCGCGCCGGGCGTTGCGTCCAATCCCCAGAAAATGCAGGCACTGATGCACGATTATGCGCATCAGAAAAGGGTCGCCGGGGCTGCTGAGATTTTCCTGAAACTGCAAGATGCCGCCGCCGAAAGCCGCGCCATGCTTGCAGACACATCCACGGATGCCGAACTGCGGGAAATGGCTGAAGCCGAGCTGGCTGACGTCGAAGCCAAACTGCCTGAAGCAGAAAAAGCGGTCAAGGTGGCTCTGCTTCCGCCCGATCCGTCAGACTCGAAAAACGTTATCATGGAAATCCGCGCCGGCACCGGCGGCGATGAAGCCGCGCTGTTTGCCGGCGACCTTTACCGCATGTACAGCCGTTATGCTGAAAATAACGGGTTTAAAATTTCAGTTCTCGACGTAAGTCCATCGGAGACTGGCGGTTACAAAGAAGTCGTTTTCTCGGTCGAAGGCGAAATGGTTTATAAAAAACTGAAGTATGAAAGCGGTACCCATCGCGTACAGCGCGTCCCCGCCACTGAAACACAAGGCCGTATTCACACTTCCGCCGCCACCGTCGCCGTGCTCGCCGAAGCCGAAGAAGTGGATATCGAAATCAAAAACGAAGATTTGCGCATCGACACCTACCGTTCCAGCGGATCAGGCGGACAGCATGTCAACACCACCGACTCGGCTATCCGCATCACTCATATTCCGACCGGCGTGGTGGTTCAGTGTCAGGATGAACGCTCGCAGCATAAGAACAAAGCCAAGGCTATGCGGGTTCTGCGTTCAAAGCTTTATGAAGCGCGGCAGCAACAGATCGAAGCCGAACAGTCGGCCGCCCGGCGTTCGCAGGTCGGCTCCGGCGACCGCAGCGAAAAGATCCGCACATACAACTACCCTCAGAACCGGCTGACCGATCACCGCATCAACCTGACGCTTTATAAACTCGATCGCGTTATGGAAGGCGACCTTGAAGACGTTTTTAACGCGCTTTATGAACACGATATCGAGCTGAAGGTTAAGGCTCATACCGACAAAACCGCCCAAGGCTGATCTTCAAAAATCGTCATTTTTTACACAAAAATCAGATTTATCAGCTGATTTAAGGCATTTTTATCAAAAAAACCGCCTATTTATAAAAAACAGCCAGCCAGACCGTCCGAGTGTTTTCAGCGGTTTTTTCCACACGATGCCGCATTCCGGCCGGAATATTTAAATAGTCACCGGAAGCTAAATCGACCGTTTTCCCATCCAATTGAAGTTGCGCAGAACCTTCCAGCAGCAACACCCATTCATTCTCCGGCTGGTCATACCAAAATCCCGCGGGAGAAGCCTGGCCGAAGGATACAATCCGCTCAATGCGCACAGTCCCTTCCGACAGCAGTTCGGTAAACAGCTCTTTTGCTGCGTGTTCAGGAATCCGGTCGAACAGGTTGGTTTTCATCTCCGCAGAATACAGGGTTCCTGCCTCGGTTGCTGAAGAAAAATCTGGTTTTATTTTCCCGCCGCTCCATCATTCAAACCTCATGAAAAACAATTTTTTTGATGTGATCGTAGTCGGCGGCGGACACGCGGGTTGTGAGGCCGCTCTGGCCTCCGCACGGCTCGGCGCCCGAACCGCCCTGCTCAGTCTTGAAAAGAAATTTATCGGACGGATGTCCTGCAATCCATCGATTGGCGGTATCGCTAAATCTCATATTACGTGCGAGTTAGACGCATTGGGTGGGGAGCAGGCGCGCAATACCGATTATACCGGCATTCAGTTTCGAACGCTGAACACCCGCAAAGGTCCGGCAGTTCAGGCTTTTCGAGCGCAGTGCGACAAAGCCCTCTACCCCGTCCGAATGCAGGCTGTCGTTGATCAGCAGAAAAATCTAGTCGTGCTTGAAGCTGTCGTCTCGGCTCTTTGGATCGAATCGGGCCGGTTATGCGGAGTGATTCTGGACACCGGTGAAAAGCTCGCCGGAAAAACTGTTATATTGACTGCCGGAACTTTCATGCGCGGACGTGTAATGATCGGTCAAACCATCATTCACGAAGGTCGCTGGGGTGAACGGTCTGTAGACGATCTTTCCATGTCGTTGAAAAGCCTCGGATTTGAATTGGGCCGTATGAAAACCGGCACACCGCCGCGTATTCACAAAGACAGCATAGATTATTCGAAAATGGCGATTCAGCCCGGCGATGCGCCGCCGCCTTTCTTTTCGCGTGCCGCACGGCAGGATTACGAGAAGTTCCACGTGGAACCGTTGCGCCAAGGAAAAGCAACAGATGTTCCACATGGAACAGCGTTGCGCCCTTGGACCCCAGGAACGGATCAAATTCCGTGCTGGCTGACTCATACCAATGATAAAACCCATCAGATTATCGCTGATAACCTGAAAAAAAGTTCTTTATACGGCGGAATGATCGAAGGCGCCGGGGCCCGGTATTGCCCGTCGATCGAAGATAAAGTTGTGAAATTCCCGCAGCGGACCTCGCATCATGTCTTTATTGAGCCGGAAGGCCGTAATAACGTGCGAATTTATCCCAACGGAACCTCCAACAGTCTGCCGGAAGACGTGCAGCTGGAAATGATTCATTCCATCGCCGGACTGGAAAAAGCTGTATTTATCCGTCCCGCATACGCCATCGAATATGACTATGCGCCGCCCACGCAGCTTTTTCATACTCTGGAAACAAAAGCGGTTGAAAACCTTTATTTTGCAGGTCAAATCAACGGAACTACCGGCTATGAAGAGGCCGCCGGACAAGGATTTATAGCCGGAGTTAACGCGGCGCGTAAGGTTCTTGGCCTTCCTGAATTTATTCTGGGTCGGGAAGAGGCGTATATCGGCGTTTTAATTGATGATTTGGTTTTAAAAGGCACCGACGAGCCGTACCGGATGTTTACCTCGCGAGCCGAGCACCGGCTGACACTTCGACAGGATAATGCCTGGTTCCGGCTTCATGCGCGCGCAAAAGAATTGGGAATCGTGTCTGCCGAAGATTTGGAGAAAACCGTTCAGATGCAGGCGCAAATTGATCAGGAGATAGACCGGTTGCGGAAAAAGTTCTACGCGGGGTCTTCGCTGGCACAGACTCTCTGCCGGCAGGACAATCATTATGCCGGACTGCCTGGCGAAAAGCCGGATCTGCCGCCGGAAGTGATTGAACAGGTTGAAATTTCCATCAAATACGAAGGCTATATCAAGCGCGAAGCGGGGCGTATCGTTGACTTCCAGTCGTTGGAAAAGCAGCGCATTCCGGCTGATTTTGATTATGATGCCATCATCGCACTGCGTTTTGAATCGCGCGAAAAGCTGAAAAACATCCGTCCGGAAAACCTCGGCCAGGCCTCACGTATCTCCGGCGTCAATCCGGCCGATATTTCCATCCTGTCGGTATGGCTTAAAGCCGGGAAATAAAGCCGCATTACACTTTGCGTTGTTTTTTCTTTTCTTCCAGATCCGGACGGGGGCGGGGGACAAATTTCAGTTCGATCGGTGCGCCTTCGAGCCCGAAAGCTTTGCGGATTTCGTGATCCAGATACCGTTTATATGACGATGTTGCTCTTAAGGTGTTATTTACAAACAGCTTAACTCTGACTGGCTTCACGCCGGCCTGTGTAGCATAATAAATTTTAAGCGGCCGTCCGTTGACGCTCGGGGGCGGGTTTTTCTGCACGGCATCTTGTAAAATCCGGTTTAGAACCCCGGTGGAAAGCTTAATCTGAACCTGATCTGAAATGTAGTCGATCAGTTCTACGCTGCGGCGAATATTGTAGCCCGATTTCGCCGAGAGAAAGAGCAGCGGGGCAAAGTCAAGAAACGGCATTTCTTTGCGCAGCGCGGGTTCGTATTTTGTTTGTGTAACTTCTTGTCCTTCAGCGACATCCCATTTATTTACCGCCAGAATACATCCTTTTTGCGCTTCGATGATTTTGGCGGCCAGTTTTTTGTCCTGCAGTTTCGGGCCTTCGGTGGCGTCCATGAGCAGAATAACAACGTCGGCACTCTGGATGCTCTCTTCTGCACGCACATTACTATAGTGCTCAACTGCGCCGGAAAGCCGGTTGCGCCGGTTGACGCCGGCGGTGTCAATCAGCAGGTAGTGCCGCGCATGCGGACCGCTACCGATCGTGAAGGGGATTTCAATGCTATCCCTGGTTGTGCCTGGAATTTCAGAAACGATCACTCGTTCGCTATTCAATAACCTGTTGATATAAGAGGATTTACCCGAATTAGGGCGTCCGACAACAGCGACGCGAAGCGGTGTGCGTTTTTCTCGCGGCGGTGCTGCGGGAAGCTTCGCCAATGCGGCCTGCAGCAATGCGTCGATGCCGCGATTATGAAGCGCGGAAACCGGGAAAACCGGAAAGCCGAGTTTTGAAAATTCAGGCGCCTGTTCGTCGCGAGCGGGTGTATCGGCTTTGTTCACAGCGATAAATACCGGCCGGTCGGCGCGGTGAAGCAGCCGGGCGACCTCTTCATCCATCGGAACAATTCCTGTGGTGATATCCGCCACAAAAATAATGGCTGCGGCATCTTCGATCGCGACGGCGACCTGCTTGTTGGTGCTGTCCACAATCACATTATGCGCTGAGCCGGAATCCATGGTGGCCAGTCCGCCGGTGTCGATGACGTCGAAATACTGTTCATTCCAAACGGCTTCGCAAACTACACGGTCGCGCGTAACGCCGCATTCTTCATGTACAATCGAGACGCGACGGCCGACAATCCGGTTAAACAGCGCCGATTTCCCGATATTCGGACGTCCGACAATGGCTATAATTCTCTGCTGGGAAGTCGTTTTCATTTCATAATCCTCTAATAAGGCGCACATTGAACGGGTTGCGCCTTGCAAAAGCAACCCTCTTCGTATAAATCCGCATCAGGCATTGTTTTAAAAAAGGAGGGTTCCTATGGCTAAAATTACCTTCAAAGGCTCGCCGATAACTACCGCAGGCGAACTGCCGGCAAAAGGCAGCGCGGCACCGGACTTCACACTCGTTAAGCAGGATCTTTCGGAAACCGTACTGGCCGATTATAAAGGAAAGCGGCTTGTGCTGAATATTTTCCCGAGTATCGACACGGGCGTCTGCGCCATGTCCGTCCGCAAATTCAACGAAAAGGCGGCCGCGCTGAAAAACGCGGCGGTTCTTTGCGTGTCCATGGATCTCCCGTTTGCCCAGAGCCGTTTCTGCGGAGCGGAAGGGATTAAAAATGTTGTAACCGCTTCGGCATTCCGTTCCGCATTCGGAGACCATTACGGTGTAATCATCGCTGACGGCCCGCTGACCGGATTGCTTTCGCGCGCAGTAGTCGTCATCAATGAAAGCGGCAAAGTGATTTATACCGAACAGGTTCCGGAAATTACGCAGGAGCCGAATTACGACGCCGCGTTCGCCGCACTGAAGTAGTCTGGCGGAAAACACGGCTGCTGAATTGAGCTGTTCGCTTAATCAGGTGTCTATTATTGGGATGAGGGCTCTACTGACCAGCATTCTGCTTGCCGTAATTGCCGGAACCGCTCCGGCAGAGGAAGGCATTATGAAAACCGAAAAAGCCGTGTTTGCCGCCGGATGTTTTTGGGGCGTTGAGTCCGCGTTCCGGCAGGTCGCCGGCGTAATTGATACGCAGGTCGGCTATACCGGCGGAAAGACCGCAGATCCGACCTACAAAGAAGTCTGCACCGATACCACCGGACATGCTGAAGCGATTGAGATCACGTTTGATCCCTCAAAAGTTTCTTATGCGAAACTTCTGGATCTCTTCTGGCGAATGCACGATCCGACACAGGTAAACCGGCAGGGGCCGGATACCGGCACCCAATACCGTTCCGCAATCTTTTATTACTCGCCGGAGCAGAAAGCGGCAGCCGAAAGCTCTAAAGCCGCACTCGAAAAAAGCGGCAAATATAAAAAGCCGATCGCGACCCAGATTTTACCGGCCGGCCCGTTTTACCGCGCCGAAGAGTATCATCAGCGCTATTTCGAAAAGAACGGCGGTCCCGCCTGTCATATCTTTTGATCTGCGCCTTTCTATAATTAGAGCCATTTTGCCAAACGCAGATTTAACGTCGGCGGGATTGCTTTTTCCCGGCAGGTGCGTAAATTGTCCGCCCTTATGTCCGGAGCACCTATGAAGAACGAGAAAATACGTAATGTCGCGATCATCGCGCACGTTGACCACGGTAAAACCACGCTGGTCGACCAGATCATCAAGCAGGCCCACATTCTGCGCGATAACGAAGCCTTTCAGACCTGCCTGCTCGACAGCAACGATCTCGAACGCGAACGCGGCATCACCATTCTCTCCAAAAACATCAGCATCGTTTACAACGGCGTGAAGATCAACGTGATCGATACTCCCGGCCACAGCGATTTCGGAGGACAGGTCGAACGCGTACTTAATCTCGCCGACGGCGTTCTTCTGCTGGTCGACTCCGCTGAAGGGCCGATGCCTCAAACGCGCTTCGTACTCGACAAGGCGCTCGAACTGAACCTCAAGCCGGTTGTCATCATTAATAAAGTGGATAAGCCGGATGCGCGCTGCGACGAAGTGCACAACATGGTCTTCGACCTTTTCGTTGAACTCGAAGCCAACGATGACCAGCTCGACTTCCCGGTACTCTACGCCAGCGGCCGCGACGGCTGGGCTGTTACCGATCTGAACGATCCGCGCGACTCCATCAAGCCGCTGATGGAAGCCATCATCAAACACATCCCCGGCCCGCCGGTCAAAGAGGGTCCTGTTCAAATGCAGGCCACAACGCTCGACTACAACGACTATGTCGGCCGTATCGGCATCGGTCGCGTCTATCGCGGCACACTTGATCTGAAAACTCCGGTCTGCATTATCAAACGCGACGGAACCGTCCGCCCGGTGCAGCTCAAAGAACTGCAAACCTTTGAAGGCCTCGGCCGCGTAAAAACGACCGGCATCCCGTGCGGTGACCTTTGCGCCATCTCCGGCATCATGGACATCGACATCGGCGACACCATTGCCCACGCCGAACATCCCGAAGCGCTGCCTCTGATCGCGCTCGACGAACCGACCCTTTCCATGGCCTTCCGCGTGAACGACTCACCGTTCTTCGGCCAGGACGGGAAATTTGTCACCAGCCGCCACATCCGTGACCGCCTGTTGAAAGAAACCGAGCGCGACGTGGCGCTGCGCGTTGAAGAAACCGGCGGCGACGCCTTCATCGTCAGCGGACGCGGCGTATTGCACCTGTCCATTCTGATCGAAACCATGCGCCGCGAAGGGTTTGAGCTGACGATCGCTCAGCCGCGCGTGATTTTCCGCACGCATCACGGCATCAAAGAAGAGCCGATTGAAATTCTGACGGTGGACGTTCCGGACGAATACGCCGGCAAAGCCATCGAACTGATCGGCCAGCGGCGCGGCGAAATGATCCGCATGGATCAGCTTGGTCTGCGCAAAAACATGACCTTCCACATTCCCACCCGCGGATTGATCGGCTTGCGCAGCAAAATGATGACCGCCACGGCCGGCGAAGGCATCATCAACCACCGCTTCCTGCATTACGCGCCCTATGCCGGGGAAATCAACCACCGCAACAACGGCGTCTTGATCAGCATGGGCAACGGGACCTCCGTCGCATTCGCCATCGACGGCCTGCAGCAGCGCGGCATCTTCTTCATCGATCCGGGCGTCGAATGTTACGAAGGCATGATCGTCGGCGAGCATTGTCTTGATAAAGATCTGCTCGTTAATGTGCAGAAAGCCAAGCAGCTCACTAACATGCGCGCTTCCGGATCGGACCGCGCCATGAAAATTGCACCGGCGCAGAAACTCAGCCTCGAAGAAGCGCTGGAATACATCAAAGACGACGAGCTGGTTGAAGTGACGCCGCACAACGTCCGCCTGCGCAAACGCTACCTCACCGATAACGAACGCAAACGCATGAAACGTTCCGCCGCCGAGGAAGAAACGGCTTAGGCTCAGTGCATGAGCCAGTAGACGAGAAAAGCGAAGCCGGACACCAGCAGCAGGGCCATTGCAAAAACAACCAGCAGGCATCCCGCATAGCGGGAGTCCAGTTTATAACCGATTTCCTGGCTCAGTGTATCGCGGTAGGGGTTGGGAACCGGACCATCCCGACGCCAGAGTCGTTTTTTAGGCGGCTGCGCGTTCATGGGTGCGGAATGTAGGGGACTCCCTTTCAGAAATCAACGTTTTGATTTCCGGCAAGAGCTATAATTTCTTTAAGAGGTACGCCGCTCGCTTCAGCCAGTTTCCGGCAGTCGTCATATTCCGGCGTCGCCGATATGGTTTTGCCGTTGATCGAACTGATCTTTACGCGCACCAATCCCCACGGCGTCGCGACCGTCTCTTCGCGGCGGTCGGCGGCGGTACGCTGTACCGGATAATGGCGAATGCCGATGGTGGTGGTTTCGCTGAAAAGAATCTGTTCGACGGCGCCCTGAATCGTGGCCGGCGCAAGAACCGAAAGCATTACAGCCGGACGGTTTTTTTTCATCTGGATCGGCGTCAGCCAGACATCGAGCGCGCCGGCTTTAAAAAGCCGCTCCATCACATAATCGAAAATCTGCGGGTTGCAGTCGTCGATATTGGTTTCCAGCACCAGCAGTTTTTCAGGTAGGGACAGATCTCCGAGCTGTCCGCGGCGCGTTCGGCGAACGCGCCCCACCTCGGCACGCAGAACATTTGGAATGTCGAGCTCCCGGCCGCCCGCGCCATAGGCGGTTTTTTCTGAAACAAACCCGTCAGGCCGGTCGCCGAAACCATCGCAGAGTACGGCGAGCAGCGCGGCGCCGGTCGGAGTCAGCAGCTCCTTTTCAATATCGCCGAAGGTGTACGGAATACCGTTCAGTAACTCCGCCGTAGCCGGCGCGGGAATCGGCATGGAACCGTGCGCGCATTGAATCACGCCGAAGCCGGTCCGCAGATTCCCGGCGTACACTTTTTCGATGCCGAGCGCTGCGAGCCCGAAAACTGTACCGACAATATCGATAATGGCGTCCACCGCGCCGACTTCGTGAAAATGAATCTTCTCCACCGTCGTGCCGTGAACTTTGGCTTCGGCCTCGGCGAGCCGCGTAAAGACGGCGATACTGCGTGCCTTCACCGCCGCGCTGAGTTCAGCCGCTTCGATAATTTTGATGATGTCGGCAAGCTGCCGGTGCGTGTGCTGTTCCGAATGATCCAGCTCAACATCAAAATGCGTCGCGCAGATTCCGCGCTTCATGACTTTTTCGACTTTCAGCTGATAGCCCGAAACGGGCAGGGCGGCCACCATGTTACGGAAGGCGTCTTCGGGAAGCCCTGCGTCCAGCAGCGCGCCGATAAACATATTGCCGCTGACGCCGGAGAAGCCGGAGAGATAAAGAGTGTCGAGGTGTGCGGGTGTGTGAGTATTAGACAACGTTGTTTTTTTCATATTCTTTACTCCGTCACGCACACACTCCCTCAACGCATAGCGTTGATCATTCCGGCGAGGCGGCCCGCGCCGAAACCGTTGTCGATATTCACCACGGCAATCCCGGCGGCGCAGCTGTTGAGCATACCGAGCAGGGCGGCCAGTCCTTCGAAGCTTGCGCCGTAGCCGACGCTCGTCGGCAGCGCGATCACCGGTTTTGAAACCAGTCCGCCGACCACGCTGGCGAGCGCGCCTTCCATCCCGGCGGCGACGATGATCACATTCGCGCCGCGGATTTTTTCTTCCTGCGCTAACAGCCGGTGAATGCCGGCCACGCCGACGTCAAAAACACGTTCGACACGATGGCCCATCAGCTCCGCCGTCAGCGCGGCCTCTTCGGCCACGGGGATATCGCTCGTGCCGGCCGTCATCACCAGAATAAAGCGGTCGGGGTCAGGTGTAAGCGCTTCCTTGCGCACGATAATCAGCTTCGCCGCCTCGTGATATTCCGCTTCCGGAACCAGCTTTTTAACCGCCGCGAACATTTCGGCGTTCGCCCGCGTCGCCAGAATATTGTGCGCGCCCTGATTCATCCGCTCGACAATCTGCGCCACCTGCTCCGGCGTTTTGCCCTGGCAGAAAATCGCTTCCGGCGC
>DAONGM010000044.1:0-12528 GCA_035404105.1 Pontiellaceae bacterium
GCGGTTTTTAAATCTGGTGGCGGGACCCGGAATCGAACCGGGGACACGGGGATTTTCAGTCCCCTGCTCTACCAACTGAGCTATCCCGCCTCAAAAAAGAAGGGCGCATTCTACGTAAAAGACGCATGATGTCAAACGGAACTATCATCAGCCTTTGAACTTGTTTCAGCCGGCGCTCCTATCTACCCTTCCGCCCATGTATGTGCTCGACAGTCTGCTGCCCGTTTTTCTGATCATTGCTCTCGGACTGCTGCTCCGCCGCACCGGATTCTTTTCTGAGACGCTCGCCACGGGCCTTAACCGCCTGACGTACTGGGTCGCGCTGCCCGCCCTGCTGCTCGACAAAGTCACCAACGCCACCTTTGATTCCGGGGATGTCGCCCGGATGTCTTTGATTCTGGTCCTGGCGACCATCGGCTCGGCGCTGGTTGCCGGTCTTGCCGCCTTCCTGCTGCGGCTGAACCGCCGGTCATCCGGCGCTTTTATTCAGGGCGCGGCCCGCTCCAACAATGCCTTTATCGGCCTGCCGGTCATTCTCTACGCCATGTCCAGCCTGGCGCCCGGCGTCGAAGCGCTGGCAACGGTGGCGCTGGCCCCGGCCATTGTCTTCTACAACATTCTGTCGGTTTCCGTTCTGCTGATGCACAGCGACCGGAAAACGGCGAACGAACATCAGACCGGCGTGCTGTTCGCCAAACAGCTGCTCTGCAATCCGCTGCTGCTCTCCTGCGCCGCCGGACTCATCTTTAACTGCTGCGGCGTCCATTTTCCGCTGGCGCTCGGACGTTCGCTGAGTGTGCTGGGCGATTCATCGCTGGCGCTGGCGCTTCTGAGCATCGGATCCGCGCTGACCTTCAAAGGAGCGGCCAAAGGCCTGCTCCATTCAACGAGCGCTGCGGTGATCAAAGTGTTCATCCAGCCGCTGATCGGCCTCGGTCTGGCGATGCTCTGGAACCTGCCGCCGATTGAACGGCAGATGCTGCTCATTTATCTGGCCTGTCCGACCGCTGTCGTCAGCTATGTGCTGGCGGATATTTTTGACAGCGACCGCGAGCTGGCGGCGCACATCATCGTCATCAGCACACTGCTTTCAACGGTTTCGCTGAGTCTCATCGTCGCATTCGGAGGATAGAAAATGACCGTACCCAGAAGACGTTTCGGAAAAACAGAACTGCAAATGCCGGTGATCACCTGCGGCGGCATGCGCTACCAGCAAAGCTGGCAGGATGACGACGCAGCCCGCCAATCGGTCACCGAGGAAAACCAGAAAAACGTCGAAGCCACCGTCCGCTACGCGCTCGACCTCGGCATCAACCATATCGAGACCGCCCGCGGCTACGGCACCTCCGAATACCAGCTGGGAAAATTCCTGCCGGCGCTGCCGCGCGATCAAATGATCGTGCAGACCAAAGTCGGCCCGAAGGATACGCCGGCTGAATTTCTGGAAAGCTTCGACACCTCCATGGCCGCGCTCAAACTCGACTACGTTGACCTGCTCGCCATTCACGGCATCAACAACGAAGAGACGTTCCAGCAGGCGCTCAAAAGCATGCCTGCGCTCGAACAGCTCAAAAAAGAGGGCCGCTGCCGCCATATCGGTTTTTCGACGCACGGCACGCCGGACATCGTCGTCAAAGCCATCGAAACCGGCCTCTTTGAATACGTCAACCTGCACTGGTACTTTGTCTATCATCCGGTCACCTGGGCGTCGGTCGAAGCGGCGACGAAACTCGACATGGGCGTTTTTGTCATCAGCCCGGTCGATAAAGGCGGCAAACTGTACGAGCCGCCGGCGAAACTGATCGACCTCTGCCAGCCGATCACCCCGATGGCCTTTAACGACCTTTACTGCCTGCGCCGTCCGGAAATTCATACGCTTTCCATCGGAGCTTCCCGCCCGTCCGACTTTGTCGAACACGTCACCGCCGCCGGAAATATGGACAAAAAATTTCCGATCGTTGAAAAAATTGAGGCGAGGATTTTCAGAGCGATGGAAAAGGAACTTGGCGCCGACTGGGTTCACCACTGGCATGAGGGGCTTCCGCGCTGGCAGGACACGCCCGGCGAAATCAACATTCCGGAAATCCTGCGCCTCTGGACTTATGCCAAAGGGCTCGACATGGTTGCGTTCGGCAAAATGCGTTACAACCTTATGGGCAATGCCGGACACTGGTTCGGCGGAATGCAGGCCGCAGAATTCAAAGATGAAGCGCTCAAACCGTTACTGGAAAAAAGCCGCTTCGCCGGCCGTATTCCTGAAATCCTGCGCGAAGCCCACGCGATGCTTCACGACGAACCGAAAAAGCGTCTCAGCGAGTCGTGATTAGAAATTATAGGTCACGAACAGCCGCGCGTCGGTCGCAGTGGTGTCTTCTGTGCCGCGACACCCTTCGCGATAGCCGGCGCCGACTTTGACTGCAACCGACAGGCTGTCTGTGACCGGATGTTTGACGACAAAGTTGATCTCCTGCCCGTCGAAAGCGTGCCGGCTGTGATCCTGCCAGGTGTAGCTGTAGAGCGTATAAAGAGCGGTCTTGCCGATCTTTGAAGTAGCTTTCAAATAGGCGCTGTCTGATCCGCCGTTGAAAGGCCCGGAATAGATCAGCAGCGGAGCGCCAAGCGGATGATTCAGCCCGGTGGTTGTCTCATGAAAAATCATATCGTCGCCGTGAACGCTGAACCAGCCCGGCTCAAACGTGACGCCTCCGGCTTTCTGTTCGAAAGCGAGGCTGAACATATCGGAATTAAACGGCGCGATTTTATCCGCCGTCTGCACCGAGTCCGCGTGCTGGAAATAGCCCAGCAGCGCGGTTGAATCCGTCAGCGCGTAGCGCGTGCGGCCGCCGGTAACGTTGGCGATGTCGTGTACATAGGCGTCATACAAAGCCACTTCCAGATTGGTGACGCCGGTAAACACCGCTTCGCCCCATGAAATACCGGGACTGCCGCAACCGTTCCCCTGCGGGGCCAGCACTTCGTCGAAGTCGTTGAACCTCCAGCCGTCCTCATTATCCAGAACATTGCTGAGACGGAAGGCATGTCCGGCCGTCAGCGAAAGGTTCGGAATATCTTTCGTCGTTAGCTGAACCGCTTCAATCGAACGCGGCTTCTGGCGGATCTCATCGGAGCGGAACAGTTCGCCGTTCATGACCTGCCGCCCGGCTTTAATATACGTATTCGTCAGACCGAGGCTCTCAAACCGGTATTTGACCCACGCTTCGTTCAGGATATTCACCCGTCCGTTGCTCAACAGCGTTTTGCCGTTATTACTGTCCCTGGTGGCGTCCACGGGTTCCACATAGATCCAGGTTGCACCGGCACTGAATCCGGCCAGCTCCGGCGAGATATAGCCGATCAGCAGGCCCGCTGTCGTGGAATAGGCCGTGTCAACCTTGGCGCCTTCAACATCGCGGTACATGCTCAGCGTTTGCAGCCGCGCATTCCAGGTCCCGTAACCGAGATCATTCACCGGCTTCAGCAGGCTTTCAGCAGATGCACCGGTACACAGAGCCGCCAGCAATACAGACAACAGCGTTCTTTTCATCATGACAAAATTCCCCTGCGCCGGATTCATAAAAGCGCGCATTCTTATCTTTTGCTCCGCCTGCCTGCAAACCCTAATCCGGCGGAGCAGGAATCATTTTGACAACCGGACGGAGAAAGTGGATTTTCGGCGCCTTTCAATTTAACAGGAGTAAATCATGGCCGAATTTAAAAACGTAACCGTAGTGAAAAAAGCGAATGTCTACTTTGACGGCAAAGTCACCAGCCGCACCATTCTGTTTGCCGACGGCACCAAAAAGACCCTCGGCATCATGATGCCCGGTGACTATGAATTCGGCACTGAAGCCGCGGAAATCATGGAAATGCTCGGCGGACAGATGGACGTACTCCTGCCCGGCGAAACCGGATGGAAAACCTTCAAAGCGGGCGAATCCTATCAGGTTCCGGCCAACAGCAGGTTTAAGCTCAAAGTCCCGGTCGTCGCCGACTACTGCTGTTCCTACCTGAAATAATTTTATCGCGCCGGAACAAACTCAAAACCGGAGATCGTCAGATCAACCGGCGCGGCGGTGCCGTCGCCGAATGTCAGCACGATTTCCCGGACGCCTTCCAGCCCCGGCGTCGCGGGCATCGGAATCCGGATTCCCTTTTCGCTCCCGTCCGGATCGAACCGGGCATAAATCCCGTTCTCAAAGGCAATCGGCGCGCCTTTGAGCGTAAGAACCGCATTCTTTACCGGAGCCGCCGCGCGATAGCGGATCAGCAGCGCGCCGTTCGACAGACTGACGCTCTGCGGAAGCTTAATTGTAACCGCGCCGCGCTGCACCGCGTCGCCGCGCACACGGAAACCGTTCATCCAGTGCACGCCTTCCAGTCCGTCGCCGGAAGGACTCCAGGTAATCCACTTCGCGCCGCCGCTCAACAGATCAACCGCAGACGATTCACCGCCCTGCACTTTGGAAAGCGACGTCACGCCCCGCCATGTCAGGTAGCGCTGCATATTTTCGCCGGCAGAACCGATGCCGCCCAGAACCAGCGCCAGCGTGTGCGCCGTGGTCTGAAAGCGGATCACTTCTTTCTTCGCCGTATTAAATCCTTCCCACGGCCCGTGATCTGTAAACAGCCGGCGGATCGTTTTCCAGTTACTCGCAAGAAACGCTTCGACCTTGTCCGGCGCAACTTCATAGGCCACGCCCAGCGTGTAAAGCGACGGTGAGTTGGTAATGCGCGCCTGATCGGTCACCGCGACATCCGGGATGCCGATGTCGCCGGTGTATTCCACGCCGTTTCCGCTGTAGGCCTCGCTCAGAAAGCCGGGCAGTTTATGCCGGATTGCGAAATCCAGTTCGATATCCACCGAGTTTTCCAGATTCTCCCGCCAGCCCTGCGCGTCCAGCTCCTGCATGAAAAGCGAAAGCCCCAGCGACTGGAACGACGAGCCGTGCCACGTCGCCAGCGTGTAGAGATCCCGGCCGTCCGCCATCCGGTACGGCTTGATCTTCATTCCGGAATTTTTCACTGCGTCCGCCGGCAGATCAAACCGCTGCACCACGAAACAGAGCGGGCCGCGGAACTCGTTCACAAAATAATTCATGCGTCCGGTAATCCATTTACCGTTGCCGTCCGCCCAGCCGGTAAAGCGGTCCATCGTCGCATTCCAGCCGAACGCGAACGTGCCGGACTCTTCGCCGTAAAGATAGCGGTAGCCTTCCGCCTGCCGGTCAATAAACCGCTCCAGCTGCCCGCGAAGCTTAACCGCTTCGGGAAAATCCTTAATCTCGGAATGCATCAGCGCGCCGAATGCCTTGGCCGCTGATGCGGTCAGGTTGGCGTTATCGCCGAAAATAATCTGCACCGTCCGCCGGTCAAGCAGCGCCATAATCCGCGCGCGCAGTTCATCGGCGGCAAACGGTTCCAGTTCGCCGGTGAAAAACTTTTCGCCGTATTCCCCTTTGCGCGGAATCTTGGCGAATGAACCGTCCTGCTGCGGAAGAATCCATTTATGCGCTGCCAGCGCCTGCCAGATGGCATCGGCCTGCTCCGCGCCGAACTCATCCACAAAGGCCTGCCGGTTGACTTCTTCCGCCAGCGGACCGATCCGCTTCCCGTTTTCAAAACCCAGAAAATTTGAAAGCAGACCTTTCGCGCTGAGCGCCGGATCGGACTGGTCGGCCAGCAGACTCGACACCGTCAGCGAAAGATTGCTGAACGCCTCTTCGCGCGAAATGTACGGATTGTCCGCGTAGCCCGCCGCGATATTCGCCAGCAGTTCGACCCATTCGCCGATCGCCGTCAGCTGGGTGAACGACCGCAGATAAAGTCCGTTCTCCGGCTCGTGATTCCATCCTTCGACCGGATAGCCGGATGCGGCATCAATCACGCCGTTGGACGGATTCACATAGCCCATCGCATTCGCCAGCAGCATCTGCATATGCACATGCTCCGGACTCACCAGCTGAAAATTAAACGATGCAGGATTTTCCGGCGGTGCACGATGAGAACATCCTGTGCCCAGCAGAATACCCAGACCTACGGCAAAAATTGTTTTTTTCATCGCGCGGGACTTTACCACGGCCGCCGACAGATTCAGCTCAAATTAGACAAACTCATCAGAACGGGCTCCTGGCAAGGTCGCGGCGAATGCTTTTCACAATCAGGTCGCCTCGCGGCAGACCCAAATCAGAAGGCAGAATCACCTTATTGTCGGCCAGCGTTGCGCCGATGACGCTTTCGCAGGCCTGCCGGAGCATCCAGCCCGCCGCGCCGGTGTAGCCGCTCCAGATCATCCGGCCCGGATCGTGTACCGTTAGATAGTCGGCGCACTGCTGGTTCGGCTGGCCGCCGTAGTTCTCAATCTCCGCGCCGTGCGTGTGCGGAATGGCTGAAATTTTATACCAGAGCCGGGCGGCCGCATCGCGGTAATACTGCGCCGTCACCGGGTCGCCCTGCGCGGCGAAGCGCTCGGCGAGCAGGCGGCAGGCGCGCGTCAGCCACTGGACGCCGTGCGAATACATCCCGTTTTCGCGCACTCCTTCCGGATAGGTGCTGCTGCGTCCGAGATACGGTTTGGTATTTTCGCGCAGCGGCGGATAACCGAGGCTGATCGTTTTTTCGCCCTCCAGAATCTTCAGCGCGGTATCGAGCGCAATGCGGCTGCGCTGCGGATTGACGCCCGCAAAAACCGCCCACGCCGCGCCGAGCGCGTCCGTTTCCCAGTAGCCCGCGCCCGCGATGCCGATTTCGGTCCCGTCGTCGTGAACAGCCCGCAGGTAGCGGTCGCCGCGCCAGACCTTTTCAATATTCCGGCCCAGTATTCTCAGCTGCTGCTCATAGTAATGCCGGCGTTTCTTCCCGCAGCGTTCTCCGATCACCGGAAGCAGATTTTTCAAAACGCAGGTCAGAAAGAAAGCCATCCAGACCGATTCGCCGCGGCCCTTACTGCCGATTTCGTCCAGCCCGTCGTTCCAGTCGCCGGTGCCCATCAGCGGAAGCCCGTGGCTTCCCATCCGTTTGGTCAGCACCAGATCCACCGCGCGCATCACATGCTTATAAACAGAATCACTGCGCGGCGAACGCAGCGGAAAGAAACCCATACCGTGTTTCCCCGCCGGCAGCGGCGCCAGCGGCGTCTCGGCTTTGAGATAGCTGACCTTTTCATCGAGCAGCGTTTTATCGCCGGTCATGCGGACATACTCGCCGACGCCCCAGCCGAGCCAGAGCAGGTTGTCGCTGGCGTATGAGCGGCTCAGGAATCCGGTGCGTCCGTCCTGCTGGAGGAAAAACCAGTGTGCCGTATCGCCTTCGGGAAACTGTTGCGCCGCGTGCAGGATGAGCTGGGCGCGCGCCAGCGACGGATCGACCCAGATCATATTGACGGTGTCCTGCAGCTGATCGCGGAAGCCGAATGCGCCGGAGGCCTGATAGAATCCTTTGCGCGCCCAGATGCGTTCGCTGAGCGTCTGGTATTTCATCCACTTCACATAGGCGTCGAATTCCGGATCGCTGGTTTCGATCTTCAGTGTAGCTTGCAGAGCCATCCACCACTCACGCGTGGTTTGCAGACTCCGTTCGGCATTTTCAATCGACTGGAATTTTTTCACGCAGACTTCGGCCTGCTTGCGGCTGTCGGCTTCGCCGAGCACGATAGAGATTGTCTGCTCGCCGCCCGCCGGGATTTCAACCGTCGTCAGCAGCGCCGCCACCGGGAATTCGTCGCCTGCCGCCGGAGCCGGCGCACCGGTCTCGACCATGACCGGACGGCTGAACGAGCGGCCATCGCCGAAAAAGCGGTCGCGGCGCGTGGCAAACTGCTCAACCGGCGCGCTCATGGCGGCGAAGCAGGAACCGGCGCGGAAACGGTTGCGCGGATTTTCAAAATAGAGCGCGCCGCTGACGGCATCGCGCGAAATGAACAGCGCCCCCGCCTGCTCCGGGCTGTGCGCCAGCGCGATCTGGAAATACGGCGCAATGCGCAGGCGGCGCGTCGCAATGCCGGTATTACGGATTTTCAGAATGTAAACGCCTGCCGGTTCATCGGGCGGCACATGCACGGAAAGCGCGGTTTCCAGCCCGCCTTTTTTCATTTTGAAAACCACACTGCCGTCGAGACTGAAGAAGACATCGTGTTCAGCGGTCTTGTCTTTGACCGGATCGTAGCAGGGCGAAAACCAGTCGCCGGTTTTCTCATCGTAGAGATAAATCGCTTCGGAAGGAACCTGATTGCCGGTCAGATCGGCCCAGTCGGGAGTCAGCCGGTTCTGCTGGGCATTACCGCTGGCCGATGAGTGCAGACCGCGGTTGGTGACGGCGACAATATGGCCGAGCGCGTTGGCCATTTCGTGGTCGAACGGACGCGGCGTGAACGGTGTCAGCACACGCAGCGTCCGGCCGTCGTCGAGATATTCCGTGTAGCGCTCCGGTGTACCGGGCGGAATCTCGCCGTGTCCGATTTTCTGCGCGCGCTCCGGCTGTTTTATGCCATGCAGCGAACTGTCGACTTCCAGATCCAGATGTTTGTAAATCATTTGTGCAATGCGCGCCTTATGTTCGCAGCAGCCGATCAGGATTTTGTGCGACCGCTTTCCATTCGCCGGAACCGGCGCATCGAGCAGCAGCGCGCCGATCGGGTCGAACGCCGGGCAGGCGTCCATGTTGAGCGCTTCGCGGAAGGCCAGCGTTTCCAGTACACGCGGAGCCCAGATGTTTCCGGCGCGGCCGATAAAATCGACGCGGCCGCTGAGAATGCCGGCAGGCTGCTTTGCAGACGCCAGAATGCCGTAATGCTTGGTGCTGCGGTGAAACGCCACCATCGCGTTCAGTTCCGTGTTGTACGACATTTCCGGATAGAGCCGGTTGTACTGCGTATGGTTGCGATCCGCATCCGGACGGTTCAGCATCCATTCGAGATACGGAACCACTTTCAGGTTGCGCGCTTTCCCGCTCAGATCTTCCAGTTCGATATTCCACAGCTCGGCTCCGTCGTTGCGGCCCGGCAGCCGGATGGTGACGGTAACTTTAACGCCGTTGGAAATGTTAATTATTTTCAACCGGTCGCTGTCGCATTCATAAACAGACGGCGTAAAAAGTTCCGCCGGGAAATTGCCGAGAACCGGCCACGCTTTGTTCGCCGCGCCGTCTTCGCCGGCCTCCACCACAAAAAGAATCCGTCCGGACGGATCGACCTTTTCGAATGCACAGCGGCTGATGCCGAATCCGTTGGAAGTCATGAAGGAGTTGATCTCGCCGCTCTGCTTCAGCTCCACTTCGTATTTATTATTGATCAGACCGAAAGTCTGCCCGGTCTGCGCTGCATGGCGTTCGCGGGTTTTCCTTCGCAGTGTAAACAGGGCCGCCACGACAGCCGCCGCCGCAACCGCGATGAGCAGAAGCGGAACCGGGCCGGGAACGTACCCGGCCTGCCGCGCCTGGATGGCGGTTCCCATACTGAAAACCTGCGCCCACTGTTCGCCTTTCGGCAGATAGAACGGAATCAGCAGCGGCGCCCAGGTGGTAAAGCGCTTAACGCCTTCCGGAATAAAACGGGCCGTTGCTTCCGGGCCGACAAACTTCGCGCAGCGTTCATCGAGACGGTCAACGCCGAGGAACGAGAGGTTCACCAGCGTCGCAACGCGCAGTCCCATGTGATCGATCCAGATCAGAATCTGGAACCAGGCGTAACCGATAACCCAGCTGAAGACGGTCAGACTCCACACCGTAAAACCGTTCGCGTCGCGGGTCAGGCTGTTGAAAATGGCAAAGAAGGTGCGGATCAGTCCGTCCTGATTGTACCACGCCGCTTCCGCCATCGGGCGCAGGAAGGTGAAGATCAGCGGCGCCATCCAGAGACCCCAGCGCAGAACATAAACGGTACCGTCGGCCAGCTCCGTTACGCCGCCGCGGGTCGCAATGCGCCGGATTGAAGAAATATCGCGATTGAGCAGCGCGGAGAGAAACGCCTTGTTGATCGCGAACAGCGGCGCGGCAATCCCCCAGCCGATGACGCCCATCAGCGCTTCGTTGAAAAGAATCTTCGCGCCGCCGGAGGCGGCCAGCAGTTTAATGTGTCCCCAGCGGCTGATCAGCGCGGTGAACTCGTTCGGCGCGGTGGTGCGCAGCTGCTGACAGCGTGCGACGATATCCGCCGGATTCAGGCCGAAGCTGTTGTAGAGCTCAAACTTGGTTCCAATGATCGGCAGCTGCGCCGCATCGAGATAGAAGCCGATGCCCGCGCCGATGAAGGCGCCCAGTCCGCTTTCGACAAAGTAATAGCGCCATGATTTGACGCCGCCGATACCGTTCAGACCGAACAGCAGGTCGCGCAGAATACTCACGCCGCCGAACGCCGCCGCGCCGGCCGCGAAGCCGAATCCGATCCGCTCTGCGGTCGGCAGTCCGGCAAAGTTCATGCTCATGCCGGCGGCGAATACCAGACCGAGGACCAGACCGCGCAGATAAAGCACCGGGTCTTTATAGGCACAGGCTGCGCGCCCGAAAAACGACTGGCTGCCGTCAAAGGTTTCAATAACGGTTTTGAACAGCGGAAAAACGGCTACGCCCGCCACGGTCAGCAGCAGCGCCGGAGCGGCGGCATAAAAATTCTGTATCCACGCCGCACTGACCAGCGCATGAAACAGCTGAAGCAGGCCCATCAGTACACCGCTGAAGACCATTCCTTTTTTCAGTCCGCGGACGGCATCGTCCTGCGCCACCGCGCCGGACGGCGCGCTGCCGTGCATCGCGCCGAGCACCATGCCGGTCAGCAGATAGACCATCGCCCAGAGCGGTCCCTGTGAAAGCATCGTGGCGATCACAGCGGCAAAGGGCCGGAACACGGCCGGCAGCGCGGCCGCAACAGGCCCCGATCCGAGATCGGCGATATACGGCGCGGCGGTCACCAGTATGGAAAGTACAAACAGAGCGCGGTGGACTTTGAGGGAGAAAAGCAGCTTCTCGCGGTTAATCATGGAAGAGGCCTGCGCGATAAACTCGCCGACGCAGAAAATCAGCAGCACTTGCACCGCGAAATACTGAAACGATTGCAAAGCAAGCAGCAGTCCGAAAATAAAGGGCGCCGCGGTAATCACTGTGCCGCCGATCAGTCCGAGATGCTTCCGGCGCAGGTTCAGGCGGCAAACGTTGGCGACGTGATAGATCAGGACAAACAGCGCCGCGCCGAAACCGCTGAGCTGGAAAAATCCGGTCAGAGAATCCGGCGCCTGCCAAAGAACTTCCTTGCCCGCAGCGGCGGCCAGCAGTCCGGGAAACAGCGCGCTCCGCAACGTTTCACCCGCAAATACCGGACGTCCGGTCAGCGTAATCTTGAGCAGCAGGCTGATCACGACACTGGCGGCGGATACATAAAAACAGAACCAGCCGGAATCGAGCGGGTTCATTTTCCCGAGTGCATAAACTCCCAGCACCGAGGAGATAATCAGGACGGTGGCGACGCCGGACATCAGATCCCGGATGAAGCCTCGGACCGGAATTCTTTTCTTGCGCCGGATCACAGCGACCAGCAGGCTCAGCAGCAGGCTGAACACCGTCACGCCGCCGAGCCGGCCCCAGAGCGTGGCACGCAGATTTTCCCACAGCGGCAGCTTCTGAAAGGTCATGTCGAGCCGGATTCGTCCGGCGGCCGGATCGGCGCCGCCGATCCGCTGAATCAGCAGAACGGTTTCGTTGAGCGTTCCGATTTTATTCCAGTCGATCAGTTCGCGCGTTGTGTTCCAGCCCGGGCCGGGCCGTACCGGAAAGCGCTGCGTGCCGGTTGAGCCTTTAATCTCAACCGCCAGCGCCACATCGGAAAGCTGCCCCTCAGGAATGTAGATGCCGAGTTCGACCACATCAACGGAACCGGCGGCCAGCGCGGCGGGATATTCTTTCGCCCAGACGCCGGCCGCGGTTCCGGCCGGTATGGAGTAATTGATAATCAGCAGGTCGCGGTTGATCGGAGCTTCTTCAAACTCGCGGGAGATAACCGCCTGCGCCGCTCCGATGTTGAAACTGCCCTGCTGCCTGGCGTCAATGAAGCCGACCGGTGCCGCCGGCACCGAAGCAAACTGAAGAAGAACCGCCAGTAAAATCCCGACCCGCGCGAAGCTTTTTGCCATATCTAAACCCTGCCCGCTCAGACTGTTTTATGCAATCACTTCCTTATCGGTCTGCCAGAATTCGGTTAATCGCCCGGTCAGGATGAAGTCGTTGAAAATCTGGATGAGGCCCTGACGGGCGAACGCGGTGCGGTAAAGCTTCGGCGAATGGTCGGGGCCGAAGAGCGTGTAGGCGGTTTCCCTGATAACGCTGTTGAGCGGTTCAACCGGCAGGTTCCGAAGAACCGACCCGTCGCCTTTCGCCAGCCGGCACGGAACAAACACGTTCAGTTCAATCGCGTGCAGGCGGTCGGCGCCGACCAGTTCCGCCGGTTTTTCTTTTCCGCTCCAGCCGGTATGCGTTGACCAGAAACATTTCGTAAATTGGGTAGGGACGGCTCGCCGAGCCGTCCGCCCTTCGACAGAGATCAGGACC
>DAONGM010000045.1:0-12197 GCA_035404105.1 Pontiellaceae bacterium
TTCGCCGTTGAGATCAACATAGTTGCCCTGCCCGCTGCCAAGTGACGTGCCTTTGTTGCGGACGCCAGCTTCAATCACGTGGCGGACGGCTTTCCAAAGCGCCAGCTTTTCGGCGTCGCTCAGTGTTCCCGATTTGCGGCGCGGATCGAGCCGCGCTGCGAACAGCGCTTCGTCAGCATAAATATTTCCAACGCCCGCCACGAACGACTGGTCGAGCAGCAGCGCTTTGAGTGTTTTATTCGACCTTCCCCGTTCGACTCCGCCTTTGGCGTCGCTCAGGGCAGGCAATGCTCGGAAAAATTCTGCTTTCGTCACCGTCAGCGCATCCGGGCCGAGGCCTTCAATTGCAGGACAAGCTTCTCTGTATTCAGAGAGCTTGTGTTCGTCGCCCGGCACACGCTCCCGGATACGGGAAGCGCGTCCTACAATGTGCGATTCAAGCCGCCAGCGGCCGAATTTACGCGGATCGCGAAAGTGCAGATTCAGTCCGCCGCTCAGTTGAAGGATGGCGCGGTCGTGTTTCCCTTTTTCCAGCGCGCCGTGCGTCAGATAAAATCCGCCGGTCATGCGCAGATGCACCAGCAGGTTGGTAGGGACGGATCGCCGAGCCGTCCGCTCTTTAACACCGAGCAGGACTGGCGAACCGTTCGGCGAACGGTCCCTACCTAAGACAAAGATAAGCCACTTGCCATGGCGATCAATCTTTTCGATTTTACGTCCCTTCACTTCTTTACAGAAAGCGTCCGGCGTCAGCGGCTCGACGGTGCGCGGCCATTCAAGATGAACTTTTTCGATGATGCGCCCTTCTATGCCGGCGGCGCAGAGCTGGCGGCGAATGGTTTCAACTTCCGGAAGTTCAGGCATAGGGGGAAGGCTTTAGGCTATAGACATCAGGCTTTAGAGAAAGGGGTAACTATTTGAATCTTCGGGAAACGTTTCCGCACAGCGCGGACATCTTTTTCGAGAAAGAGCAGTTTCAGGTTCGGGCCGGCGTCCATGGTGAAATAGAGTTCCAGCCCGTCTTCGCGCGCCTGCCAGACTTTCTGCATGAGGGCAACGGACTGCGGCTTCCAGTAGCAGAGCGGCGGCCACGCCGCGAGCATGGTGGCGTGCATGGCCAGCGCGTTGTTCTCGGCGGTTTTGCCAAGCATTTGAAAATCCTGCGCGGCAATCGCAGTACGCAATTCGTCAAAGTCGCAGTCGGCCTGTGCAGGCCAGGCTTCATACAGCTCAGACGTTTCAACCGTTCGGTTCATGCCGTCGGTCGAACCGGTTTTCTTCTTCGACTTGGAAATTTCCAGAACGCCGATGCGCAGTTCGTTCCAGTCGTCCGCAAAGCCTTCGGCATAGCTGTCCATGCCGTCGGCGCGAACGCCGGCGTGCCAGACGGCAAAGCCGTCGTAGAGCGAGCGGGATGCGCTGCCGCTGCCGAGCCGCGCCAGCATGGAAAGTTCGCGCGGATTGAATCCCCAGCCGAACAGCTGATCGAGAGCCTTAACCAGCGCGGCGAAGCCGGAAGCCGATGACGCCAGTCCGGCGGCGGTCGGTATATTGTTTTTGGTGCGGACTTCGAAGTGCTGTCCTTCCGCACGGAACAGGTCGAGGTATTTCGAAAGCCGCGCGGCAAAATCCGCGGGGGCCGGCCGGCCGTTCAGGAAAATGCGGTCGGCGGTTTTGCAAAATTTAACGACGGTATGCGTGCCGAGCTTTCCGAGTGAAATCGAAAGGCTCGAGTTGACCGGCAGGTTGAGCTCGGGATCGCGCTTGCCCCAGTATTTGCACAGCGCGATGTTGGCGGGTGCGAACGCTTCGCCGCGGGTTCCGGGCTTGCCTGCGGCCCGCTGGAGCAGAACTTTAACGAATTCCTGACGTGTCATGCCGGGACTCTAACAGAAGGCCTCTCCAGGAACAAAGGTTTAGATATCCTCTTCGTTTCCTTCGTTCCCTTCTGTAAAAATATCTTCAATGAAAACGAAAAAGGCGCGGGCGGATTTTATCGGTAAGCGGCTGGAGGAACTGTATCCGAAAGTGGAGGTTCCGCTGAAACACACCGATGCCTATACGCTGCTGGTCGCCGTCATCCTGTCCGCGCAGTGCACCGATAAGCGGGTCAATGAGGTAACGCCCGCGCTGTTTGCCAAGGCCGGCACACCGCAGGAAATGGTGCAGCTCGGCCAGGAAAAGATCCGTTCGCTGATTACGACCTGCGGGCTGGCGAACAATAAGTCCCGAGCGATTTATGAAATGTCGAAAATCCTCGTCGCCGAACACGGCGGCAGGGTACCGGACAGTTTTGCGGCATTGGAAAAGCTTCCCGGAGTCGGGCATAAGACGGCTTCGGTGATTATGGCGCAGGCGTTCGGCGTTCCTGCGTTCCCGGTGGATACGCACATTCACCGTCTCGCGCAGCGCTGGAAGCTGACGAGCGGTAAAAGTGTTGAGCAGACCGAAGCCGATTTGAAAAAGCTGTTCCCGCCGGAACGGTGGAATAAGCTGCATATCCAGCTGATTCTTTACGGACGGGAACACTGTACAGCGCGCGGCTGCGACGGCACCCGCTGCGAAATCTGCCGGACGCTTTTCCCGGATCGGACCCAACCGGTCAAATCCAGAAAGTGAACTCAGAGGAACCTCTGATTTTATTTTTCAACCGGAACAAGCCCGCGTTTCGCGGCCTCTTCGGCGAAGCGTCCCTGCCACGGCGGCGAAAAGTTGCGCCCCATTGCGTCGAGTTCTTCGAGTGAGTTGTAGTCATGAGTGACGCAGAACGGATCGGGCGTCGGCGTCAGGCCGAAACTGAAGGCCGCCGCGCGCATCACCTGCCGCTCGATGCGGCGGGCAAAGGTTTCAGCATCCGCAGTGTAAAGAGCCTGAGCATTGATCAGTGCGATGCCGTCTGCCGAATAGACCGTCAAATGGCGCGGCTCGCCGTTAAACCCGGCCAGTACGATCAGAGAAACATCGGCATTCGTTTTTACACGGCGCGCGGCTTTTTGAAGCGCCTGAAAATCCGGCTTACCGGCCAGTTTGGGATTTTCAACCGCGCGCACCGGGACATGCAGCTCATTCTGTGCAAAAGCCCGTATGCGCTCCAGCATCGGCGCATCAACGGCGGCGGCGTTGACGAGGGTAATGGCTTTTTCCTGCGGCGCTTTGGAGCATCCGGCGAATGTCAGAACCAGTCCAACTGTGAACAGTGTTATAAGACGCATAAAAAACTCCTTTTATCCCCGAATTGCGGCTAGTATCCTGCCGTTTTCTGAACGCTGTTTTCAAATCTGTTTTATGCCTACTTTCAAATATATCGCGCGCGGAGCAGACGGTAAACGGGTGGACGGCACACTGATTGCCGCCGACCGGCGTGCGGCGCTGCAAATGCTCCAGCAGGCAGGCCATACGCCGCTTTCCATCGACCAGATTGCTGAAAAAGTCAGCACGGCATCCGTCAAAAAACGTTTTAAGTTTGAATCCGGCCTCCGCCATAAGACCCAAATGGGTGCGCGCGACACCCTGTTGTTCACCCGTGAAATGGCCGATCTGCTTTCTTCCGGCATGACACTGGGCCGGGCTCTTCATACACTGGCCCAGCGCAAAGACGAGTCGGTTCAATCACAGATTGTTAAACGGCTGCGCGACGAAGTTGTTCAGGGAAGCTCTCTGTCCGACGCGCTCCGGATTTATCCCGATACGTTTCAGCCTCTGTACATCAGCATGGTGCGGGCCGGCGAAGCTTCAGGCGCACTGGCCGATTCGCTTGCAGGGCTGTGCAGCCACTACGAACGCGTGCAGGAGGCGCGCAGTAAAGTCATCACCGCCATGATCTATCCGGCGATTGTGCTCGGCGTCGGCATGATTTCTCTGATCGGGCTGATGGTGTTCATCATACCGCGTTTTGCCAGCATTTTTGATGAGCTCGGCGGTACACTGCCCCTGCCCACGCGCATTCTGATGGCGATGAGCAACGGCATGATTCACTACGGCTGGCTGATGCTGATCCTGCTGGCCGCTGGCGGCATAACGCTCCGCCGCTGGATGCTGACGCCGGCCGGAAAACTCTGGTGGAACGAAAAGCAGCTCAAGCTGCCGATTGTCCGCAAGATCACCACCGCCAACGCGTTCGCCCATTTTGCGCGCACTCTTGAAACCCTGATCCGCAACGGCGTGCCGATTCTCAAGGCGCTGGTGATCGTTCAGGAAACGGTCGGCAACGAGGTGATTGCAAAGGAAATTGCCGCCGCGCGCGACCGCGTAACCGACGGATCGAGTGTTTCCGGCCCGCTGGCGGCAGGCAAAGTGTTTCCGCCGCTGCTGACGGATATGCTGGCTGTCGGCGAAGAAACCGGCGACCTGCCCGGCGCTTTAAAACACATCGCGCGGCGTTATGACGCCGAACTCGACCAGAGCATTAAAGTGCTGACGACCGTACTGGAGCCGGTTTTGATTCTGGGCGTCGCGGTCATCGTGGGCTTTGTGGCAATCAGTATGCTGACCGCGGTATTTGATCTGACAAGCGGACTGGGCGTCTAACAGAAAGATGAGGGATGAATTATGAAAGATAAAAAAAATCGCAAATCCAGAAGCGGCTTTACCCTGATTGAAATTCTGCTGGTGGTGGTCATCATCGGCATCATCGTCGGCATCGCCGTTCCGAAAATGTCCGGAAAGATCGGGATGTCGCTGGATGTGGCGGCACGCGCCAGCCTCAAGAGTCTTGAAACCGCCGTGCAGAACTATGAAATGGAAAATCTGCGTCTGCCGGACAGCCTCGAAGACCTGACCGTGGTTAAAGACGGCAAAGGGCCTTATCTGAAGCCCAGCGAAATCAACGATCCGTGGAAACAGAAATTTCAGTATGCCAAACCCGGCAGCCACAACCGCGGCTACGACCTTTATACCAAGTCGCCCGAAGGCAAAGAGTTCAATAACTGGGACTAAGAACATTTCGGATTTCCGATTGACGATTTGAGATTGAAGATCGGCTGGAAAACATGAAAGACATCCCGGCAATCGGCAATCGGCAATCGGCAATCTCAAATGGCTTTACGCTGATTGAGATTCTGCTGGTGGTGGTGATCATTCTGATCGCCACGTCGGTTTCTGTTCCGCTGTTCCGGGGCACCTTTCAGTCGACGCAGATAACCGATGCAGTCCGCACAACCGTCCGGATTGCCCGCTACGCACGCAGTATCGCGGTCATCAAACAGGAAGAATGTACGCTTCGCTTCAAGGACGGCCTGGTGACCATTTCCTGCGGCAGCGGAACCAACAGTACAGAACCGGAAATTTCCCGCCGGCTGCCGGGCGACATTAAAGTCAGCGCATTTGAAAATATGGCTGAATCAACGAAGCACCGCGATGAAGACCGCATGGTGCGGTACTACCCGTCCGGCATGAACGACGGCTTCAAGCTGACGCTCAGCAGCGCAGATGACCGACGGAAAACCATCCTCTGCAATCCGATTTCAGGGAAAACCACCGTGGAGGATGGACGGTGAGTGTCATTTCAAGACAGTTTAAAAACGGCATGACGCTGATCGAAGTGCTGCTGGCAGTGGCGATTCTCGGCGTCGGCGCAGGCGTGCTGATGATGGCCACCGCGCGCTGTCTGGCCGTTATTTCCAAGTCGCGGCACTACAGCACCGCACAACGTCTTATTCTGCAAGTCGGCGCGGAACATCCGCTGACGCGGGGCTCCATCAAAGCCGAAAGCGATTCCGGCCGTTTCGATGATGCCCCTGACTACAGCTGGGAACGCCAGATCACCGAACCGGAGGATGAAAACCGCAAAGGACTCTATACGGTGAGGACGAGAGTAAGCTGGTCAGACCGCGGACGGAAGAGCTTCGAGGAAGTCGTCACCTGGCACTACATTCCGCCGGAGGTGGAGCAGTGAAAACGAGTATGGGGGTAAGTGTGTGTGTGTGTGCCGGAGCGGAAAGAAACTGTTCTTCCAGTACTCACACACTCACGAACTCGCATTCTCCAACGCATCCCCCGCGCCTGCGGTGCGGCTTCACTCTCCTTGAAATATTGATCTCCATGGTGATTCTGTTAATCGCCATGACTGTGGCGTGGCAGACGTTTTCAACGGCAACACGCGCATGGAAAGGCGGACGCGAAACGCTGGATAAAGTTCATCACGGCGATTTTGTCATCGGCCAGACGGCGTCAGCACTCCGCTCTATGGCGTTTTTTAAGTCCAAGCCGGAGAAGTACGCCTTCCGGATTGAAAACAACCGCTCCGGTTACGGCGAACATACGATCAGCTGGGTAACCGGCAGCAGCGCGTTCATCCCGCCCGGCGAAGCGGTCTCGCACGGCCTGCACCGCATCGAAGTCGGCGGCGGCGAAGATGAGGATGGCAACGAGGGACTTCTCGTTACCATCTGGCCCTATCTGGCGGACGAAGAAAAAGTCGAAAAACAGAGCTGGCTGGTCAGCGAAAATATCAAGGGACTGAGCTGTAAAGTGTATGACACCAAAGAAGGCGAAGAAGGCTGGAAGGATACATGGGAATACAGCAACGCGATTCCGGGCCTGGTCGAAATCACCCTCTACGCCGAGCCGGTCGAAAAAAATGACGAGCCGGTCAAATTCCGCCAGATCATCGAAATCCCGCTAGGCCCGCTCGTCACCAATGATATTTCTGCAGCGAAGTGAAGTTATGAAACGTGAAGCCGGAAATCTGAAATTCGGAAACAGGCGCGGTTCGGCGCTGATTGTGGTGATGTGGATCCTGGTGATCGTTGCCATGATTGTGAGTTCGTTCGCGTTCGAAATGCAGCTGGAGTCGCGCATCATTTCCGCACAGCGCAAGCGCTTTAAGGCCGACCAGCTGGCGCTGGCCGGCGTCGAGATGGCCAAAGCGATGCTTTCGGTTAAGAAAGATGCCAACAAGCCGGATAAAGAAACCCTTTCCGAAGATCCTTACCTGAATGAGTCAGCCAAACTTTCCGAGGCTCTGCCGGTTGAATACCGCGAAGCATTCGGCGACGGCGAAGTTACTGTCAAAATCGATTATGAGGAAGGCCGGCTGAACGTTCATACACTGAGTGACGAGGGCTGGAAACTGCTGTTCGACCAGGCCGGTATTCCGAACACCCGCTGGGACGCCATGCTCGACTGCCTGAAGGACTGGCAGGATGAAAACGATCTCCACCAGCTTAACGGCGCTGAATCGGACGATCCCTTTTATAAAAAACGCGGTTACGAATGCAAAAACGCACCGGTTGATACCGTGGACGAACTGCTGCTGATTAAAAACTGGGGCGAAGAAGTGCTCTATGGAACCCCGCCCGGCGAGGAACCCGACGCTCCGATTGCCGGAATTGCCAAACAGCTTACAACGTGGGGTTCAGGAAAAATCAACCCCAACAGCGCCAGCACGCAAGTACTCAACGGTCTCAACATTCCTGACAGTACGATTGACGCCATTCAGGAAATGCGCCTCGGTCCCGACGGAGTAGCCGGCACAAAGGATGACGGAATCAGCGCGGCGGATTTCACGGCGATGGGACTGAGTCCGGATATTTTCACTCTCACACCGGAGTACGCCTCGGTCACAGCCATCGGTACCGTCGGCGGCGTTCAGAGTAAAATCTCCTGCATCTTTAAGCTGGGCGAAAAGGAGGCCGTTCCCTTATTCTGGATCGAAGGAAAAACGACAGAATGATGCTGTTCAATCATACAACCGGCATTCACTACACCGACGAAAAGGTCGAGTGGGCCGTGCTGCGCCGAAGCCGCAAAGGCATTGAAAAACTTCGGGAAGGCTCCATGCCGGTTCCGGCGGGGTTTTTCGAACAGGAAAACGCTCCGCCTTTCCCGTCCGACGTGCTTGCACATATCCATAAAAATTTCCGCGGCATCGTAACGGTTTCGCTCCCGTCTTCGCAGCTTTTGATGCGGATGCTTGAACTGCCCTCGACGAATCCTGCAGAACTCAAGGGGATGGTCGAACTGCAGATGGATCAGATCTCGCCCTTCCCGGTTGACCAGCTGACGGTTTCCTACGAAGTGCTCCGCCAGACGGAAAACCACTCGCGCGTTCTGGCGGTGGCCGCACAGCGCAAAACGGTTGATGCGCTCGGCGAGCTCTTCAAAGCGCAGAATGTCTACATCCGCAGCCTCGACGCCGAAGTGCTGGCGTGGTGGAGCCTGCTGATTGCTCACGGCGAGGTGCTCTGCCAGGGCCGCGTGGTACTCATTCTCGAAGAGCACACCGAGTTTTCCATGATCGTCGTGGATGAAGGGGTGCCGGTCTGTTTCCGCTCGCTGGAGCTTTTCCATAATTTCACCGACGAACCCGTCATGCGTGAAATCGTCGAAGAAGTGCGCTACACCCTGCTCTCGCTTGAAGCCGAATACGGCCGCCGGGAAATAACCGGCGTACTCTTCTGGAGCGAATCGGAGATTCCTCCGCTGCTTTGCGACCTGCTGCGCGAAGAATGCCGCGCTGAGGTTGTACTGCACGACCTCCGGTCCATTCCGCCGGTCTCCGAAGGACTGGCGCTGCGTACCGCAGAACGGCGGCTGCACCACGTTGAACTCGTACCGCGCGAATGGATCGAGCTGCAGCGCCGCAAGAGGCTGATGAAAGTCGCCACCATTGCCTCCATCGCGGTACTCAGCGTCTGGCTGTCGGTCATCACCATCGCCGGCGCGGTGTTTTCATTCCAGCAGGCGGCCTATAACCGCGTCCGCAAAGAGGCTGAAAAATATGCAGGCCCTGCCCGCGCCGCACAGTCCGCACGCGAGGAAATGCTCTCGCTCGAAAAATATGCCGACCGCTCGCACTCCGCTCTTGAATGCCTGCGGGAAGTCACCGTCGCCCTGCCTGTAAACGTCGAAATCACCTCTTTCACTTATAAAAAAGGTGAAGCCGTCAGCCTGCGCGGCTCCAGCGAACTGGCCGACAACGTGTATGACTTTTTCCAGAAGCTCGGCGCCTCGGATATTTTTACAGGCGTGAAAGACCAGCCGGTCAGCACCCGCACCGTAAAAGACCGGAAAATTTCCACCTTTTCCGTCACGGCTGAACTCCCGAAGACCGCCAAGGAGGTCCGGCCATGAAAATATCAAAACGGGAACTGATCCTGTGCGTAGTCGCACTCACGGCAATTCTTTCCGGGTTCACCTACTGGCTGGCCGGCTCCAAAATCGCCGAACAGCGCCGTATCAAGGAAGATAAAGTCCGCCTGCTGCGCCAGATTGAACTGCACAAACGCATTCTGAATGAAAAAGGAAGCTGGTACAGCCGCCTTGAAGAACTCCAGGCCCAGCTTCCGGTATACGACGATAGAACCGCCGTCAGCGCCGAACTGCCGAAACTGATCAAACGCATGGCGGACGAACACGGGCTCGACCTTGTGCGGACACAGACCGAGCAGGAAAAACAGAGCGGCTCGCTTTACGAACTGGCTGTCAGCTGCAACTGGGAAGGCTCGCTTAGCGCGCTCGTCCATTTTCTGTACAGCCTCCACAGTCAGGGCCTGCGCTATGACGTTCTCCAGCTCACCGCCCAGCCCGACGCCCAGCGCGAACGCATCCTGAAAGGCTCCATGCTTATCGAGTGCGCCTACCGGAAAGGAAAATCCGAATAATGGGAACCCGGAACCCAGCAACCCGCCCCGGCCTGCGGCCACCCCTCCGGTGGAGGGGAATATTGCGGCTGAACAAGCCCCTCCTGCGGAGGGGTGCCGGAACGGCGGGGTGGGTTTTTTCTAAATCAGTTTCCTGTTTCGAATTTTAAAAGGACAACAGCTATGAAAACAAAATGGATTACTGTTCTAACCGCCGCCCTGCTCGCCGCCGGACTTCCTGTACAGGCGCAGGAAAACCTCATATCACTCAGCTTTGAAGACGCTCCGCTGGAACAGGCCGTAGAGCTGTATCGCGAATGGACCGGACGCACGGTCATCAAACAGGCCGACCTCAGCGCCCGAATCACCCTCAAAGGCCGCCAGCTCACACAGAACGAAGCCAAACAGGCCATTGAAACCGTTCTCTCGATGAACGGCGTCGCCCTCGTGCCGATGGGCGATAAATTCCTCAAAGTCGTGCCGATCGCCAACGCCCGGCAGGAAGGCATGGAAATCAAACCGTTTGACCCGGACAAAAAATATGCGGCGGCCGACCAGCTCATCACCCAGGTCATTCCGCTCCGCTTTGTCGTCTTCGCCGACGTCCAGCCGCTCATTCAGCACCTCGTCCACGGCTACGGAAAAATCATCGAAATGGCGCGGATTAACAGCGTTCTGATCACCGACACCTCCGCCAACATCGCCAAGATCGTCGAACTCGTCAGCATGGTGGACCAGCCCGCGGAAAAAATTGAACCGCGCATCTACCAGCTCAAATACGCCGAAGCGGCCACCATTGCCGGAAAACTCAAAGAACTGGTCGAAGCCGCCAAAACAAAAAAAGGCGAACAGACTGTCGTGGCCAATGACACACGCGTCATTCCCGGCGTAATTCGCGCGCCGCGGCAGGAAACCGGCGCCGCGGCCGTCGCCGAACAGCCGGCGGAACAGACCGAAATGATCGTCGGCGAAGTCAAAATGGTTGCCGACGACCGCACCAACATCCTCATCATCTTTTCAAAAGCCGCCAACTTCGGCTTTTTCGACAACATCATCAAAGTACTCGACGTCCCCGTGGACCCGGCCGTCGTCGTCGAAGTCGTCAATCTGGAATTCGCCAAAGCCAAAGAAATTGCCGGGATTCTGAATGAATTTGTCGGCGCGGCCAAAGCCACCGAAAAAACCAAAGCGCCCGGCGCCGGTAAAGTGGAAGGCAGCAAGACCGTTGACGAAGTGATTCAAAAAGCTGTCGAAACAACGGGCGTAGAACTCAGCCCGGCAGCCAAAAACGCCATCGGCCGACTCTCCGCCGACACCAAGATTCTTTCCGACGAACGCTCCAACGCCCTGCTCCTGATGGGCCGGAAGTCGGATATCGAAGCGTTAAAGCAGGTCGTCGCCAGCCTTGATGTCATGCTCGAACAGGTCATGATCGAAGCTGTTATTCTTAGTGTTACTCTGAACGATACTCTTGACACCGGAATCAAGTGGGTTTACGACACACAAAAAAGTACAAATAATGTAGTTTCCAAAATTACACAAATTGCTGGTGGGACAAAAAACGAAGAAACAGGGAAAATAACCAGTGGCCTGAACTATTACGGTGTTTTACCCAGCCTCGATATGACGGCACTGATATATGCAGCAAAAGTTGATGGTAATGCCCGCGTTTTATCCACACCGGTTATAATGACGACAGATAACACCGAAGCAAAAATTACCGTTGGTACAGAGCGTCCTGTTATTTCCTCTTCGATCAATAGTGGTAGTGGCGTTGTAAACAACAACAATACTCAATACAGTGCCCGTTCCACCTATGAATACCGCAATATCGGTATCACGCTCACCGTTACGCCGAACATTAATCCGCAAGGTTTTGTGGTGATGGAAATTACCCAGACCGCCGATGATGTCGGCGGCGAGGTCACTATCGACGGCAATAAGGTACCTATCGTCGCCAAACGAGAAATCACCGCCACCGTTGCGGTGCAAGATCGTTCCACCATTGTTCTCGGCGGACTTGTCAGAAAATACACATCCAAGGGTGCAAGCAAAATTCCGCTGCTGGGCGACATTCCTTTGATCGGCTGGCTCTTCAGTTCACACAATAATGTGGATGAGCGCGATGAACTGGTTGTTCTGCTGACTCCGTATGTGCTGACCACTCCGGAACAGGCTCAGACCGAGGCCAAACGTGTTTATGAGGCTTCTGATGCCAAGAAAACCCTCTGGCCGCGCGGCTGGTCGCAAAGCCCGCTCCGCAACGACGAACCGGAACCGGCGAAAGACATCGAGAAAAAGAAAAAAGACGCGGAAAAAGCCAAAAAAGAAGCCGCCAAAGCTGCGAAAGAAGCCGGAGCTGCCGCACCCGCTGAAACTCCGGCCGCCGAATAGGTAGGGACGGCTCGCCGAGCCGTCCGCACTTTGGCTGAACTCAGAAAGGCGGCGCTTTCGGCGAAAGCGCCCTGCCTTATAACTTCCAAATGTCGAAAAATTTATTTCCACCCGCTGGAAACTTGACCCGCCGTGAAGCCTCTGGCTTAATACGCGCTCTTTTCAGGCCAATGTAGCTCAGTTGGTAGAGCAGCTCATTCGTAATGAGCAGGTCATCGGTTC
>DAONGM010000046.1:0-9643 GCA_035404105.1 Pontiellaceae bacterium
GCCCGGGCGCATGGCGCTGGATGGAATGTCGAAGTGCAGAAGGAACGCTACCAAAACCTTCTGTTGTTCAAGGAAAGCGACTACCAGACGGTGCCATTGGCCGGTACGATCCTCAACAAGGGGCTTTTGCCGGAGTTTAAGTCGGCGGTCGAGGGGGCGAAAAAATTCTCCTATGAACTGCAAGGCGTACCCGCCTATTATGATTATAAGGTGTTTGCCGAGAGTACGCTTTCTGCGGAACAGCAGGCGCGGGAGAAATCGAACCGGAAGCTGTCGGCGTTATTTACGCATATCATACCGGTGCTGGCCTATGCCTACCAAACCCCGGGGGCAAATCCTTATTACCATGATCAAGAGGTCCTCCAGCTCTATATCAAAGGCCTCGAATACTGCTACAGCCGGGGGCTGACCGAAGAGGCTTGGCTTTCGGATCATGCGGGCAAAGCCAGTTCCATTGGGCTTAAGCAGGGGTTGTCGCGTCTTGCGGGTGATTTCGCCTCCGAATCGCTTAATTTCGGCGGTTTTAGCCAATCGGTTTTTCTGATGCGCGAGCCGCTGGCCCAGGCCGGGCTGCTGGGTAAATACCGGTCGGTGATACGCAATCTGGCGGTCAATTGCGGGCCGATGTATCCGGCGTTCTATAAAGCGGCCCGCAAGGATGCAGGAATCGGCTTCGGTAATTCCATCTCGGACGATGAAGCCTATTTTCTGAATGCGGACGGCATGCGTCTGTTCACAGATTATTTCTGGCCCTATTTCCTGCTGATCGAAGACCCGGCCGAGCGGGAGCAGATGACCGGTATTCTGAAAAAAGTGATTGCGGTGAATATCAAGAAGCAGTGCGGCGCGCAGGATACAATCAAACCTGATGGCGTTGGATTCCATCACTTAGCGCCCTATGTCGGAGCCTACAGCCCATACACGTTTGAAACGTTTGCCCAGTTGCTCTATCTCCTTTCGGACACCGATTTTTATACACAGGAAAACTATACCGCCGTCAAGGAGGCCCTGGAAGGGTTCCGGGTCATGGTGCAGAAGTATACGGTGACGCCGGCGCTGACCGGTCGGCTGGTCCAAGGCCAGCAAGGCGCGGCTTCCGTCGCCATCACCAAGGCGATGTGTATGCTGGCCAGCCCCGGCGGCTTCAGCGATGTCGACATGCAGCGCCGGTTCCTCGAGTTTTTCGACGCGGATTATTTCTTCAGCAACGAACAGTTGACGAAATACTATAGAGGCCAGCGTGGTGTGACGATCCGCGGGCTGGGGATTTACCGTCTGATCGACGAGGTGCGCAAGTCGGGCGTGGCTCCGGCTCCGACTCCGTCCGGAGTCTGGATCAAACCCTATGCGGCCGCCGCCTTTCATCGGCGCGACAACTGGCTGGTGACGGCGCGGGGATTCAGCCGGTATTTCTGGGACTACGAAGGGCCTCTCAACAAGCAGGAGAACAGCTTCGGCCAAAACTGGTCGTACGGCCTGCTGCAGGTCTTCAGCGCCGGCACTCCCGTGAGCTTAACCGGTTCCGGTTGCGATTTGAACCAAGGGTGGGATTGGTATCACGTGCCGGGAACTACCGCCAGCCACTATCCCATCGTGAAGCGCTCCGAAAAGATGGTGATCCAGGCCCGCAGGGAAGCGGGTGTAAAACAGAAAGACACGCATCGGAATTATAGCAGTAAAACCTTCGTGGGCGGCGTCAGTCTCGGCGAGCACGGACTGTTTGTGGACGATCTCGAAGCCCTGCCGTTCACCTCGCAGACCGACCTGCGCGCCCGTAAAAGCTATTTCTTTGTCGGTGACAAAGTGCTGGCGCTTGGGACGCATATTTCCGGCGGCACCGCGCAGGATGAAACCCACACGACGTTGTTCCAGACCAAGCTGACGAATGCGAAAACCGCGACCCTGCTGAACGGAAAAACGCTGACCGGATTGGAAACCTTGGAACACCTGCCTGCCGGCAAACCCGCCGCGATGAGCGACAGCGTGGGCAACAGCTATTATCTGGCCGACAGCTCCGCCGAATTGATCCTCAGCCGAACAAACCAGCAAAGCATGACGACGGGATATAAGCCGACGGCTGGCAACTATATACAGGCCTGGATCAACCACGGCATCAAACCCAAGCAACAGCACTACCAATACGTCGTGATTCCGGCGGACAAAGACGGCCTTAAGCTAAAGCAACTGGCGGATAACCCGGCCGCGTATTACCAAGTGCTGCAAAGCGACCGGATGCACCTCGTGTATTTCCCGGAACAGCAAATCACCGCCTATGCCTTCTACGAACTGGTTGAAACGCCTGAACCGCAGCTGGTGAAGAACTCCAGCTTGAATGCGACCGTGATGACTTGCCGCCAGGGCGCAGAAGTGACGCTGGCCGCAAGCGTCCCGGACCTCGGGTGGGATGCCAACGTGGAAGAACTGCAAATCGGCGGACTGGGGTATGCAGGCCTGCAATATGAGCGACAGGAAGCAAAGCTGCACAAACTGCAACTCACCCTGCGCGGGAAGTGGAAGCTGGCGACGGAGAATCCCAAAGCCAGCCTGAATCATAAAGCCAACGAAACGATCCTGACGCTGAGCTGTAAGGACGGCCTGTCGGAACAGGTCCGCTTGATACCCGCCGAATAAGCGCAATGGATTTGTCCGTTTTGGAGCGGCAGGGTTATGGCCAGAGACTTCCCATAATCCTGCCGCAGCCCGCTCTGCGGTCAGTTTATAAAACTTTCAAAACGGTTTGGAATGCAACCCCGCTCTTTTTGATCACTTCGGGCGAGCTGAGGACGGAGGTCACCGCCTTGTCCATGCTGAGGAATTCTGCGAATGCCTTGAAATCTGCGGCGGTGGTGGAAAGCACTTCATCGCGGCGCTGCTGCCGGGTTTCGTCGGTTTGTCCCATCAGCCAGCGGACCATGTCGCTATAGCCCCGGGCGTCGGGCAGCAGGTAGGCGTCGATGCCGCCGATGGCGCCGATGAGCGCGCGGGTGAGTTCGTCGTCGTCGAGCTGAAGGTTTTTCAGGAAGCCGGCGGTCTGGCCGTAGGCGTCGAGCGTGGCGCTGAGGTTCGGGTCGCGGTAGGAGGCGAAGGCGAGGAGCCCGCAGTTCGGGTCGAAGGTGCACATCGCGCCGTAGGCTCCGCCCTGCACACGGATTTTTTCCCAAAGCCAGGCGGTGCGCAGGTATTTGGTGATGACGAGCGAGGAGCCGTCCATTGGATAGCCGTTGTCGAACAGGTTGATGGCGCGTCCGACATAGTTGACGCGCGACGGAATCAGCAGGGCTTCCGAAGCCGGCGGCTGTTCGCGGAAGGTCCAGTCCGTGACGGAAGCTTTGCCGGTTGGGTGGAAATTCCGCAGGAATTTTTCGAGGGTTTGGAACACCGGCGCGCGGTCTTTATTTTCGGCGGTGATGTTGACGGTGAGGCCGCCCGCAAGGAGTTTTTGCAGTAGAGCTTCCAGCCGAGCGACGGTGCCGGGCCAGTCTTCTTTCATTTTTTTCTGCATTTCCCGGTGAAACAGCAGCGCGTCGATGCCGCTCATGGCTTCGGCGGCGCGGTGGGCTTCGTGGTAGTGCGCTTTGAGCCGCGAGAGGACGGCGGAGTGTCCGCTGGGCACCAGCGAACCTTCCATCTCGGCTTTCTGTTCGAGCAGGACTTCCTTGAAGCGTTTGCGGTTGTTGAACGCGGGCTCGAAAAGGATGTCGTGCAGGATGTCGAAGAGGTCGCCGGTCTGGCCGCTCATGCATTTTCCGCGCAGGAAAAGGTAGGCGGCGCTGCCGGTTGAATTTTCCAGCGCGGCAAGGAGCGGCGCGGCGTAGAGTCCGCCGGTCTTCTGCGCGATGCGCTGTGAGAGCGAGGCGAAGTCCTCTTTCCGGGTGCCCATTTCGAGCAGCAGGCTGCCGAGGAGCGAAACCCACGGCAGGTCGTCGGCGCTGAGGACGTGGAGGTTGAAGCCGATGTCGACATAGACGATGCCGCCGGTGAAAAGGTCGTGGAAAAGAATATCGGCGTTATCGCGCTGTTCGAGTTCCCGCGGAACCGTGCGGATTTTCCGGTCGAGGTCGCTGCGTTTGAGCAGCGGCAGGGTTTTGACAGCTTCGGGCGTGTCCGGCGTTTTCTGCATTTCGAGCAGGCGGGCGGCGATGCGGACGGTGTCCGCCAGCGCTTCCGGGCTCATGCCGTTGCGGACGGCCTGCAGCCGGGCCTTCTCTTCGGCTTCGTCGCGCGCGGCTTTGTCTTTGTCCGGGATGAGGCGGACGATGGCGCGATGGGGATTTTTCAGCAGCAGGGTTTCGATGAGTTCTTCGAAGTAGCGCGGGTTGGCGGCGATGTTGGTTTTGAGTTCGGCCAGGGGCTGCTCGTAGGCGGCGAGGCCGACGGGATCCCGGTCGTAGAGCCAGGTTTCCAGCATGTTGAGCATGATGGAAAGGCCCTGCGGGAAGCTGCCGTGGTTGTTTTCGCGCAGGTCGAATTCAAAGGAGTTCATCGCGGCTTCGATATCGCCGCGGTCCAGGCCGTCGTGCGCCAGTTTTTCCAGCGTCCGGAAAATCAGCGCCTCGACTTTTTCGAGGTTTTCGATTTCGACGCCTTTCATGCCGATGGACCAGGCGGGCTGGCGCAGGCTGGTTTCGAGTCCGAATCCGGCCAGGTCTTCCCCGAGGCCGGATTCGATCAGCGCTTTGCGTAGCGGCGAACCGGAGGTTCCGGTGAGGATCTGGTCGAGTACGGTCAGCGCGAAGTGCATGGCATTGTCCGGCATGGCCCAGTTGACGGTGATGAACGCATGCTCATCGCCTTCCTCGCTGACGGCGTATTTTTCTTCGACGTAAACGGGTTTTTCGAAGGGCGGCTGCAGCGGGACGGAGGAATCCGGCGGATTTTCCAGGCGCTGGAAGCCGTCGAGATATTCGCTGAGGATTTTCAGGCGGTGTTCGGGGTTGTCGTTGCCGTAGAAAAAAATGCGGGCGTTCGAGGGATGGTAGTGGGTTTTGTGGAACTGGCAGAACGCCTCATAGGTCAGCGTCGGGATTTCCGCCGGATTTCCGCCGGAGTCGAGGCCGTAGGTGATGTCCGGAAAGAGCGCCTGCTGGGACCGCTCGAGCAGAATGCTGTCGGGCGAGGAGTAGGCCCCTTTCATTTCGTTGTAGACCACGCCTTTGCAGGTGAGCGGGGCTTCGGGGCTTTCCAGTTCGTAGTGCCAGCCTTCCTGCCGGAAAAAATCCGGGGTGATGCGCGGGAAAAAGACGGCGTCGAGGTAGACGTCGACGAGGTTGTAGAAGTCCTGCTCGTTCTGGCTGGCGACGGGATAGACGGTTTTATCCGGATAGGTCATGGCGTTGAGGAAGGTTTGCAGCGAACCTTTCAACAGCTGAACAAAGGGGTCTTTGAGCGGATAGTTGCGCGAACCGCACAGGACGGTATGTTCCAGAATGTGCGCAACGCCGGTGGAATCGGCGGGAGGGGTGCGGAAGGTGATGCCGAACACTTTGTTGTCTTCGCCGTTTTCAACGGAGATGTATTCGGCGCCGGTCGGTTCGTGGCGGTACTCTTTGACGGTGCCGTTGAACTCCCGGACGAACTGTTCGCGGATAAGCTTAAAATTGTTCATGGTTAAGGCGGTGCAGATTAGAGAGGCGGCCGCGGGCAATCAATGTTAATCACGGTTTATCAGGAGCCGGACGGCGTACTGAATGCCGCGAAGGACAAATACAAGCGCAACCGCACCGGCCATGCCGACGATGTCCACGCACAGGTCGCTCAAGGCTGCGGCGCGGTCGATGGTGATGAATTGCAGTGTTTCTGTGGCGGCGGCGAAGAATGCGAGCCCGGCGAATACCGCTGTTATACGCCGCAATGCAGGCGGAGCGGCAATCCATGAAAGAGACGCCAGCAGGGCCAGCCAGCTGAAGAGTATAAAATGACCGGTCGTGTGCACCTGATCAATGAGTGTTCCGGCCAGAGCAATGAACGGGGTTTCTCCTTTCGGCTTGGACGGAGCTGACGGAGCCGGTGATGTTTTTACGGCCTGAACCGGCGGCGGTGGAGCGGTTTTATGGATCAGTTCTTTTGCGGTATGCACGGTTTTTTCAATGGAGGAATCGAGGAATTTTCCGGGCAGAACAATGCCGGTCATAATCAGGATTAAAGTCAGCATGATCAGAAATCCATGGCGGCGCATCCAGGGTTTCAAAGCAAACAGGCAGAGGCCGAATGCTGTTGTCCATAAAACACCGAAGAACAGTTTCCACCACGGTGCAGACGGGCGTTCGCAGACCGGGATGACGGAGACGTCGTCAATCTGCATGGTGCCTGCGATTCCAAGATTTTGAATTTGCAGGCGGGCATCGACAGCGCCTTCCGGGACGGGAAAGAAATCTTTATAATGATGCCAGCCTCTGTCTTTTGGGATATCCATGACGCCATGGTGCAGTTTGAACAGACTTTTTGCTTGAGCATCGTTGTAGAAAAAAACAGCCCGCGGGATGTGGTAGCCTTCTTTTCCCCGGACAACTCCATGCGCGGCAGCCCGCAGTGATACACGAAAAGCCGGTATGTTGGTCAAGTCATGAGCGGTGAAACGTAAAATGCCGTGCTGATTTGAGGATGCGGTCAGCACAACTCCCGGAGAACCGCCAAAACCGCCGGCAGGAACCAGCTTTGTCCATTCATTCCATCCGCTCCAGACATTGGTTGCCGCAGGTGTGCTGAAGCTGCCGTCCGGAATCAGTTCCGGCCCGACGGGCCTCCACGGTTCATAGATATTGAAAAACAGCGCCATGGTGCCGACGGTCAGAACGGCGAAGACGCCTGCGAAAAGGTTTCGTTTGCTGATGGTTGCCTGCATCGGTAAACAATCTCTCAAAAGATTCTTTTCAGCGGAAGTTTTATACTGGAAATTAAGCGCCCGCATGAAAACCTACTTGGACGAATATAAAGCCTTCATTTTTGACCTCGATGGAACGTTGATCAACTCCGAAAAGTATCACGCCGACGGGTTCGCCTATGCCGTTGAGACGCTGAGCGGCTACCGGCTGACTCCGGCCGAGCGGCGCGAGTTTTTTGAGGGACACACCCATCTCTTCACCCCGGTTCTGGCGGAGCGGCACGGGTTGACACTCGATCCGAACGAGGTGCTGGCCCGCAAGCGGGTGCATGTCGACAAGCACTTCAAAGTGGAAGTCCTGCCCGGCGCCGAGGCATTCATTGAAAAATGGCGCGGACGCATGAGGCTGGCACTGGCCAGCAACTCGCCGCGCCCGTTCGTTAAACAGGCTCTCGTCGGGGCCGGATTGATCGATGTCTTCGAATCCGTCATCACCGCCGATGACGTGACGCACCGCAAGCCCGACCCCGAAATGTTTATTTTAACGCTGGAAAATCTGCGCCTGAAACCGGACGACGTGATTGTTTTTGAGGACAGTCCGGCCGGCGTGGCCGCCGCTCAGGCGGCCGGCTGCCCGGTGGTGATGATTGAAAACGGCGCGGGCCGGTCTGTCGAAGGCGTTCCGCGATATACCTGGAAGGAGCTCAAGCAGTTTTGAAAACGACACCGCTTCACGGAGAACACGTTGCGCTGGGTGCGCGCATGGCTGAATTCGGCGGATGGGACATGCCCATTCAGTACGAAGGCATTCTGGCCGAACACGAACACACCCGCACCCAGACCGGGCTGTTCGATATCTGTCACATGGGCGAACTCGAACTGACCGGCCCGTCCGCCGCCGCCGACCTCGAGCGGCTGCTGACCATGAACGTTTCCACGCTGGCCGCCGGCCAGTGCCGCTACGGCTTTCTGCTCAACGAACAGGGCGGCGTGATCGACGACCTGACCTGCTACCGGCTCGGCGAAGAGCGTTACATGCTCGTCGTCAACGCCTCCACCGCCGAAGGCGATGCGGCCTGGGTCCGGCAGCATCTTTCGCCGCAAACCGGGTTTGCGGATCTGTCGGACGGCATCGCCAAACTCGACGTGCAGGGGCCGACCTCGCGCGCCGAGCTCGAAAAAGTTTTCGGTCAAAAGCTGCCGGATCTCGGCTACTTCCGGGCGGAATATGTGCAGTGTCTGGGAACCGAAATGCTCGTCAGTCGCACCGGCTACACCGGCGACTGGGGCTACGAGCTGTATTTCCCGGCCGCCGAGGCCGTCCGCATCTGGCGCGCCCTGCTGGCCAACGGAAACATCAAACCGGTCGGCCTGGGTGCCCGCGACACGCTCCGCCTCGAAATGGGCTACTCGCTTTACGGCCACGAACTTTCGCTCGACCGCACGCCCGTGGCCACCAGCCGCGGCGCATTTATCCGCAAAGAGGGCGGCTTCATCGGCGAAGCCGCCGTGCGGCACGATCTGGCCGCGCCGCGCGAATTTCTGGTGGCGCTGGAATTCGACAGCAAACGCGCGGCCCGCGCCCACGACAAGGTGTTTTCCGGCGGCGCAGAAATCGGGCAGGTGACCAGCGGTTCGGTTTCGCCGAGTCTTGGCAAAGCCGTGGCACTGGCCTTTGTTGCCGCCGGCTGCGCGGCCGTTGGCAAGGTGCTCGACGTTGAAATCCGCGGAAAGCTGTTCTCCGCCAAAGTGGTGGAGCTGCCTTTTTATAAGAACGGGACTGCGAGGGGCTGATGCATCGACAACTGCTTGTTTTTGATCTGGATGGAACGTTGGCGGACTCGCGGGCCGATCTGGCCACGGCGGTCAACCTGATGCGGGCGCACTACAGTCTGCCGCCGCTCAGTCTGGATACAATTGAAAGTTATGTCGGCAACGGCGTCCGCCAGCTGGTGGCGCGTTCGCTGCAGGACACCGGAGTGGATGTGGCCGAGGCGCTGCCGCTCTATAAACAGTTTTATACGGAACACATGCTCGACGCGACCGCCCTCTATCCGGGCGTCGCCCAGGGGCTGCGCCGGCTGGCGGAATCGGGCCACCTGCTGGCGGTTCTCAGCAACAAGCCGGGCGATCCGTCGCGCACAATCCTCCATCACCTCGGCGCGGGCCCGCTGTTCGCCTGGATTCTGGGCGGCGGCGATCTGCCGAACCTCAAGCCGGCACCGGACGGCCTGCTGGCGCTGGTTGCGGCAACGGGCATGCCGCCGCAAAAGGTTTGGATGATCGGCGACCACCATACTGATCTGGAGGCCGCCCGCAACGCGGGGGTGAAGAGCGGATTTGTCACCTACGGCATCGGAAATCCCGGCGGGTTTCGTGCTGATCAGGTCTGGAACAGTTTTGAAGAACTGGTAGATTTCTTTGCGAATAAACGGAGTGTGCTATGAGTAATACTGAAGGACTGAAGCTGCTGAAAAAAGGCGAGATGAACTATCCGAAGAAGCCGGATGCTTCGATTCTGGAGACTTTCAAAAACTCCAACCCGCAGCGCGATTACTGGATCACCTTTGAAACGTCCGAGTTCACTTCGCTCTGCCCGATTACCGGCCAGCCCGATTTCGCGACCATCAAAATCGAGTACATCCCGAATGAACTTTGCGTGGAGAGCAAATCGCTCAAGCTGTTTCTGTTCTCCTTCCGCAACGAAGGCTCGTTCTACGAAGACGTCACCAACCGCATCTTCACCGACCTGACGAACGTCTGCAAACCGCGCCGTCTGATCGTGACCGGCGACTTCACCGCCCGCGGCGGCATCCGCTCCAG
>DAONGM010000046.1:9743-12197 GCA_035404105.1 Pontiellaceae bacterium
TGCCGGGTCGTAGCAGCTGGATGTTTTGCCGTAGTCCACGCCCAGCTCCACTCCCTTTTGAATAATCTGCGCCTTGGTCAGATTAATCAGCGGCGTATGAACCGTCAGTTTTTCCGATCCGGTCACGCCGGCCTTCGTGGCGAGGTTGGCCATTTTTTCGTAGGCGGCGATAAACTCCGGGCGGCAGTCGGGGTAGCCGCTGTAATCCAGCGCGTTGACGCCGATGAAAATATCGAAGCTGCCCAGCACCTCGGCCCACGCCAGCGCGTACGAGAGGAAAACCGTGTTGCGCGCCGGTACGTAGGTGATCGGGATTTCGTCCGGACGGCCCGGTGCGTGCGGCACGGCCAGCGTCGGATCCGTCAGCGCCGAGCCGCCGAACGCGCCGAGGTCGATGGTGACGGTCCGGTGTTCGCAGACGCCCAGCGCTTCAGCTGTCTGCTTCGCGCACTCCAGCTCGACGGCGTGGCGCTGGCCGTAGCGGAAGGAAAGGGCGTAGACGTCAAACTCCTGCGATTTGGCAATCGCCAGCGCGGTGGCGGAGTCGAGCCCGCCGCTCAAAAGAACGACCGCTTTTTTCTTCATAGCAGACCCATCATCTTGTGGCACTGGGGAATAACCCGGACGCTGCGTCCGAGTGCGACGGCCATTTGCGACTGCCAGCCCAGCACCTGTTTCGCCGTCGGAACCCGGTCGGTTTTAGAGGCCGCAGTCATCGGTTGCAGAACCACGGCGGCCGGCGAACCGGAGTCGCGGATGATACCGGCGGCCTGCGCGAGATCGCCGTCGGCGGTGTCCGCGCTGACCACCAGTTTAATGGTCGCGCCGGTTTCTTCGCGCTCGATGATCTCCAGAAAATCGCGGTGCATCGCCCAGGTTTCCGGCTCGCCGGTAACGCTGGGCAGTTTGATGTCCATCAAAACGTGGTCAACCCACTCAACGACCTGTTCGAACGGTTCCGGCAGATCGCCGCTGGTTTCAAGGTGTACCGGCAGATCGAGCTGCTTGCGGGCCGCCGGCAGAAACGCCGCCAGAAACTCCGCCTGCAGCAGCGGTTCGCCGCCGGTAATGAACAGGTCGTCGTGGGCGAATTCCGGGCGGCTCAAACCGGCCAGCAGCTCCAGCAGCTGGTCGACGGAAAGCGGATTGGGAATGGAGTCAAACTGCCCGCTGCCCGGTTCGCGCTCGATGGCCGCGGCGGCGGTCCGCGCAACCGGCGTGTCGCAATAAAGGCAGTTGCGGTGACACTCGCAGAACCGGACGAAAAGCTGGCGGCGGCCGATGTTGACCCCTTCGCCCTGAACCGAGCTGAATATCTCGCTCACAAAAGCTGTTATTTTGTCTGTTTTGCTCATAAATTACCCGGCCTTGAGTACCACCAAGCGGGCCAATAACCAACAACTAATAACCAATAACCGGCGTCCATGAAAGTAGACCTTTTTGATTTTGAGCTGCCGCAGCACTTCATCGCGGACCGCCCGGCCAGCCCGCGCGACTCCGCACGCCTGCTCGACCTGACCGGCGCCGGTTTCGCCAACCGAATTGTCCGCGACCTGCCGGAACTGCTCCAGCCCGGCGACCTGCTGATCGGCAACAACACCAAGGTGATTCCGGCGCGGCTCGACGGCGTGCGCGGCGAAGTGAAAATTGAAGTCACCCTGCACATGCGCGCCTCGGATAATGAATGGTTTGCCTTCGCCAAGCCCGGCAAGCGGCTGAAAAAAGACAGCCTGATCGACTTCGCCGACGACTTTTTCGCCGAAGTGGTCGAAAAGCGTGACGGCGGAGAAATCCTGCTGCGGTTCAACCGCCGCGGGGCGGCGCTTTTCGAGTGCCTTGAAAAATATGGCCGGATGCCGCTCCCGCCGTACATCCAGCGCAAGCGCGACGACGAACGGACCGCCAGCGACCGCGAAAGCTATCAGACTGTTTTCGCCCGGCACGAAGGCGCCGTCGCCGCACCGACCGCCGGACTGCACTTTACGCCCGAACTGTTTCAGGCGCTGTCCAAACGCGGTGTCGGCTTCGACACCGTGACGCTCCACGTCGGCGCCGGAACCTTCCTGCCCGTCAAAGTGGACAACACCGAAGACCATAAAATGCACGCGGAGTGGGGGACGGTATCGCAGGAAACGGTCGACCGGATCAACGCAACGCGCCTGGCCGGCGGACGGATTGTTGCCATCGGCACCACCTCACTGCGCCTGCTTGAAAGCGCCGCGACGGCACCGGGAGAGCTGCAGCCCTTCGCGGGCGAAACCTCCATCTTTATCACGCCCGGCTATCAGTTTAAAATGGTCGACCTGCTGATGACCAACTTCCACCTGCCGCGCTCGACGCTCTTTATGCTCGTTTCCGCCTTCGCCGGACTCGACCGGATGCACGCCGCCTACGAACATGCTAAAAACGAAGGCTACCGCTTTTACTCCTACGGAGACGCCTGCCTGCTGAAAA
>DAONGM010000047.1:0-12126 GCA_035404105.1 Pontiellaceae bacterium
TTGTTACGGGTTTCCTGATATTCTGTTTCCGGCACCGAGTCGGCGACAATGCCGCCGCCAGCCTGCACATAGGCTTTGTTTTTATCGAGGACAACCGTGCGGATGGTGATGCAGGAGTCGAGGTTGCCGTCGAAACTGAAATATCCGACAGCTCCGGCATACGGTCCGCGTTTGGTTTTTTCCAGCTCCGCAATGATTTCCATGGCGCGGATTTTCGGCGCACCGCTGACGGTCCCGGCAGGAAATGTCGCTCTCATCACATCGTATGCATCGTATTCCGGAGACAGCGTTCCGGTAACGTCGGAAACGATGTGCATAACGTGGCTGTAGCGCTCAATAACCATCTGCTCCGGCACACGGACACTTGAGAATTCGCAGACACGGCCGACGTCATTGCGGCCGAGATCGACCAGCATGACATGCTCAGCCAGTTCTTTCGGGTCGGCCAGCAGTTCCTTTTCCAGCGCCAGATCTTCGGCTTCGGTTTTTCCGCGCGGACGCGTTCCGGCAATCGGGCGGAGCTCGACCTGCCGGTCTTCGCAGCGGACATGAACTTCCGGCGAAGAGCCGACCAGCGCGCTTTCGCCGAGGTCGAGACAGAACATGTAGGGCGACGGATTAATCGCGCGCAGTGCGCGGTAAACGTCCAGTGAATCAGCGGCATTTTCGACTTCGAACCGTTGAGAAAGGACGGTCTGGATGATGTCACCCGCACGGATATATTCTTTGGCTTTCTCAACCATTTCCCGGTATTCCGGCACCGTCATGTTGGACACCGGCACCACCTGTTCCACGTCAAGATGCGCATCGATCAGCACGCGGCTCACCGGTTGCAGCAGGGCCTGGCACAGTTCGTCGATTTCCGCCAGCGCTTCGTCATACGCTTTATCCGGGTCGCCGGAAACGTACGCATTGGAAACAACCTTCATGGTGTGTTTTACGCGGTCAAAAATGATGATGGAGTTCGTGATCATCATCACCATATCCGGGTTCCCGATAATGTCGGCTTTAATCACCGGAACGCGCGGTTCAAAGACGGAAATCATGTCGTAGCCGAGGAATCCGACCGCTCCGCCGGTAAACCGCGGCAGGGCCGGTTCGCGGACCGGTTGATAACGGCTCATGCAGGCTTTGAGCACATTGAGCGGATCCGTATTCTTAATGATCGTTGTCGTGCCTTCTTCGGTTATTTCAGTGACAGCTCCCCGGGCGCGGACGATGGCGCGCGGATTGCCGCCGATGAAGGAGTAGCGGCCGATATGCTCGCCGCCTTCGACGCTCTCCAGCATCCAGGTGTGTGACGCGTGATCTTTTTCGCGCAGGAATTTGCGCACCCGTTCATAGGCGGAAACCGGAGTCTCCTGATCGGCCAGAATTTCCTTCCAGACCGGAATCAGATTCCCCTGCATCGCCTTCTTTAAAAATTCAGCTCTGTTTGGTTGCACACTCATGGTTTGCCCTGTATTTGAAGCGCTTTTGTACCCGCAACAGCCCTCTGGCGCAAGTACTGCGTTTCCAATGTTTGAAAATTATCTTCCAGAAAACCGTCACAGAAGAGAACCCTGATCTGCTATAAACTTCCGGTATGGTTTCTGCCTCAACCAAAAGCGGGTTTTCGATCAAGCAGTTCCTGAGTTTTCTCGGACCCGGCTTTCTCGTGACCGTCGGGTTTATTGATCCCGGCAACTGGGCGACCAATATCCAGGGCGGCTCGCAATTCGGCTACCGGCTTCTGTGGGTAATCACACTCAGCACCCTGATGCTGATCGTCATCCAGCACATGGCTGCCAAGCTGGGAATCGCCACCGGCAAATCGCTCGCTGCAAACATCCGTGAACGCTTTCCGGCTCCGGTATCGGCATTTCTGGGCGTGACCATTGTCCTCGCCTGCGTCGCCACCGATGTCGCGGAACTGATCGGCGGAGCGATCGGCTTCAATCTGCTGTTCGGCCTGCCGTTGTGGGCCGGCGCGCTGATAACCGTTTTTCTGGAAGTCTTCCTGCTCATCAGCCAGCGCTACCACCGGCTCGAAACCATTATTGTCGGGTTCCTCGGAATTATCGCCTGCTGCTATGTGATTGAAATTCTGATTGTCAAACCCGACTGGGCGGTGCTGGCTCCCGCCCTTGTCATTCCTCATGTGGACCGGAACAGTATTTATGTCGCTATGGCGATTCTCGGCGCGGTCGTCATGCCGCACAACGTTTTCCTGCACTCCAACGTCATCCACAGCCGCAAATGGGGAATCTCCGAAGCCGAAAAGATGACGCTTCTCCGGTACGAAAAATACGACACGCTGGCCGCCATGCTGCTCGGCTGGGTTGTAAACTCCGCCATGATCATCGTTGCCGCCGCGGTTTTTGCGCGCCACCAGGTCGCCGTCACCGGCATTGAACAGGCCTCAGAAACATTGCGTCCGCTGGCCGGACCGCTGGCCGGCCTGCTCTTCGCCGTGGCGCTTGTTTTCGCCGGCGTCGGCTCTTCGATCACCTCTTCAATGGCGGAAGCCAATGTAATCACCGGGTTCCTGGGCAAACCGGAAGACCCGCGCACCCTGCTCTACCGCGTTTCTGTTTTCATCACCGCCATCCCGTCATTCATCATCATCCTGCTCGGCATGGATACCTTTAAAATCCTGATTTTCAGTCAGGTGGTACTCAGCATTCAGCTGCCGTTCACGCTGATTCCGCTGCTCATTCTCTGCCGCAGCCGCAAGGTCATGGGAGCCTTCCGGAGCGGTCGGAGAGAATTCATCACTGCAACCGTCATTGCAGCCGTTATCATAGCGCTTAACATCTACCTGCTCTACTCAACGCTCGCGGGAGGAACCTGACATGCAAGTGTACAAAAACATCCTCGTTACGCTCGACTGTTCGCCGGTGGATGATGCCATCATCAACCATGTTGTGCTGCTGGCCGTTCAGAACCGGGCCAAAGTACATCTGCTGCACGTCGTGCATGCCCACACACTGGACCAGCGCCGCGCACTGCGCGCAGAAGCCGGCCCCTGTCTCGAAAAACACGCCGGAACTCTGCGCGAACAGGGGGTTGACGCTCATAAGATTATCCGCGACGGCGAACCGGATGAACAGATCCTCAAGGAGATAGAAACCGGCAGCTATGATCTCGTCGCCATGGCCACGCACGGCCATAAATTTTTCGGTGACATCCTTTTCGGCAGCGTCTCCAAAAGCCTCAAACACAAGATCGGCATCCCGCTCCTGCTGCTCAAACCATAATGCCGTCCGACACCGCCTGTGCGACGGCAGCAAACTGATCCAGATCATGCTCTGTATGAGCCGCGCTGATGAATGCCGCCTCGAACTGCGCGGGCGGCAGATAGAAACCGCGTTCCAGCATGCCGCGGAAAAACGCGGCGTACGCTGATGTATCGCAGGATTTTGCATCGTCCAGATTCCGGACCGGATCGCGCCGGAAAAACGGTGTAAAAACTCCGCCTGACTGCGCAACATGAAATTCGCCTGCAATTTGATTCAGCTTAGCCGACATCTTTGCGCCCGCTTCCGCGAGACGCGGATAAGGATTTTCTTTAATCAGCAGTTCCACCGTTTTCATCCCGGCGGCAACCGCAACCGGATTACCACTGAGCGTTCCCGCCTGATAGACATTGCCGACCGGCGAGAGGCGCTGCATCACATCGCGCCGTCCGCCGAACGCCGCCAGCGGCATACCGCCGCCGATAATCTTACCGAGGCAGGTCAGATCGGGCGCAATACCTTTCAGCGTTCCGTAGCTGGTCGGCCCGAACCGGAAACCGGTAATCACCTCATCGAAAATCAGAAGCGCGCCGCAACGATCGGCTTCCGCGCGCAGGTGTTCCAGAAAACCGTCACGCGGCAGAACCAATCCCATATTTCCGGCCACCGGCTCCACAATGATCGCCGCCAGCTCATCGCCGCATTCGTTCACAATCCGCGAAACCGCTTCCTTGTCGTTGTAATTCGGCAGAAAAACATCGCCTTCATTTACATAAACTCCGGCAGAGGATGAAATGCCGCCGGTCAGCAGGCCGCTGCCTGCGCCGACCAGCAGGCCGTCGGAATGGCCGTGATAGCCGCCGGCGAATTTAATGATCCGCCGCCGGCCGGTAAACCCGCGCGCTAAACGCACGGCCGTCATCACGGCCTCCGTGCCGGAATTGACCAGCCGGGTCTGCTCCATCGAAGGCACCTGCGCGCAAAGCAGTTCGGCAAACTCCACCTCGCGCGGCGTGTTGATGCCGAAGGTCATCCCGTCGCGGGCGGCGGCACAAGCCGCATCGACCACCTCCGGACGGGCGTGCCCAAGAATCAGCGGTCCCCACGACCCGCAAAAATCAATCAGCTCGCGGCCTTCAGCGGTGGTAATCCTCGCGCCCTTGCCTTTCGTCACATAAACCGGGCCGCCGCCCACGGCGTTAAACGCCCGGACGGGGCTGTTCACACCGCCGGGAATTACCTTCAGAGCCCGCTTGAACCATTCGTTTGATTTCACGGTTTCAGTCCTTCAACAGTTCGTTGTAGCGGCTGGCCCAGTAGGAGATGAAAATGCCGGTCCCGGCACGCTGCATCGCCGCCATATTTTCGCGGACCATCGCGCGCAGATCGCCCCAGCCACGTTCCGCCTGGGCAATCAGCATGGAATATTCGCCGCTGACGTTATACGCGGCGACCGGCAGGTCAGTTGTCTCGCGCAGTTGATGAATAACGTCGAGATACATCATCGCCGGCTTAACCATGAGGATATCCGCGCCTTCATCTTCATCAAACTCCGATTCGCGCAGCGCCGTGCGCAAATCGCTGTACGAAGCCTGATAGCTCTGCCGGTCGCCTTTACCGGGAGCCGACTGCTCCGCTTCGCGGAACGGGCCGTACATCGCCGAGGCAAACTTGCTGGAATAACTCATCAGCAGCGTATCGGTCAGTTCCTCTTCGTCGAGCGCTTCGCGGATTGCCAGAACCTGCCCGTCCATCATGGCGCTCGGCGCGACGCAGTCCGCGCCGGCCTGCGCATGCGAAACCGCCACCTTCTGCAGCAGCGTCAGCGCGGCATCGTTATCCACCTCTCCGGCGGCATTCAGCGGGCCGCAATGTCCGTGGTCGGTATAGGCGCAAAGACAGACATCCGTGAAAACGGTCAGCTGCGGGAAGGCTTTCTTGATGGCGGGGATCGCCTTTTGTACCGCGCCTTTTTCGTTAAAGGCCTCCGAGCCGTTCGCGTCTTTTTTCGCCGGATCGGTCAGCCCGAAAAGGAGTACGCCGCCGACTCCGCTTTCCGCCACCGGTTTCAGCCGTTTAAGAAGCACATCAACGCTCATCCGCGACTGGCCGGGCATCGCGCTGATCGCTTCATCAACACCCTTCCCTTCGCGGATAAAAACCGGCCAGATGAATTTTTCCGGACCGGGCAGCGGCTGTCCAAGCATCCGGCGCAGTCCTTCGGTGCGGCGTAAACGTCTCAGTCTGATTTCAGGAAACATGGGTTATTCTCCGGTTAATTTCATAAACAGCCAAAGCGCGCAGACTCTCTTCCACGGTCGCCATTTCGCCGATGACGCCGGCGTTCAAACCAAAGGATTTCAACGCAGCCTGCGTCGGGCCGCCGATTGCGAGAATGATTTTATTTTTCAAAACGGCTGCGCCCCACTGCTCAATAAAGGATTCCACCGCCGATGCACTGGCAAAATAGACGCTGTCAAATTCAGGCATTTCCGGATAGTGAACCGGCTTGTTCGTGTAAAGTACGCAATCCGTAACCTCCGCGCCGGCTGCGCGCAGTCCGTCAGCCAGTTCCGTTCCGGCATTCTGAGAACGAAGCCGCAGGATTTTCTGTCCCTTCACCACCGGCACGGCGTCGGCGAGCAGACCTGCACCGCTGAAGTCGCTTTCGGGCATCAGGTCGCAACCGAGCCCGATCCGGCGGAGCGCCCATAGGGAACCGGAGCCGACGCTCATGATTTTCGGAATTCGCCGCAGATCAATTTTTTCTTTGAGAAGCAGTTCATGAAAACAGCGGACAGCAGACGGCGATGTCAGCGCGATCCAGTCGTATGAAGCAAGATGACGAACCGCATCCATTCCGTCCGTTGAAATCTTCAGCCGGATCAGCGGGCGCGCCACCGGGCGTCCGCCGGAATCGTTAACGGCCTGCACCGCTTTTTCCATCAGGGCTTCGCTGCAAGTGAGCAGGACGCGCTGTCCGCCGAGCGCGCCGAGCGAGCGGTCAAAACCGTAGCGGGCGATTTCGCCGACGATAAACAGCCCCGGCAGCCGGCCGGTGACTTCATCGACAGCGGGCAGGTTCCCGAGCGTTGATCTGAATACTGCTTCTTTTTCCGAGCCCGCTCCGAAGACCAGCGCACACGGCATAGCCGGAGGAACACCGTCCGCAATCATCTCCTGCGCCAGTTTTTCTGCCGTGCCGGCGGCCATGTAAAAAACAACGGGAAGCTCTGCCCGGGCGGCTTTTGTAACGGGGCCGATTCCTCCGCCCTGCAAGCGCGGAGTCATGACAGAAAATCCGCGGGCGACGCCGCGCCGCGTTAAAAGAATACCGGTATGCGCGGCGGCGGTTTGCATGGCGCTGATACCGGGCAGAACACGACCGGCCAGTCCCAGCGCTTCGAGAGCGTCCATCTCTTCGGCCAGCCGCCCGAAAATTCCTGCATCGCCGCCTTTGAGGCGAACGGTGCGCAGACCTTTGCGAACGTAATCGCACAGCAGCCGATTGATTTCGTCCTGTGACTGCGAATGCGCGCCGAGCCGTTTGCCGACGTAAACTTTCCGTGCCGTTTCCGGCAGGTGGTGCAAAAGCGATTCATCCATCAGCGCGTCATAAAGACAGACCTCGGCGGTCCTCAACGCGTGCAGACCGTCAAGAGTGCAATGTCCGGCGCAGACGCCCGCGCCGACAAAGGTTGCGCTTTTAACAAACAGGCTGCGAATCGCGCAGAGCCGCGGATCGTTTTTACGAAACGTTACCGCCAGAGCTCCCTGAGACTCCGACGTTTCCAGCTGATCCAGCGGAATCCATTCAGTGATACGGTCTTCGAGTCCCAGCCGCTGCAGCGCGACGCCGGCCATGATTAACAAATCAAATTTTCCTGCGTCGAGCTGCTGAATCCGCTCTTCGATATTGCCGCGGACCGGATACTGTTTTGCGAACGGGAACCGTTTAGCCGCATAGGCTGCGCGACGGTCGCTGCTCACTCCGATCACTTTTGGATTCAGCGATCCAACCAGCACGTCCCGGCGGTCGCCGGGGTCCGGGAGCCAGAACCAGTCGATACCTTCCGGAACCGGCTCAGGCAGGTCTTTGGCGCTGTGCACAGCAAAGTCTATTTTTCCGGCCAGCAGCGCTTCGTCGAGCGTGCGGGTAAAGAAATCCGCCGGACTTTCGCGAAGATCGGTTGTGCGGTCAGCATCTCCGGGCGCAGTGATTTCGACGGTTTGAAACTCATGCTCCGGCAGAAATTTCCGCAGAATCTCCAGCACCCGGGCAGTCTGCCAGAGCGCCAGCCGGCTATTGCGCGTTCCCGCCCTGAAAACTTTTAATGATCCGTTCATACTGATCCTGATGCTCTTCTATGATGCCTTGGCAGCGGTGATAAATTTTATTCGTTTCGGCGGTTCCATGCCGGTACCGGCATTTCAGACCGTCCAGATCGACGATTCGGAGTCCCGGCACCAGCCCGTCCAGTGCAGGTTCGATATTGCGCGGCATACCGAGATCAATCAAGAGCACAGGTTTCTGCCGGTTAAAAAACGGAGCGTGTCCCCGATGCAGCACATGGCCGGGCGCCCCGGCGGAACTGATGATCACGTCCGTCTCTTCAAGCCGGTTCATGAAGTCATTAAACGTGCAGAGTTCAACACGGTCCTTCCACTCACCGGGAATCTCGGGACGGTTGATGTGGCAGCACCAGATGATTTTTCCGGTCTTTTGAACGGCCTTGCGAACCAGCGCCTCTCCGATCCTGCCGGCACCCAGTACCATGACGGTTTTTGAGGAGAGACCGGGGATTTGAGTCTGAAGATATTTCAGAGCGATATCCTCAATTTCTTCACTGCAGAATAGCGGTGCCACTTCAGTTTGAATGTGCTTGGACACATGAAGCAGCGTGGAAACCCACTCCTGCATCATTCTGCCGGCCCAGCCGCGCCGCTGTGCTTCGGCCAAAGCATCTTTGATCTGCGCGGCGACATGGCTCTCACCCGGTGTCTGCGACAGCATGCCGGCGGAAACCATGCAAAGGTGCCCGTAGGCTTCAGCCCCGTGCTTGAGGTAAAATTTGTCTTCCGTGAGCTTATCGAATCCGAGGAGATGACGCAGGATGCCGTTGGTGCTGGTTTCCCGGGATGCTACCGCAATTAATTCCACGCGATTGCAGGTATTGAGAATCATGAATTCATGGATGCCCCACAGCTGCATGATCATCCAGCCGATACGTTCAAAGCGCGGCCCCGTCAGGTGAAACGGTTCGCGCTCTTCGATATCCATGTGGTGATGGTCGGTTCCGACAACGACAAGATCGGCGGTTTCAACCATCGCAATGTGTTTTGCCAGGTTGTCCTTGATCAGCTTAGCCTGACGGCAGGAATGTCCGTCTGTGGAAACCGTCAGGGTAAGGTTTCCGTGACGGCTGATTGCGGGTGTAGTGAAATCGCTCTGAGCCCAATGTCCGTCGACGCAGCTGCAAAGAACCTTGTGTTTGCGGCAGTCATCCAGAACCAGCCGGTTGACGTACCGGTCGTTCGTAGCGGCAAAAACAACTGCAAAACCGGCCGTATCATCTGATTTAAACGGCCGGTTCAGATGCACAATGCGCTGTTCGCTGATCCACGCCGCAGCTTCTTCGGAAACCTCGGGGCTGACCACTGTAACTTTCGCGCCGGCTTCAAGCAGGTATCCGATCTTGCGTGACGCAATCCGCCCCGCGCCGACCACCAGACAAGGGCGGTCCGCTAAAAGCAGGTTGACAGGCAATGCACTGGTTTTCTGCGACTCACTCATGGTTAAAGTACTTCATACTGTCTTTTTTAAATTCACGCCCGGAGGCGAACAGCTCGCCATTCTGCAGGTCGCAGGTGAAAGAAATATCCTTATACAGCGCCTTGGTTTCGTCCCAGCTTCCGGTATGGATCATCGCATAAAGATCAAACGGAAAGGTTTCAAGGCGGGGGCGCTGATAACAATGAGTGACTTCGGGCCGTGCGGCCGTGCGGCGCCCTGCGGCGGCGATGTCACCATCGACCGGCCAGACACACATGGCGTTGGCTTTAAACCCGGCTTCGCGGTGATAAAGAATCGCGCCGATACGGCGAAGCACGCCCTGCTCTTTCCATATCTTCAGCGTGGAAAGAATATTCTCTTCAGTCTGCCCGATCATTTCAGCCAGCGCCGCGAAAGGACGTTCGGTGAGCGGAATCTGCTGGTCCAGCACGCGGACCAGCGCTTTTTCATCGGCGGAAAATGTGCGGAACGTTTCGTCTTGCGACGGAACAGCGGACGGATCGAGTCCGGGAAAAACCTCGTCGCGATTACGGGTCTGAAGATCGAAAACGACATCGATTTTAAACCGGCGCAACGCAGGCAGCTCAAACAGTGTGCATGGGGCGATTTGCGCGCGCAGCGCGGCCAGACCTTGATCGAACTCATCATGGAGCATCGCCAGCGTAAACCAGAGCCGCGGATAGTTCCCTCTGCCGTACAACGGCAGACGCTCATAGCAATGCGTCACGCCCGGGTGCGCGCCGATGATGGCGGCCTTTTCCTCTATTTGCTCCGCAGAAACGTCCAGCGCACAAAGAATGCTTTTATAGCCCAGCCGGCGGGCGTCGAATATGCCGCCGAAACGGCGCAGCAGTCCCGCTTCTTTCGTACGGCGCAACAGCGCCGGTACGGCGTCTTCCGGAATATCCAGATTCCGGAAGGGCCGCGATACCGGCTCAATTCCGCGTTGAAGCTTCGTGAGCACTTTTTTTTCAGAGGATGAATAACCGGTCATTCGGCCTCTTCTTTCATGTAGTCGCCGGTGCGGGCATAGGCGCGGGCCGGGCAGCCGGCGAACGGATTGAGTGTTCGCATATTTTTAAACACATCTGAAGTATGGCACAGGGTTTCGAAATCGAAACCGGCGGCATGCAGGTCGCCGCAGGGCAGATCAAGAAATCCGCAGGGCTGGAGAATGCCGGTATGCGAAATAAAAATAAACCCGCGTCCGCCCATGCAACCCATAAACGGCGGGGTGTGTTCTGAAGAAATGAACTTTTTATACTGAGGGGCACAGGTCGTTTTGACACGAACCGGCGCACTCTTCGCCTGAGTTGCAATCCATTCAAGCGCACGATCACGGGCTGCGGGACTGAGAGCGAGATCGGTCATTTGTGCGCCGCGCCCGGTCGGAACCAGAAAAAAGAAATCGATTGTCGCCGCCCCGAGCGTAACCGCCTGTTCCAGCAGGGCCGGCAGTTCATCAACATTGAGTTTTGAAACGGTTGTATTGATCTGGAACGGAACTCCTGCCGCCTTAAGGTGGTTCAGTCCGTTCAGCGTTTTTTCATACGCTTCTTCGACACCGCGAAATGCATTGTGTGCCTGCGCCGTGGCGGCATCCAAACTGACACTGACGGCCATAACGCCGGACGTTCTGAGCTCCGCCGCAACATCCGGCGTTAACCGATGACCGCAAGTCGCCAATACCACGCGGCAGCCTTTTTGCGCGGCATAGCGCGCGACGTCAAAGATATCAGCGCGCATTAGCGGTTCGCCTCCGGTGAGAATGATCATCGGTTTAGAAAATGCCGCCAGCGCATCAACGGTTTTCAAACATTCTGCGGTGGAAAATTCACCGGCATAGTCGCAGTCGCGGGCCGCACCGCGGCAGTGGCGGCAGTTCAATCCGCAGCGCCGGGTGATTTCCCATGCAATGATCGAAGGATTTCTGCCTGGCTTATGCACCGTGAATCTCCTCATCGGTCAGATAACAGGCCGGATCCGGCGCCCACAGATCGCCTGTAGAGGCTTCGGCCCGGGCGCGGAAGTTGCCGCCGCACAGTTCGAGATACTGACAATCAGCGCAACGTCCGGTTACATGAGCCGCCTTTTTCTTGAGTTTCTGCAGAAATTCATTTTCCGGATCAGTCCAGATTTCTCCAAAAGGGGTTTTGAGTACATTGCCCAGCTTTTTACTGCGCCAGAATTGATCGGGATAGACGTCGCCGTTCCAGCTGATACAACTGATGCCGACGCCGGAGCCGGAAGCCGCTCCGCCGTTGAGTTTGAGCAGATCATAAACGTGCGCCGCGTCGGGATGGTTTTCGGCGCGCATTTTGCGCAGCAGCCAGGGGCCGTCACTGTGATTGTCGACGGTGAGCACTTCAACTTTTTTTCCCTTCGCATGAAGTTCTGCAGTTCGTTTAATAATCAGTTCAAGCGCGGCGCGGGTTGCTTCGTGCGACGGCATGCCGTCGTCGTTATTGAGATCTTCTCCGCGGCCGGTGTTGACGAGATGATAGAAGCAAATGCGGGGAATGTTCTCAGCTTCCATCAGATCAAAGACGGCCGGGATATCAGCGATATTATCTTTAACCAGGGTAAACCGCAGTCCGACTTTCAGTCCGGCGTCGCGACAGTTGCGGATTCCGCGCAGGGCGGCCTGAAACGCGCCTTTTTTGCAGCGGAATAAATCATGCGTGGTCTCGGTGCCGTCAATGCTGATGCCGACATAGGACAGTCCGATCTTTTGTAAGCGGCCGGCAAGCGGCCGGTCAATCAATGTGCCGTTCGTCGAGATCACTGCGCGCAGTCCTTTCGCACGGGCATATTCAGCCAGTTCGGGGACATCTTTACGAACGAGCGGTTCACCGCCGGAAAAAAGCAGAACCGGACAGCCGAAGGAGGCGATCTCATCAATCATTTTTTTTGCCTGCGCCGTGGTAAGCTCATCCGCACAGGTTGTCGCGTCGGAACGCGCGTAGCAGTGGGCGCATTCAAGATTGCAAAACTGTGTACAATTCCAGACCACAATCGGGCGGCGCACGGACGCCGGACGGCGGGTCAATCCGTAACGTAATTCGTCGGATGATTCGACGTTATCCAGATATAACTTTGAAATTCCGAGCATAT
>DAONGM010000048.1:0-12045 GCA_035404105.1 Pontiellaceae bacterium
TGGCAACGCCGATCAGGGCGAAGATGATGGAAAGAATCCAGAAGCGGATCGTAATCATATTTTCCGCCGCGCCGACGGAGCGTCCGGCTGCAGCTGCACGGTCTCTGGCGATGAATTCGAAATGGTGATGCAGCGGTGCGCAACGGAAAACGCGCCGGCCCTCGCCGTATATTCTTTTCGTGACCTTAAACCAGCTCTGCTGAATCAGCACGCTGGCCGCTTCCATAACAAACACTCCGCCGACGATGACGAGTACCAGTTCCTGTTTAATGAGAATGGCGACCGCTGCAATACCGCCGCCGATGGCCAAACTGCCGGTGTCGCCCATAAACACGCGCGCCGGATGGCAGTTGAACCAGAGGAATCCAAGCCCTGCGCCGAGCAGCGCGCCGCAGAAAACCGCCAGTTCTCCGCCGCCCTTCACAAACGGAACCTGCAGGTATTCAGCAAATATAAAGTTACCTGCCGCATAAGCCATCACCAGATAGGCCGCCGCCGCCGAGTTGGTGCAGCCGATCGCCAGTCCGTCGAGTCCGTCGGTCAGATTCACGGCGTTCGAAGAGCCGACCAGCACCAGAAAAATGAAGGCCAGCGTACCGAAAAGACCCATGGAAGAAATCACCGGATATTTAATGAACGGAACCATGAGCTGCTGAGTGCGCAGACAGGTTTCCGGATTTGCGCAAAGTGCCGCCAGCAGCAGGATCGTCCAGCCGGCCTGGACGGCAAGCTTGGCGCGCGGCGAAAGCCCTTTGGACTTCTTGATCTTGGCATAATCATCAATAAATCCGAGTACGCCAAGAAAGCAGAAGGTCGTCAGTGCGCAGAGCATGAAAAAATTACCCGGCTCGGCCCACAGCACGGTGGCGGAGACCGTGGTGAAAATAATCATCAGCCCGCCCATCGTCGGCGTGCCGACTTTAGCCCGCTTATCCTGCGCCAGGCCGGCCACCCGCTCATCGGTCTTCTGTTCACCGAAATTGATGGCGCGCAGTTTTTCAATCAGCCAGGGACCGACAATGAGACTGAAAATAAAAGCGGTTCCGGCGGCCATCACGGCGCGGAAAGTGATGTAGCGGAAAATACGCAGCGATGAGATGACCTCGTTGAACTGATACAGCCAATAAAACATATAATACGTCTCCGGTTAAATTCTGGTTTTCAAATCTTCAAGAATGGTTTCGAGCCGCTCGCCGCGCGATGCTTTAAAAAGCACCATATCGCCGGAGCGCAAATGGGTGCGCAGGAAATCAACAGCCGCCGGCTTATCGATACCGGTGATGCCGGCGCAGGCCATCTGTGCCCCGGCCTCTCCGATAGTAAGTACGCTATCCAGCTTTAAGGTATCCACAAACCGCCCCAGCTCGCGATGCTCGGCTTCTGCCGTTCCGCCCAGTTCGCGCATACCGCCGAGCACTGCAAACCGGCGGCCTTCGCACGGCATTTCAGAAAACGTGGTCAGCGAAGCGCGCATCGAAAGCGGATTGGCATTATAGGCGTCGTTAATAAAAACAATCCCGTTGTGCATACTCCGCTCCCAGCGCATCGGCGCAGGCCGGAACGCCGACAGGCCGGACTGGACCGCTTCGGGCGAAAGACCCAGCGCCAGACCGAGCGCCGCGGCGCGGCGCGAGTTACGAACCATGTGTTCGCCGGGCAGCGGTGCTGTAAACGCAAAGGGTTCTTTTCCAAACGTGACGATGCGGCCTTTGCACTTGGATTTGAACAGCGCGAACCATTCCGATGTTTCGTCCAGCAGCGCGTTGCCGGCATAGGCAAGCAGCGAAGCTTTTTCCTCCGCAATTTTTTCCAGCGACTCAAAAAACTCAATGTGCGCTTTACCGATGTCGGTGAGAACCGCCCAGTCGGGACGAAGCAGGCCGGCCAGCTGGTCGATTTCGCCGGGATGGTTCATGCCGAGTTCAAAAACAAAAAAGTCCGCGTTGCGGTCGGCGGCCAGCATGCTGAGCGGCAGGCCGATATCGTTATTCCAGTTGCCGGGCGTTTTGCAAACCGTTCCCTTTTGCGACAGCACCGAAGCGATCAGTTCTTTGACGGTGGTTTTCCCGACACTGCCGGTGATACCAATGACCGTTCCCGTCCAGTGGCGGCGAACGCCGGCAGCCAGCGCCCGGAGCGCCGGCATCGTGTCAGGAACGATCAGCTGCGGTACGCTTCCGTAAGCAGGAAACTCCCGCTCAACAATGAGCCCCGTCGCGCCTTTTTCAACAGCCTGCCGGACAAAGTCATGTCCGTCATGCGACGCGCCCTTGATGGCAATATAGAGTTCACCCGGCTTCAACGTGCGCGTGTCATGGGAAATACCGAGAATCGGAAAGTTTTTATCTGAATTCCTCCAGGCTCCAGAAACCCAGCCGGCACATTCCGCTGCACTGAACTGTATCTTCTCCATCAGAGAGCCTCCCGGACAGCTTCGCGGTCATCGAACGGAAATATCGCGCCGTTAAATTCCTGGCAGGTTTCATGCCCCTTGCCCGCGACCAGCAGAATGTCTTTTCTGCCGACCAGTTCAAGGCCGCGCGCAATGGCGGCTTTCCGGTCGAGGACGATTTCATATTTCCGTTCGGAATCGAATCCGCCGGCAATGTCCGCAGCGATTTTTTCAGGAATCTCATTGCGCGGATTATCGTTGGTAATGATCGAGTAATCGGCGATGCGTGCGGCAACCTTTCCCATCAGAGGCCGCTTGCCTTTATCCCGGTTGCCGCCGCAGCCGAAAACGACGACAAGCTTTCCGGATGTGATTTCGCGCAAGGTTTCGAGCACGTTACGCAACGCGTCGTCGGTGTGCGCGTAATCCACAAAAACCCGTTTGCCTTTATTGTTCGGAACCGCTTCGAGACGACCGGGCACACATTGCATTTCCGAAAGCGCTTTAACGATAACCGGCAGAGGAATCCCCAGCGCGGCAGCGGCGGCAAAGGCGGCCAGCGCATTGTACAGATTAAACCGGCCGATCAGCTGCAGCGTGATTTCGGCTTCTCCCCACGGACTCTGGACGCGCATCCGCGAACCGTTCGTATCCGTGACAGGATCGAGTCCGCGCACCGCCGCCCCTTCTTCGAATCCATAGGATAAAAGTCCTTTCAACGTCTGCTTTTCGTTGAGCAGCCGTTTGCCCCACGGATCGTCGCAGTTAATGACGGCAAACCGCCGCACCTGATTGAACAGGCGGGATTTTACAATGAAGTATTCTTCGAGCGTGCCGTGGTAGTCGAGGTGATCCTGAGTGAGGTTCGTAAAGATTGCGGCATCGTAAAGAACTCCGTCAACGCGGTGCTGCGCCAGCGCATGCGAAGAAACTTCCATCACGGCACTGTCGCATCCGGCGCGTTCCATCTGTGCAAACATGGCTTGCAGGTCAAGGGATTCCGGCGTCGTGCGCGAAGCCGGAATCACACGGTCACCGATTTCATAGCGCACCGTTCCGAGCAGCCCGGGCCGCCGTCCGGCGGCTTTGAAAATTTCGCGCAGCATAAAACTGACCGTCGTTTTTCCGTTCGTGCCGGTAATGCCGACCGTGCAGAGGCGCGCGGCAGGATTTTTGTAAAATGCGGCCGCAAGCTGCGCCAGCGCCAGCCGCGCGTCGGCGACCTGGACGCAGGGAAAGTTTCCGCCGAAGGCGCAGGGCGACTGCGAGACAACGGCTGCCGCGCCGCGCTGACTGGCGTCTTCGATATACGCGGCACCATCGGCTTTCGCGCCGTGCAGCGCGACAAAAAGCGACCCGGGCACAGCGCGACGCGAGTCATACACAATCCCGGTGATTTCGCCGGAGGTGTCACCGGCAACTTCCACTGTTTCTATACCGTCCAGCAGTTCTTTCAGTGTCATAGCGGCCTCAGTCTGAAATGCTTTCCTCACCGGAACCGCCGGTTTCAATTTCGGTCACATATTCGGTGGTAAAGCCTTCAGGCGGTATGCGCAGGTAGCGCACCGTCTGGTCGGCGATTTCACGGAAGTACGGAGCGCACACGGTTCCGCCGTAGTAACCGCCCTGCTGCGGTTCATCCGCAACAACGATGATGCTGATGGTTGGATTTTCAACCGGCAGAAAGCCGACAAACGAAGCCATGAATTTGTCGTGATAATATCCGCCGTGTTCCAAATCCACTTTCTGTGCCGTACCGGTTTTCCCTCCCACCAGATATCCCGGCAGCGCAGCCGCTGTGGCTGTTCCGCCAGGCTGGGTGACACGAGCCATCAGCCGGCGCATTTCTTTCGCCGTTTCCGGACGAATGGGCCGGGCAAGAACTTCCGGCTGCGGTGCAAGAACGGTTTCACCTTTAGAATTTACAACCTTGCGGATAATCAGCGGACGCAGGCGGATGCCGTCGTTGGCAATCGCGCCGATGGCAGAAAGCATCTGCATGGAAGTAACGAGTACTTCGTGGCCCATGGCAATACGGGTAATACTCATTTTCGACCAGCGGTCCGTTTTCCAGAGAATACCGGCATCTTCGCCGGGCAGTTCAAGACCGGTGCGATCGCCGAAACCGAAAGACCGCAGACATTTATAAACCTTCGCGTCACCCATCTGGAGCGCCACTTTGGCCGCACCGATGTTGCTCGATTTTTTAATGATGTCGGCAACGGTCAGCCTGCCGCATGGGTGTGAGTCATGCAGCGTGGCTCCGCCGTAATACCAAGAGCCGTTTTCACAGTCGAAAATGTCATTGGCACGTACAGCGCCGCAGTCGAGCGCCGAAGCGACGATCATCGCCTTCATGGTCGAACCGGGCTCATAGGTATAGTTGATGGCGCGGTTGCGCATCCACTCAGCCGGCGCGGTGCTGAAGCGGTTAAGGTTAAAAGTCGGCAGCGAAGCCATCGCCAGAATCTCACCGGTGCGCACATTCTGCACAATCGCCCACGCCGCTTTGGGGTGATATTTGGTCATCAGATTATCGAGCGCTTTTTCGGCAAAGTGCTGAATCTGCTGATCAATAGTCAGATAGACATCCGCGCCCTGTTGGGGCTCAATATCAACGGTGCGGAGTTGATAAATCTCGCGGCGGCGGCCGTCTTTCTGGCTGATGCGCAGACCGGCAACACCCTGCAGCTGGGCATTCATGCGCTGCTCAACACCGGCACTGCCGACCCCTTCGTAATTGGCATAACCGATAACGTGCGCACCGAGAACCCCTTTGGGATAGTCGCGAATCGGCACGTCTTCAAAAATAACGCCTTTCAGATTCATGTTACGCAACGGCCCCAGAGCCTCTTCGCGCACAAACTTCTGAACCCGCACATATTGCGAGTCCGGCTGGTTCAACTCTTTCCAGAGCTCGGCGCGATCCGCCGGAAACTGGCTCGCCAGTGCGCTGTATACCGCTTTTACATCGCCGTACTGCAGAATAAACTTCGGGTCGACGCAGACGTGCTTGGCAGCGATGTCCACAGCCAGCATATTGCCGTTGCGATCAAGAATGCGGCCGCGCGGACCGCGGGTTTCCATCTCAAGATGACGTCCGCTTTCAATGCGCGCCAGTGTCCCCGGCGAGGGCCGTAAATGCAAAAAGGCCAGGCGAATACCCAGCCCTATAAAAACCGTCGCGATCACGACGGACGTTATTATCGTTCTCCCTTTATACTTCATCCATAGAGATCCATCGGGACATTATTTATTATAAGCGAGAGCGGCGGACGGGGTGCCCGCGATGTTGCGTACACGGACGATCTGCTGTTCGTCCGGCAGATGCATCGCCAGATTGTGCCGTTTGAGAGCGCGATCCAGATTGGCAGGCGCCAGCAGGTTCGACCAGCGGTCCTGTTCATTAATCATGCGGCGGCGGGTTTCACGCTGCACGGTTTCAAGCCGTTTGATCTCCTGTCCAAGCGTATCGCAGCGGGCGCACAGCCAGACATAGCTGAGTCCGAATACGGCGACAAAGACCAGAATATTGGCAAGTACCACCGGAAACGGAATCCGTACCTGGGCTTTGCGACTTCTTTCTCCCTGTCTTTTTTTCATGCTGCTTTCTCCCTTTCAACCGCGCGCAGTTTGGCTGAACGCGCCCGCGGATTATTCATCAATTCCTGTTTCGAGGCCGTCAGCGGCTTTTTTGTCAGCAGCCGTACAGCCGGTTTTTCATAAATCAGTTTCTCGCCGCCCTGCTGAAGCGACTCGCGCTTCACCGTATGGCGTTTAAAAAATTCCTTCACCGGACGGTCTTCCAGACTGTGAAATGTAATCACCGTCATCCGTCCGCCGTCGCGAAGCATGGAAAGCCCGGCTTCCAGTCCGGCATCCAGACTTTCCAGCTCGGCATTCACGGCCATCCTCAGCGCCTGAAACGTCTGCGTGGCCGGATGAATAGGACCGCGACGCCCGCCCTTGGCCCGTTCAACGATTTCAGCCAGCTTGAGCGTCCGCTCAATCCGGCCGTGCTGACGTTCCAGCACAATCGCCCGCGCAATCCGGCGGGAGTCGCGCTCTTCACCGAAACGGTAAATCAGATCGGCCAGCGTTTCCTCATCATCCTCATTCACTAAATCGGCGGCCGAACGGCCCTGCGTACGATCCATACGCATATCCAGCGGACCGTCTTTGGCAAAACTGAACCCGCGCTCCGCGACATTCAGCTGCGGCGAGCTGACGCCGAGGTCGAGGAGCACCCCGTCCACCTCCGTCACGCCGATCTGTCTGCAAAGCTCTTTCATATCCGCAAAATTTCCGTGTATCCGTATCGCCCGTTCCCCGAAGGGTTTTAAAATCTCTTTCGTCTGTTCGATCGCTTCCAAATCCCGGTCCAGTCCGATCAGCCGTCCTTCCGGCGAAAGCCTCTTCAAAATCTCCGCTGCATGTCCGCCCCGTCCGAGTGTTCCGTCGATATATGTGCCCGCCGGATTTGTCACCAGCAGATCCAACGTCTCATTCAACATCACCGGTACATGCATAGTTCCTCTATTACGCCAGCCGCATTCCGATTACCCGGCGCGAGCAGGCAGCCGAAAACGTAGCCGCCCGGCTCGGCGTCATCAGCACCGTGCGCTGCATCCCGCTTTCCGGCAGCCGGAGGTAGCGGTCTTTTTCGGGCGTCAGGTCAATCGCCCGCGAAAAGTACATATACTTTGCTATGCTGTTCATACTCATACCTGACCTCCTAATAGCCTCCGTAAAAAACGGTTTCCGCCAGCGCTGAAACAGCGGGCAGTGCCATGTCAAAATGTTCTTCGCTCCAGAGCTCGATGCGGGTGAGTGTGCCGACCAGTACCACCTTGCTCTTTACCTCAACATGCGCCAGCAGCTCATCCTTGATGCGCACACGGCCCTGCGCGTCAACTGTCAGAGCATCCGCCGAAGCCGTCATCGCGCGCACAGCCTGCTCACCTTGCGCATCCACTCCGCCGGATTCACGCAACTGCCGCAGACGGCGGTTCATTTCCGCCAGCGTATAAAGATAGAGACATTTACGGTCGGGATGCGGAAAAACGTATAAACGGGGTGTTTCACCCATCATTGAGCGCCAATCCGATGGAATAATCAGTCTGCGCTTAGGATCCAGCGAATGATGGAACGAACCGACGAACAGCTCTTCAATCACCTTTTCTTCTGTATTCATACTCCACTCCGCCCTTCCTTGCTCCATCTTATGCCACCATCCACCACCTTCCGTCAAATAATTTTCTCATTTTTTTAAAAAAGCCAGAAAGGTACAGGACGGTTTGACCGGAGGAAAGCAATAGAATAGAATTTCGACCAACAAATGGAGGTTTGCATGAAGAAGTTGGTTATCGTACTCGCAATAGGTGTTCTCGCCGGTTCCTTGTTCGCTATGTCAAAAACCCCGGCTGACGCAAAAGCTCCCGCTGATGCAAAAGCCTGCGCTGTCAAAGAGGCCTGCTGCACGACGGACGGAAGTTGTAAAACCGCCGCCTGTCCGGCCTGCAAAGCAGCCGGCGGAATGTGCGCAGCCTGCAAAGCAAAAGCTGACGCAAAGAAAGCTGCCTGCGGCGCTGAAAAAGCGGCTAAAGAAGCCGGATGCACTGGCGGCGTCTGCCCGATGAAGAAATAGCCATCCTTTCAACCCACCCTGTACCACCCTCTTCCGCAAGGAAGAGGGTTTTTTTGTTTGCAGAATTCGGCAAATCAGAGCCGCCGGGCGCGGAGCTGGCCGCAGGCGGCTTTAAGTGAAGAACCTTTAGAATCGCGGAATGTCGTATTGATGCCGGCGCTCTCCAGAGTTTCCAGAAAGATTTTCATCGTCTCCGCATCCGGACGCTCGCCGTCGAACTCTTCAACCGGACTGAGCGGAATCAGATTCACGCGACAGGAAAATTTTCTAAGCAGATTCGCCAGCTGGCGCGCCTGCGCCGGCGAATCGTTCAGGGCTTTGATCAGTGTATATTCAAACGTGATGATCCGGTTTGTTTTAGCGGTATAGTCGGCACAGGCGTCCATCAGCTCATCGAGCGGCCAGCTTTCATTGGCAGGCATGATCCGCGAGCGGGTTTCTGAATCGGGCGCATGAAGAGAAACCGAAAGCTCAACCTGCAAACCCTCTTCGGCCAGCCGCTGGATACCGGGAACGACGCCGCAGGTGCTGATGGTAATGCGGCGGGCGCCAATTCCCAGGCCGTCCGGATGATTCAGGATGCGGATGGCGCGCAGCACTTCGTCGTAGTTATCGAACGGTTCGCCGATTCCCATGAACACCACATTATCGGGCCGCCCGCCGAGCATCTTAGCGACTTCCAGCACTTCGCCGACGATCTCGCCGGCGGAAAGATTGCGGATCACGCCCTTCTGTCCGCTGGCACAAAAAGCGCAGCCGAACCGGCAACCGACCTGACTGGAAACGCAAACCGTATTGGTCTGCCGGCGCGGTGCCGGAATAATCACAGTTTCGATCAGTTCGTTATCCGCCAGCCGGAACAGCAGTTTCTGTGTTTCGCCGGGTTCGCCTTTGGTTTCGAGCTTCTCCAGACACTGGAAACTGAAGTGTTCGGCAAGCTGAGCGCGGAACGGCGCGGGCAGGTTCTGCATCTCGTCGGCGGATGAAATCCGCTTGGAGTAGAGCCAGTCCCATATTTGCTTTGCACGGAAAACCGGTTGTCCCTGCGCTTTGCAGAAAGCTTCCAGCTCCGGAAGAAAAAGTCCGTGAATCGCCGGTTTCACTGCGGTTATTCCTCTTTCATGAGGAAGTTCTGCACATAGTCGGTAATGCCGTCTTCGAGCGACATAAACGGACGTGTATAACCGGCGGCGCGCAGTTTGGTCAGATCCGCCTGCGTGTGGTACTGATATTTTCCGCGCAGGTGTTCGGGCATGTCGATGAACTGGATATTCGGTTGGCGTCCCATTGCACAGAATACCGCGCTGACCAGATCTTTCCAGGTGCGGACCTGCCCGGTGCCGCAGTTGAAAATGCCGGACACCTCCGGGTGTTCGCCGAACCAGAGCGTTTCTTCGACCGCGTCTTTGACATATACGAAGTCGCGCACCTGTTCGCCGTCCTTATAGCCGGGCCGGTGCGACTTGAAGAGCTTCACTTCGCCGTCTTTCAGAATCTGCCCGTAGGATTTATGGACGACGGAACGCATGTCGCCTTTGTGCGCTTCGCCGGGGCCGTAGACGTTGAAGTATTTCATGCCGGCGATTTCGCGAATCGCGCCGCTCTTGAGCGCCCAGAGATCAAACATGTGCTTGGAATAGCCGTACATGTTCAGCGGCTTGTACTTCGGCGTCATTCCGTCGGCATCGGAATAACCGAGAGTGCCGTCGCCGTAGGTTGCGGCGCTGGAGGCGTAAACGAAGCGGACTCCGGCATCCAGACAGCTTTCGCACAGAGCGCGGGTGTAGTGGTAGTTGTTATAGGCCAGATAATCGGCATCCAGCTCGGTGGTCGCGCTGCACGCGCCGAGATGATAAACGGCTTTGACGTCATCCAGCGTGAGCTCTTCCAGATAATCAAAGAGATCGTCTTTGTCGATGTAGTCCTCGTATTGCAGGCCGACGAGGTTTTTCCATTTTTCGTCCTCGCCCAGTTCGTCAACGAGCAGGATATCGGTTTCGCCGCGCGCATTCAGCGCCTTGACGATATTACTGCCGATAAAGCCGGCTCCGCCGGTGACGATGTATTTAATGCTCACGGCTTACCTCCGTAGACTTTCAGAACTTTTTCAATCGTGCCGGTGGTGGAACGCCCTTCAACCATTTTGGCCAGCACCACTTTGCCGCCCGCGGCTTCGACCGCTTCGCGCCCGCTGACGTAATGCGCCCAGTCCTCACCTTTCACCAGCACGTCCGGAATAATTTTTTCAATCAGCGCCTTCGGTTCGTCTTCGTCAAACAGCACGACATAGTCGATGCACTCCAGCGCGGCGATCACGCGCGCCCGGTCGGCTTCGCTGTTGATCGGCCGGTCATCACCTTTATTGCGTTTGACCGACGCATCGGAGTTGAGACCGAGCACGAGACAGTCGCCCTGAGCGCGGGCAAATTCAAGATAGGTGACATGCCCGGCGTGCAGAATATCGAAGCAGCCGTTGGTAAAAACCAGCTTGCGCCCCTGCGCTTTGAGCTTCGCACGCTCAGCGAGCATCTGCTCGCCGGTCAGAATTTTGGCCGTTGCACTTCTCATTAGAGTTCTTCCGCAATCTCGATTGCACAACCGATATAACTCGCCGGTGTCATTTCAAGCAGACGGGCTTTATCGGCATCGGCCAGATCGAGACTCTTAATGAAGTCATGAATGGCCGCCTGATCGATCGCCTTGCCGCGCGTCAGCTCTTTCAGCTTTTCGTAGGGCTTTTCGATGCCCGCTTTGCGCATCACCGTCTGGATCGGCTCGGCCAGCACTTCCCAGGCATTGTCGAGATCGGCGGCGAGCTTCGCTTCATTCAGCTCCAGCTTGCCGAGACCTTTAAGCGTCGAGCCGTAGGCGAGCAGCGAATAGCCGAACGCAACGCCCATATTGCGCAGAACGGTCGAGTCGGTCAGGTCGCGCTGAAGGCGCGAAACCGGCAGTTTTTCGGACATGTGCCGCAGCAGTGCGTTGGCGAGGCCGATGTTGCCTTCGGAGTTTTCGAAGTCGATCGGATTGACCTTGTGCGGCATGGTCGAGGAACCGATCTCGCCTTTGACGGTTTTCTGTTTGAAGCAGGCAAAGGAAATGTAGCTCCAGATGTCGCGGTCGAGGTCGAGCAGGATCGTATTGAAACGCGCCAGCGCGTCGAACAGCTCGGCCATATAATCGTGCGGCTCAATCTGAATGGTGAACGGATTTTGCGTCAGTCCGAGTTCGGTCTCGATGACACCCTTAGCCAGCGCGGGCCAGTTCACATCCGGATACGCCGAAAGGTGCGCGTTGTAGTTGCCGACCGCACCGTTCAGCTTACCGCGGATTTCCAAGGTCTGGAAAACTTCTGCCGCGCGGCGCAGGCGGCTGGCGAAAACCGCCAGCTCTTTGCCGACGGTGGTCGGCGAAGCGGTCTGGCCGTGAGTGCGGGCCAGTAGCGGAACCGCTTTCCACGCCTTGGCTTTGGCGGCCAGATCCGCCACCAGCGCGTTCTGCGACGCCGCCAGAATTTCGCGACCCTGTTTGAGCATCAGCGCGTGCGACAGGTTATTGATATCTTCCGAGGTGCAGGCGAAGTGCAGAAATTCGCTCAGCTCTTCCAGTGACGTTCCGGCGATCTTCTCTTTCAGATAATATTCAACCGCCTTGACGTCGTGGTTGGTGGTTTTCTCAATCGCCTTGACCTTCTCGGCCTCGGCCGGAGTGAAGCCCGCAACAATCGCGTCGAGCTGCTGAAGTTCAGCTTTTGACAGGGCGCGGCATTCCGGGATTCCCTTTTCGGCGCAGAGCGCTTTGAGCCAGAGTACTTCCACCAGCACCCGGCAGCGGACCAGCGCATATTCGGAAAAGGCCTCCTGCAGTTCGGCCACTTTAGATTCATAACGCCCGTCAAGCGGACTCAATGCGGTAATCGACATAAGCTTCTCCTTCAAAGGCTCCGAAAATATCCCGCCCGCGCCTTGATGACAACGCTATTTCCAAGGTTTGGGATTTGTCGGCC
>DAONGM010000049.1:0-8217 GCA_035404105.1 Pontiellaceae bacterium
CCAACATCGCCCAGAAAATCATCGCCGCCGCTCAGAAAGACAAAGTCGCCGTCGAAGATTGATCTGATTTTCCAAGGGTTGGAAGAAATTCTTCCAACTCTTGGAGATTGGAGCAGATACGACGGATGAAATTACTAGATTACCGAACTGACCATTTTCGGGAGGAAGAATTGTGCAAAATAAGTTGTTTTTCGGAGTGCTTTTGATGTCAGCGGTAGTGTCTGGCTGTAAAGTTGATGTTAGTGATTATGAACCGAAGGAGTTAGAGCTGCACCGTTATGCTCCCAAATATTCCTGCGAAGAGATCAGTATAAAAAAAGATGATGAGATATATAGGTTTGTAAAGAAGTTGCTTAGTGAAAATAGAGAAGGATGGCACCCCTCGATCGTTCACTATGTCCCGCAGGTGAAAGTGAGGGCAGATAATGATATGTATCGTCTTAATATCTGTTCGAATATACTTGTCGTGATGTATTGGGATTCAGAGAAAAAACATACTACGCAGGTTGTAAAACGGGTCTCAAGCGAAGCGTATGATGAAATCGTGGCTCTTGTGGAAATCTCACTTCAGAATGCAGGGAGCGACAACGGTTCTGAACTAAAAGAGAAAAAGGGGTCGCCTCCGTAATCCAGTAATTTTTGATGGGCGGAATTGAGACTTTGATTTTCCAACCCTTGGAAGAGTTCGCGGAGGGTTCCGTGAAGAAGAGCGAGACAGTCTGGGCGGAGGAACGCCGGGAGATGGTGAGGCTTCTGCGGGAGCGTTATCATATCCGCGACGAACGGGTACTTCGCGCGATGGCGGAGATTCCCCGCCATCTTTTTATTCCGGAGACGTTTCGTCCGTTTGCCGATCCGTACGGCGATCATCCGGGTCCGATCGGGCACGGCCAGACGATTTCCCAGCCGTATATCGTGGCGTACATGACGGAGAAGCTGAATCCGCAGGAGGGCGATAAGGTTCTGGAGATCGGCGCGGGCTCCGGCTATCAGTCGGCGGTGCTGGCGGCGCTGGGCGCGGAAGTTTATACCATCGAAACAGTTCCCGATCTGGCGGAACACGCGCGGCAGGTTCTGGCGGAACAAGGGTTCTCTAAGGTTACGGTGCGCTGCGGCGACGGCTATGCCGGCTGGCCGGAGGCCGCGCCGTTTGATGTGATTATCGGTACCTGTTCGCCGGAAGATGTGCCGTCGGCGCTGGTTGATCAGCTGGCCGAGGGCGGGCGGATGATGCTGCCGGTCGGCCTCGGGCGCCAGCGTCTTGTGATTCTGCGGCGGTGCGGAGACGGACTGATGCAGGAAGACGATCTTCCGGTGCGTTTTGTGCCGATGATTCATCCGCCGGAAGCGTAAAAAACGGTTTATTTCCGGATGGTTATCGGTTATCAGTTACCGGTTCGCAGGCTGGAAGCTGAAGGCGGATAACTTTTAACAGATAACGTATAACTTTGCGAAGCAGACGGAGGGTTTCATGTCGGGTCATAGTAAGTGGGCGAATATTAAGATCAAAAAGGGCAAAGCGGATGCCGCGCGCGGCAAAGTTTTCAGTAAGATTGCCAAGGAAATGACCGTATCGGCGCGTATGGGCGGCGGCGACCCGGCGGGCAACATTACCTTGCGCGCTCTGATCGCCAAGGCCAAGTCCGTGAATATGCCCAACGACAACATCGAACGCGCCATCAAAAAAGGTACCGGCGAGCTGGCCAGCGCCGCGCTCGAAGAGTGCGTGTACGAAGCGTATGCGCCCGGCGGAGTCGGACTTGTTATTCAGGCGCTGACTGACAATAAGAACCGTGCGGCCTCCGAAATCCGCAATGTCTGCACGAAGAACGGCGCAAGCATGGCCCAGCAGGGCGCGGTCAGCCGCAGTTTCCAGCGTAAGGGACAGATTTATATCGATGCCGCCGGGATTGATGAAGATACGCTGATGAATATCGTGCTCGAGGCGGGCGCGGAAGATATGCAGCGCGACGGCGACCAGTTTGAAGTGCTGACGGCGTTTACCGATTATGCCGCCGTTTGCGAAGCGCTGTCGAAGGCGGGTATTGCCACGGCTTCATCGGAACTCACTATGCTTCCTGAAATGCCGGTCGAGATTAAGGATAAAGCCAAGGCCCAGCAGGTGATGAAGATTGTTGAAGCGCTGGATGAGCTCGATGACGTCCAGAACGTGTACGGTGCATTTGAAATTCCCGACGCCATTCTGGCGGAAATGGAATGAATAAAGTCCGCATTTTAGGGGTCGATACCTCGCTGCGCTCGTCCGGCGTGGCGGTGATTGAGGTCTCCGGCCAGCAAATGCGCGCGCTGGCCTATGGGCGGATTCATAATAAACCTGCGCTGTCACATTCGGGCTGTCTGGCGGCGATTCACCGCGAAATCGATAAGCTGATCACGGAGTTTTCCCCCGATGAAGCCGCCATTGAGGGCGCTTTTTTTGCCAAAAACGCCAAAACGGCGATGATTTTAGGTCAGGCGCGCGGCGCGGTGCTGGCCGCCTGTGCGCTGCGCAGTCTGCCGGTCTATGAATACTCGCCGCGCTCGATCAAGCAGGCGGCGGTCGGGGCGGGAGCCGCCAGCAAGGAGCAGGTCGGGAAGATGGTTATGCGCCTGCTCGGGCTGGCCGAACTTCCGCAAGAGGATGCCGCGGATGCACTTGCGGCGGCGATCTGCCATTTTCACCAACGAGCCCTGCCGGAAGCCTTGCGTTCAAAACCGGTTTAATGTAGTTTCCGTGCCCTGTTTAAGAAAAAAAGGAGAAACACCTGATGGAACTCAAGGAAATCAAGAAAATCGTTGAGATGATGACCGAGAATGATCTCGCTGAATTTCTGCTCGAAGAAGAAGCCTTTACACTGCAGCTCAAACGCGGCACAGCGGGCATAACCCAGATTGTTTCCGCCCCGCAGCAGATGATGGCCGCTCCGGCGGTTGCTGCTCCTGTCGCCGGCGTACCGGCTGCCGTCGCCCCGGTCGCTGCCGCTCCGGTTGCTGCGAACGATGACGCCGGGCTGGTTGCCATTAAGTCCCCGATGGTCGGAACCTTCTACCGTTCGCCGTCTCCGGATTCCGATGTCTTTGTTCAGATCGGGCAGGATGTTACGCCTGATTCCGTGGTCTGCATTATCGAGGCCATGAAGGTGATGAACGAGATTCAGGCTGAAGTGAAGGGTAAGATTAAGAAAATTCTGGTGGATAACGCCACGCCCGTTCAGTTCGGTCAGCCTCTCTTCCTCGTCGAGCCGGCTTAACTTTGAAAATTCGAAGCACGAATCTTGAAATTCGAAACGGGTTTGGAGTTTTTGAATTTAGAAATTGTTTCGTGCTTCGGGTTTTAGATTTCGGATTTAACCCAAAGGGTTTCTATGTTTGAAAAAATACTGATTGCCAATCGTGGCGAGATCGCGCTGCGGATTATCCGGGCCTGTAAAGAGCTGGGAATCAAAGCGGTTGCGGTTTATTCAGAGGCCGATGCGGAATCGCTCCACGTCCAGATGGCCGATGAAGCCATTTGTATCGGACCGGCTTCCGCCACCCAGAGCTATCTCAAAATGGCCAACATTATCAGCGCCGCCGAAGTGGCTGACGTGGACGCCATTCATCCCGGCTACGGTTTTCTGGCCGAGAACGCGCACTTCGCCGAAATCTGCCGGAGCTGCAACATCACTTTCATCGGCCCGACGCCGGAAGTTATCCGCCAGATGGGCGATAAAGCGATTGCGCGCGATACGATGAAGGCAGCCGGCGTGCCGATCACGCCCGGCAGCGACGGTGTTCTTTCGACGAAGGAAGAGGCTTTAGAACTGGCTCACAAAATGGGCTATCCGGTTCTCATTAAAGCGGTTGCAGGCGGCGGCGGAAAAGGGATGCGCGTGGCGCATAACGACGTCAGTCTGGCTCAGGGCTTTATGATGGCCAGCGCCGAAGCCGGCAGCGCCTTCGGAAATCCCGATGTGTTCATGGAAAAATATATCGAGTCTGCGCGCCACGTTGAAGTGCAGGTCATCGGCGACAACCACGGCAACGTGGTGCATCTCGGCGAGCGCGATTGCAGTATTCAGCGCCGCCATCAGAAACTGGTGGAAGAGTCGCCCTGTCCGGTGCTTACGCCCGACGAGCGCAAAGCGCTCGGCGAAGCCGGCGTCAAAGCCGCCAAGGCGGTAGGCTATAACAGCGCCGGAACGCTCGAGTTCCTTTACGACGAAAAGGCCAAGAAGTTTTATTTCATGGAAATGAACACCCGCATTCAGGTTGAGCATACGGTCACGGAAGAAGTGACGGGTATCGACCTGGTGAAAGAACAGATCCTGGTTGCGGCCGGCAAAAAGCTTTCCTTTACTCAGGACGATGTGAAAGCACGCTATCACGCCATTGAATTCCGCGTGAACGCCGAAGATCCTTACAAAAATTTCACTCCGTCGCCCGGCAAAGTGGACGCGGTGCATTTCCCCGGCGGCCCCGGCATCCGGATCGATTCGCACGTTTACAGCGGCTACACGATTTCGCCGTATTACGACAGTATGATCGCGAAGATCATCGCCCGCGGAGCCACGCGCGACGAGGCGCTCAACCGCCTGCACCGCGCGCTCGAAGAGTTCACCATTAACGGCCCGCATACCAGCGTACCGGTCGGTATTGCTCTGCTGATGGACAGCCGCTTCCGCCGCGGAGAATACAACACGGCCTTCCTTGAAAAATTCATGAATGAGAATTTCATGGTAGACCGGCAGTAAGGAGATACGGCTATGGACAGAAACGTTCCGCCTTCCAGAAACTGGCCCGTTCCTGAGGAAAAGTCGGACGATGCCGGACTTGGTGCGGTCGAGATTCACAATAACGTCATCGCGGTCATCGCTCATGAAGCGGCCGGTCGCGTTCCCGGCGTGGTTGAACTCTCCGGAACGTTTGTTGACGAACTGGCCGATATTATCGGCAAGCGTCCCCGCGACCGCGGGGTGCGCGTTGCCGTTGATTCGGAAAACACGATCATCGTTAAGTTGACCGCCGTGCTCGAATACGGCGTTTATATTCCCGAAGTCTGCGGAAAACTTCAGCTCGAAGTCCGTAAGTCGATCGAAGAAATGACCGGCAAGCGGGTGCAGGCGGTTAATATTTCGGTGCAGAGCATTCGGCGCAGTGTAAAGGATGTTGCGGGAGGGCTGTAAAATGACCAAGTTTCTTCATGTAATGTCCGGACTGATGATCTGGCTGCTGTTTTTTGCGCTGGGCGGTGCACTGATCCATGCCAACATTCCCGGTGTAACGCAAAGCGCTTTCGATCTGATTCCGCCGCTTCAAAGCTGGGAAATGGCGGGTATCGGCGGACTCATCATTCTTCTTTCGATGCTTTACCTTGTCACGTTCGGTCCGCGCCGCCAGAAGAAGCGCTACATTACCTATGATTCCGGCAGCGGGTCCGTTTCGATCAGCGATAATGCCGTGCGCGAGTATATCCGCAAACTCAGCGGCGAATTCGGCATGGTTGTCAGCATTGAGCCGAAAATCCGTACTGAACGTGACGCGATCAGCATTGATCTGGATGTAAAGCTGGTGGCCGGTTCCCGCATTCCAGAAATTTCCCAGGCGCTGCAGGAACGTGTCCGCGAAAGTCTGCGCGAAGGTCTCGGCATCGCCGACGTGAAGGAAGTCAAAGTGCGTATTCAGGAAATTGTCGGTGAGCCGTCCGCATCGTCCCGCCGTGGTTGGAGATCATGAAGAAATCTATTGCCCCTAAACTGGTCATCGTCGGCTCTATCGGTATCGACACCATTGAAACTCCGCGCGAAAAGCGCATCGAAATTCTGGGCGGTTCTGTCAGCTATGCCTGTGCTGCAGCCTCTTTCTTTGTTAAAACCGGCATGGTCGGCGTCGTCGGAACGGACTTCCCTCCGGAACATCGTGCGCTCTGGGAGAAGATGGGCATCGACCTCGCCGGTCTTCAGACCGAAGCGGGCAAAACATTCCGCTGGTCAGGTGTCTATGAAGAAAACATGGACAACCGCCGCACACTCCTCACCGAACTTAACGTTTTCGAAAGCTTTTCGCCGGAACTGCCGGACGCCTATCGCGGCGCGCCTTATCTTTTCCTCGGCAACATCGCTCCGTCACTGCAGCTTCACGTTCTCGAACAGGTGCATTCGCCGAAGTTTGTGCTGATCGATACGATGGATCTCTGGATCAACATCGCCCGCGAACAGCTTGTTCAGGTTGTCAGTAAGTGCGATATGCTCACCCTCAACGAATCCGAAGCGCGCCTCTTTACCGGCGCGCATTCGCTGATGGAAGCCGCCAGGGCGCTTCTCGCCATGGGCCCGCGTTTTGTACTCATCAAAAAAGGGCAGAGCGGAAGTATGCTCTTTTCAAAAACCGGAATTTTCATGCTCCATGCTTTTCCGCTGGCGGACTTCAAAGATCCGACCGGCGCGGGCGACACTTTTGCCGGCGGCCTGATGGGCGCGCTGGCCGAATCGGATGGAACAGATGAAAAATCGATTCGCCGCGCTATGGTTTACGGCAGCGTGACGGCTGCTTTTGGCGTCGAAGAGTTCAGTCTGGAGCGTCTTGCTGCTCTTGACCGGAAACAAATAGACGCCCGTGCCGACCAGCTTAAGTCTATGTGCCGCATAGACTAATGCCAGCATCTGCGCATCGGCGATTCCCGGGGTCATTTTTTATGGTTCGGAAGCGCCGCATTGTTTGACAGCCCGTTGCAGTCTTGTTAAATTCCTGCCATCTCGCGAGTTGCATTTGTACGACGCCGAAAGGAGCGTAAAACATGTCAGCATGGGCGATTGTTCTAGCGTGCGGTAAAGATCAGGAAATCGGAGCAGGTGTCGATGTCGCATTTCTTGCGCTCGGCTCCCGGCCGGTTGTTGCAAGATCCATTCAGACACTGGAGCAGAATCCGCTCATTGAAGGCATTATCCTCGTGGTTCGTAAAGAACGCGTTGACAGTGCGATGCATACAGTCCGATCCTTCGGCTGCCGCAAAATTTCCGCCATCGTCGCCGGCGGTCCGGCGCGTTTAACCAATCTTAAAAATGCGCTGGAACGGGTTCCGGACGATGCAACTGCCGTGCTGATTCATGAGGCGACCCGCCCGTTCCTGAACGACGAAATTATCACGGAAACCGTTAAAGCCGGAAAACGCTACGGCGCCGCCGTCGCTGCCGTGAAAAGTGCCGATGCCGTCAAGCTGGCTGAAAAAGGGCAGAAAGTCACCAGATCGCTCGACCGCAATTCCGTCTGGCTGGTGCAGAGTCCGCAGGTTTATAAAATCGACGTCTTCAAAAAAATGATCAAAGGCTCCGGCAAACTGATCGACGACGACTCTGAACTGCTGGCGAAAGGAAAACAGGAGATTCATCTGGTTGCCGGTTCGCCGGGCAACATGAAAATCCGGACTCCGGACGACCTTCAGATCGCCTCGGCCATCCTCAGTGTTGCACGCCGAACCCCTTAAACTCACCGGTTGCCGGCGAGCGTTTCACCAGCTCGCTGGTGATATATCTTCCGAGGTGCGAACGGCGGATCGCCTGCAGCAATTCCATCAGTTGCTCCTCTGCGCCTTCTGCTACCAGCGACACACTTCCGTCGAACTCATTCTTCACCCGTCCGGTTACATCCAGTTCCTGCGCCAGACTCACCGCCGTGTACCGGAATCCAACGCCCTGCACGCGGCCTTCATAACGCACGGTTATTCGTTGCGGGCTCATAATCAAAACAGAACAGGCGCGGTTTTTTGCCGGCACCTGCATCTTTATCCGGCTGAACCGTCAGCAGGGCACAACGTTTTTAGCGCACGGGCCTTTCTGGCCTTCTCCGGTTTCGAAGTCCACTTTCTGACCTTCACTGAGAGCGGCGCGTCCCGGTGTTTTGACTTCGGAATGATGCACGAACAGATCTTTTCCGCCGTCATCAGGGGTGATAAATCCGAAACCTTTTTCTGTATTGAACCACTTCACTGTACCTTTACTCATAACGCACGTCTCCTTATCCATGTTAATTTTACTGCCGCAATCTGACTCAACGTTTTCCTGCCGTAAACTGATTTGAAAACAGCTTTCCAATTTGAACTCAGGCGCCGGGCGCCTGCGGCGAATCAGTCACCGGAAGTTCGTTCGATGCGCCTGCTTTCCGCTGCCGTTTTTCTTCCTTCTTCCGCTTTTTGGCGAGCTCTTTCTGGCGCTTCTCGAACGTGTAATTGGGTTTGGCCAT
>DAONGM010000049.1:8317-11956 GCA_035404105.1 Pontiellaceae bacterium
TACCATCAAATATCAAAATAATACGCCTGCGGATGATGCGTGATGAGCGCAAAGGTCGAGCATTCCGGGTCGGCCATGAAGAGCTCTGTGACGTTCAGGCCGATCCGGTTGGTGTCCAGCAGGTCGCAGCAGACTTTATTCATCGCCAGGTCGGGGCAGAGCGCGTAGCCGAAGCCGAAACGGCTCTGGTCGAGTTTGCGTTTCCAGATTTCGGCCAGCGTCAGCTCGCCTTCGTCCGAACCCCAGAGCAGACGGATCTTCCGGTGCCAGGTTTCGGCCAGCGCCTCGGCGGTCATCACGGCCAGTCCGTGGAACAGCAGATAGTCGTGGTAAAGGTCGGCGTCGCGCAGTTCGTGCTCTTTCGCCATCACCTTATTGCCGAGCGTCACGGCCATCAGCGCGCAGATGTCCTGATCCGGCCGGAAGAAGTCGGCGAGGCAGTGCCCGCCCGCTTTTTTCTGGCGCGGGAAGGGCATGTGGATTTCGCCGCCGGCCGGATTATGGAGAATCAGCGCGTCGCCGTCGGCGCGGCAGTTGAAAAATCCATGAATCACTTTCGGTTCAAACACGCCGCGCGCGATCCGCTTCATCTCTTCGAGCTTCGGATAGACTTCGTCGTCGAGCAGTTTCTGGTATTCGGCGTCGGAGAGCTTGCCCTGCTTGTAGCCCCACGCGCCCTTAATCATTCCGTTCAGATCGAGATAGTTCCAGATCGCGTCGAGCGGGATGTCTTCCGTCAGGGTGGTGCCGATCCGGACGTCCGGAACCGGAACGTCGCGGTTAATCGGTTCGGCCGGTTTTTCATCGGCCGCCGGTTTGACTTCGCAGCCCAGGCCGTCGCGGGTCGGCGCCACATAATCCGGCAGCCGGCCGGTTTCCTTGAGTGTCTGCATGGCGGCCAGCCCGGCGAAGGCATCTTTGCTGTAGAGAACCTGGCCGGAATAGTGCGGCCGGCAGGCCTTGTCGACAAACTCTTCTGAGAGCGCGGCGCCGCCGAGCAGCACCGGGGTTTTAAATCCGGCGAGCTCGAGCACTTTCATGTTTTCCGCCATCACCGCCGTGGATTTCACCAGCAGGCCGCTCATGCCGAGCGCTGCGGCGTTATGCTTTTTCACCGCCTCCATCATCTGCTCGACCGGCACCTTGATGCCGAGGTCGACGACATCGAACCCGTTGTTGGAAAGAATAATGCCGACGAGGTTTTTGCCGATGTCGTGCACGTCGCCCGCCACGGTGCCGATGACGAACAGCGGAACCTGATCGCCCGCCGCGCTCCTCTTCATAAACGGTTTGATCATATCCACCGCGCGCTTCATCACCTCCGCCGACTTCAGTACAAACGGAAGCTGCATGATGCCGTCGTTGAACAGCCGCCCGACCTCTTTCATCGCCGGCAGCAGGATCGTGTTGAGAATATCCTCGGCGCTCTGCACTTTCAGCAGATCGGGAATGGCCGGCGTGAGCCACGGCGACTTGCCGCGAATGATCGCATCCGCCAGTACATCGGCCGACGGCCGGCTTTCCACCGCGACCTCGGCCGTCTCCTGAACGGTCTCAAACAGGTTGATGTAGTTTTCCAGCGGGTCGCCGTTCGAGCGGTCATTGTTCAGCAGCGCCTCGGCGCCTTTGCGCAGCGCTTCCGGAACTTCATTCAGCGGGACAATCGCCGCGACGTGAATGATGCAGGCGTCCATGCCGGCCTGTACCGCCTGATGCAGGAACACGGCGTTGAGCACTTTGCGCGCCGCCGGTTTGAGCCCGAACGAAATGTTGGAAAGCCCCAGCATAGTGCGCACGCCCGGCAGCTCCGCCTTGATGCGCCGGATCGCTTCCAGCGTCTGAAGCGCGGCGTCATACAGCGTCTTATCCCCGCTGCACACCGTAAACGTCAGCGGATCGATCAGCAGTTCTTCGGCCTTCAGTCCGCGCTCCACGCAGAACTCTGTCAGCCGTTTGGCGATCGCGACCTTTTCATCCGCCGTCATCGCCATGCCTTTTTCATCAATCGTCAGCGCGACCATAGCCGCGCCGTAGCGCCGTGCCATCGGCACCACCCGTTCCGCGCGCTTCCCGCCGTCTTCGAAATTGATCGAGTTGATCAGCGCCCGCCCGCCGTAGAGCTTGAGCGCCTGCTCAATCACATCGGCCGAGGTCGAATCAATCATCATCGGCGTGCGGCACTCGCGCGCCATGCGCGGAACCAGTACGGCAATGTCTGCGCTCTCGTCGCGCCCGGCGTAACCGCAGCTCAAATCCAGCACATGCGCGCCGGTCTCTTCCTGCTCCGTCAGAATGTGAAAGGCGTTCTCGTAATCATTCGCCAGCAGCGTATCGCGGAACTTTTTCGAGCCGGTCGCATTGGCGCGCTCGCCGATATACAGCGGCGCAGGCTCCTGCGTCAGCTCGACCGGCGAGAACAGACTCGAGACCTGACTGAATGCGGGGCAGGCCCGTGAAGAGCAGACAGAAATGTCTGTTCTGCCGAGAATCTCCCGCAGTTCGCGAATATGCTCCGGCGTGGTGCCGCAGCATCCGCCGACGATGGACAGCCCGTGCTCCTTGGCCAGCGCGGCGACTTTTACGGCGAACGGCTGCGGCTGCAGCGGATAGCGAACCTTGCCGTCCGGCGAAGCTTCCGGCATCCCGGCGTTCGGCATACAGGCCAGGCGGGTCGGCCAGATCTCGCCGAGCGTGTCGAGATGATGCTCCATCGCGTCGGGGCCGGTGGCGCAGTTGAGGCCGAGCACATCAATCGGGTACGGCGCCAGAATCGCGGCGGCAGCCGGAACACTGGTTCCGACCAGCATCGTGCCGGTGGCTTCAACCGTGATGGAAACATAGCGGACAATCTCGCTGTTCGGGCCGAGAATATCGTCGGCTGCCGCCAGCGCCGCCTTGATCTGGAGCGGGTCCTGACAGGTCTCAATAATCAGCCCGTCGACGCCGCCGTCGAGCAGACCCTGAATTTGAGTCTTGTAGGCCTCGACCAGCGGATCGAACGCGATGTGGCTCAGCGACGGCAGTTTCGTGCCGGGGCCGATGGAGCCGAAGACATAGCGCGGCTGCTCCGGCGTCGAAAATTCATCGGCGCACTCGCGGGCGAGGGCGGCGGCGGCCCGGTTGATTTCGTAGGCGCGGTGCGACAGATCGTATTCGCCGAGCGTAACCGGCGACGCGCCGAAGGTATTGGTTTCCACCCCATCCGCGCCGGCGGCGAGATAGGCGCGGTGCAGCCCGCGGATCACCTCCGGGGCCGAAAGATTCAGCCACTCATTGCAGCCTTCGTATGCGCCCCACTGCTCGCGGGTGATGGGCTGGCCTTGCAAATAGGTGCCGGCCGCGCCGTCGAGCAGCAGGGGTCCGGATTTCAATCGGTCTTTGAGTTTCATGTCGCGAAAGCTAACAGACCGTCTCGGGATTCGCAACCATTAATCCTAAAATCCGGATAAACGGATTTTTACCGTCAGGCCGGCTCAAAAACCAGTCGGCCGTCCCGGAGCCGGGCCTGCACGGACGAGCCGTCGGTGATTTCGCCGGAGATCAGGCTGCGGGCCAGCTGCGTTTCAAAATGCTGCTGGATGAACCGTTTGAGCGGACGCGCGCCGTAGACCGGATCGAAGCCTTCTTCGACGATGTGCT
>DAONGM010000050.1:0-11801 GCA_035404105.1 Pontiellaceae bacterium
CTGCCGGACGCGCCGGGCGTTTATCTGATGCGCGGACGGACGGGCGGCATTATCTATGTCGGCAAGGCGGCGTCGCTCCGCAGGCGGGTTCAAAGCTATTTCCGCGAAAGCACCTATCATAAAGCCGAGCCGAAGCTGCGCGGGCTGATCCGTTCAATCACCGATTTTGATGTGCTGGTGCTCCGGACGGAAGCCGAAGCTGTGCTGACCGAAGGTAAGCTGATCAAGGAATACAAACCGCGCTACAACACGCTGTTCAAAGACGATAAACGGTTTCCGCTTCTGCGGGTTGATCTGCGCAAACCGGTTCCTAAGTTTGAACTCTGCCGGATTGATAAGAACGACGGCGCCGTCTATTTCGGCCCGTACACTTCGGGGCTGGCGGCCCGCGCGGCGCTGGAGTTTGTCGAACGGCGTTTCGGTATCCGGCAGTGCCGCCCGGATCAGCCGGATGCGGAAACCTATAAACACTGCCACAACGACATCATCCGTCAGTGCGCCGCGCCGTGCATCGGCAACGTGACGCCGGAAGAATACATGGAGCGTGTGCAGACGGCCTGCGCTTTTCTGCGCGGCGGGCGGCCGGAGTTTATTAAAGAGGTGCGTGCGCAAATGGAAGCCGCCGCTGAAAAACACCGGTTTGAAGAAGCCGCCGCGCTGCGCGACATGATGTTTCTGCTGACCCGCGCGGTGAAGGAGCGGGCGCTGGTGCGCAAAACCGGCAAGATGCTGCTGGATGAATCCGGAACGGGTATCAGGGAGCTGGGCGAAGCGCTGGGGCTTGCGAAACCGCCGCACGTTATTGAGTGTTTCGATATTTCCAATATTTCCGGCACCTGCGCGGTCGCGAGCATGGTGACGGCGGTGAACGGCGTGCCGGTGCCGCAGCGCTACCGCCGGTTCCGCATTAAGACGGTTGAAGGCAGTGACGATCCGCGCATGATGGCCGAGGCGGTGCGCCGCCGGTATAGCCGGTTGAAAGAAGAGGGCGGGGTGTTTCCGGATCTGCTGGTAGTGGACGGCGGAATCACGCAACTGCGCGCCGCCCGCGCGGCGCTGGCGGAAATCAGTGTCGAACTTCCAAGCGTCGGGCTGGCAAAGCAGTTTGAGGAGATTGTCCGCGACAACCAGCCGGGTTTGCATCTGCCGCGCGACTCTAAAGCGTTGCGGGTGATGACCGGCTTGCGCGATGAGGCTCACCGGTTCGCCATTTCCTATCACCGCCAGCTGCGTTCGAAGCGAATCCGCGAGTCGGCGCTGGATGAAATTCCGACCATCGGACAAAAGAAAAAGGAGCTCCTGCTTAAACATTTCGGCTCGTTCGGGCGCCTGCGCAAAGCGAGTCTCGACGAACTGTGCGCCGCGCCCGGAATCGGTCCGAAAACAGCTTCGCTTATTCACGAACGACTAAATCTTGGATAATAAAAATTTCTTTGAAATTAAATTGTGTTCAGATTCCTGTGCTGTATTGTCCCTCGACTTCAAAAGTAAATATCATTACTTGCAAGCAGGGAATTTGTGAAAATCAGATATCAGGGGTTAATTCTATTACTGGGACTGTTTGCCGCTTCCGGGCGCGCAGATTTGGTTAACGGTTCGGTTTCCAGTCCAGCGATCTCCGACGCATCCAGTATGAATGTTTCTTCGGATTTAGATCAGGGCTGGCATGCCTGGTCGGCTTCGCTTTATGACCTTTCCGAAAATGATATATGGTCCACCTGGCTGATTAACCAGCCCGGCTGCTGGTTCGGACAGATATTTACCGACAATCACGCGACTTACGGGGACGTGATGCTGAAATTTGACGTGACCTATATGGGAGCGAATATACGATCCGCCATGTTCCAGTATGCGCTTTACGGGACGGATTCAACGGATGCTTCGACGACCGCTTTTGCTCTTAATACAGACTCAAACCCCGCCGGTCCGGCGTGGACACCGGTCAGCAGCGGGGCTGTTTCTACTCCGGACGAAGGCCTCTATCAGGCGAAAATGACGTCCAGCGGCACGGCGTATCAATATCTGGCTGTCCGGTTCCGGTTTACCGGAATGACCAGCGGTCGCGGAACGGATTATGCAACCGCTGTGGATAATATCTCTGTCGCCTCGAACCACTCGGTTATTCCGGAACCGGCCGCAGTTACGCTGATCGGGCTGGGCGGTATCGTTACGCTTTTTGCGAACCGGTTGGGCCGCCGGAACCGTTAAATGAAAGCGCGTTCCGGGCTGACCGGAAAAAAGTGACTGCCGGGTTTGCGGGTTTTCCTTATTTCCGCACTCCCATACCCGCTACCTTATTCCGGCGCTCTATTCTCTCTATCTTCCTGTTTCCAATGACCGGGAAAAATGGCATATAAGGTTCCCACGGTTTTAAAAGCGGAGGATAAATGAGCAGAACGGCAGTATTGAATCAGATTGCGTGGGATGAGTTCAGCGAATTGAATTCTGTCGCAAAGGCTCCTTATTTCCAGTCCGGCGGACGGGTTTACCACGCGCTGGTGGCGCAGCAGTTCAGCCGCCCGATGCTGGAAGACCTCTGCGCGCTGGCAACCTGCGTCCGGCGCATCGCCAAAACCCGCGAAGGCAGCGCGTTTCTTCAGACGCAGCTGTTTGACAAGCGGGCCATGCTCTATTTTGCTCAGCCCTCCAGCCGCACCTATCTTTCATTTTATTCCGCCTGCCAGATCATCGGTATGCAGACGATAAATGTGCGCGACAGTTCGACCTCCAGCGAGGTGAAAGGGGAATCGCCGGAAGATTCCGTGCGGACATTCAGCTCCTACGCCGATCTGATCATCATGCGCCACCCGGCGGGCGGCTTCGCCGAACGCATCGCGTGGATGCTTTCCAATACGCACCGGCCCGTGCCGGTCGTCAACGCCGGTTCCGGTAAAGACCAGCATCCGACCCAGGCGCTGCTCGACATCTACACGCTGGCGCGCAGCTTTGAAAATATCGGCGGCATCGACGGTAAAAAAATCGCTTTTGTCGGCGACCTGAAACGTGGACGGACCGTCCGTTCGCTGGCGTGGCTTCTCACGCAATACCAAGGCGTCAAAGCCTACTTCGTCGCGCCGCCGGAACTGCAGATCGGCGATGATATTCTGAAACAGCTCGATGCCGCCGGCATGCCCTATGAAATCAGCCACGACTTCGCCAAAGTGATTCCGGAAGTGGATGCCATCTACATGACCCGCATTCAGGACGAATGGGACGTTGACAACGAAAGCAGCCGGATCAACACCTCGTCATACCATTTCACGAAAGACCACCTGAAGATACTTGGAAAAAATTCCGTTATCATGCATCCGCTGCCGCGCCGTCTTGAAATCGACCCGTCGGTCGACAGCGACCCGCGCGCCGTTTACTGGCGCCAGGTGCGCAACGGTATGTGGATCCGCGCCGCGCTCATGCTGAACATCTTCGGCTGCGACGGCGTTTTGCGTGACTATTGTAAGGAGAGAAAAATATGAAGCACCTCATCACATTCAAAGACTGGAGCGCGCAGGAAATCCTCGACGTGTTGACTCTGGCCGCCAAAGTAAAAGCCAAGCCGCAGAAATATGCGGACGCCCTGAAGCAGAAAACCCTGCTGATGATTTTCGAAAAGCCGAGCCTGCGCACCCGCCTGTCGTTTGAGATCGGCATGACCCAGCTCGGCGGCCACGCCATCTACTATGACATGAGCACGTCACCGATGGGCGGCGGCAAAGAGACCATCGAAGACTCGATCAAAGTCATCAGCCGCATGTGCGATATCGTCATGGCGCGCCTGTTCCACCACGAAGATATTCTGAAAATGGCCGAACACGCCACGATTCCGGTCATCAACGCGCTGACCGACGAAAGTCATCCCTGCCAGATTCTGGCCGACCTGATGACCATTCAGGAAAAGAAAGGCACGCTCAAAGGACTGAAACTGGCTTATCTCGGCGACGGCTACAACAACGTCACTCATTCACTCATGCGCGGTTGCACCAAGCTGGGCGTTCACATCAGCGTCGGCTCGCCGGAAGAACAGATGCCTGCGGTCGAAGTTACCGAACTCTGCGCGCAGTACGCTCAGGAATCGGGCTGTGAACTCGTCGTCACCGACGATCCGGTTGAAGCGATCAAAGACGCCGACATCGTCTATACCGACTCGTGGATGAGCTATCACATTCCGAAAGACGAAGAAGCTGCGCGCGTTAAACTCTTCACCCCGTACCAGGTGAACGCCGCGCTGATGAAACACGCCAAACCGGACGCTATCTTCATGAACTGCCTGCCCGCACTGCGCGGTGCCGAACAGACCTCCGAAGTCATCGACGGCCCGCAATCCGTTGTCTTCGACGAAGCCGAAAACCGGCTTCACGCCCAGAAGGCGGTTATGCTTACGCTTTGCGGTGCGGTATAATCAGTTTTTACAGAAGGGAACAAAGGGTAACGAAGGCTGTTGAAACCTGTTTTTATCCGGATTTTTCCTTTGTTTTCCTTCGTTTCCTTCTGTGAAATTTTAATTCGGTAAGAGGAGATATTGTGCGGATACTGATTGTCAAAACCAGCTCGCTGGGCGATCTGTTCCATGCGCTGCCCGCCGTTCACCTGCTGAAAACCGGGCTGAACGCGGAGATCGACTGGGTCGTTAACAGCGGCTACGTGCCGCTGGCGAAGTGCTTTACCGACGTTGATCGGGTAATTCCGTTTCCGCGCAACAGTCTCCGCGCAAATCTGGGAAGCTTTCTTTCTGATCTCCGGAAAGACCGCTACGACCTCGTCGTCGATATGCAGGGACTTTTAAAAAGCGCGCTGATCGCCCGCGCCGCGCGGTCGCACAAGCGGATCGGGCCGTCGTTTCACCGCGAGTTCGCCTATCTGTTTTATGACCACGTCGCCGCTGAACGGAATAAGGAGCGCCACGCGGTCGATGAAAACCTCGATGTCCTCCGCTTCCTTGAACTTCCAACCGAACCGGTGAACTTCCCGGTCGCATTTCCGCCGCCGGTATTCACCGGACAGACTTCACCCTTAAAAGTTCTGCTTTCTCCCTGTTCGCGTCACGCGGCCAAAAACTGGCCGGTCGAACGGTTCGCCGCTGTCGGGAAAGCGCTGCACGAAAAGAACGGCGCGATGCTGTATATCTCCGGCGTTCCGGAAGATGCCGACACCTGTAAGAAACTGATGGAACTGCTTCCTCCCGGCTCGGCGCACAACCTGTGCGGTAAAACCTCGCTGGTGGACCTCGGCGGCGTATTGCAGGCCATGGCGCTGGTGATTACGGTGGATTCCGGCCCGATGCACATGGCCGCCGCCGCCGGAACGCCGACGCTTGCCATCTTCGGCCCGACCGATCCGCTGCGCGTCGGCCCGTACGGCCCGCAGCACCGCATCCTGCGTAAAACCAGCGTCACGTCCTATTCCAAAGACGACCTGCAAAGCATTCTCGGCGTTTCAGCCGAAGACGCCATCAGCGCGGCAGAGGAAATGCTGGAACAGAGCGGAAGATAAACTGCCCTTTTGCACAGGCAGGAATGCCTGCGCCACATTTCACCGTTACGTCCTATTCCAAAGACGGCCTGCAAAGCATCTGCATCAGATTTCAATGCGTTCGGAGAGGACGCTTTTTCCGAGAAATACTTCCGCCAGCCGGTCGAACCGTTCGGTTTGATCCGTTGTCAGGAACCGCCGGTTCTGTTTCCGGCTTAAGACCGATTCCACTTCCGGATGCCGTTGCAGGTAATCGGCCAGCCGGTCGGCGACGAGATTGCCTTGTTCGATTATTTTCACCGAGTCCGGAACGATGGCGCGGATTTTTGCGTAGAGCAGGGGATAATGCGTGCAGGCCAGCAGCAACGTGCTGATCTTCCCGCCGGCGCTTTTTTCCAGTGTTTGCCGCCAGTATTTTTTAATGAAGTAATCGAGTCCGGCTCCGTCGTGTTCTCCGGCTTCGACCAGCGGAACCAGCATCGGGCAGGACTGCTGGATCAAGCGAAGCTCCGGCGCGAGTTTGGCAAGTTCGAGCGGATAACTCATAGAGTCGACGGTTCCCTGTGTCGCCCACAGGGCGACTTCCTGATGGTCGAGCAGTCCGGACAACGCTTCGGCGGACGGGCGGATAATGCCCAGGATTTTCCGGTCGGGGTACTCGACCGGCAGGATTTTCTGCTGAAGGTTGCGCAGGGCTTTGGCCGATGCGGTGTTACAGGCAATCACGATCAGTTTGCAGTCCCGGGCGAACAGCTGGTCGATGCATTGTTTGCTGAAATGGAAGATGGTTTCAAAGGAGCGGTTGCCGTACGGCGTACGCGCATTGTCGCCCAGATAGATATAGTCGTATTCCGGAAGTCGGGCGGAGATGTCTTTGAAAACAGACAGTCCGCCGTAGCCGGAGTCAAAAATTCCAATTTTCATAGCCGCGCAATATGGGCTTTTCCGTGTGCTGTGACAATCCGTGATATCGTTCCATGTCTGCGGTCAGCGGTTTTTCCTTTCCTGCGGCTTTGCCGGAGCCGGACGCTGTGGTAAAAGCGTCACTTCACAAAAGGATTTTGAATGACCGGAACCTATCATATCTGGACGATCGGCTGCCAAATGAACGAGGCCGATTCGCGCTACCTCGCTTCGCAGCTCGAAGCGCTGGGTTTCGCGGAAACCCCGCGGGCGGAGCATGCCGATATCGCCGTGCTCAACACCTGCGTGGTTCGCCAGCAGCCGGAAGACAAGGCTGTTTCCAAACTGCTGTCGCTTGGCGACACCAAGAAAAACAAACGCCGGATGATTATTGCGCTGATGGGCTGCATGGTCGGCAAGCGCGAGGCCGAAGACCTGGCGAACCGTTTCCCGTTCGTAGATGTTTTTATGGCTCCGTCGCAGACGGATGCGCTGATTGAGTATGTGCTGAGCCGCGACGAATACAGCCATCTCGACCGCTCGCAGATTGAGCTGGCCGATTACCGGCTTCCGGCGGTCAGCCGCGAAAAGGCGATCACGGCGTTTGTGCCGATCACGCTGGGCTGCTCGCACGCCTGTTCCTACTGCATTATTCCGTACCGTCGCGGCCCCGACCGCAGCCGCAAGCCGGAAGAAATCCTTTCCGAAGTGCGCTCGCTGGCCGGGCAGGGCGTCAAAGAGGTGACGCTGCTCGGGCAGATTGTCGACCGCTACGGTTTCGATCTCGGCGACGGCAAGAATCTGGCGTGGCTCCTCAAAGAGGTTGCGAAAATCGACGGCATTCTGCGCGTCCGGTTTCTGACGAGTCATCCGTCGTACATTGACGAGGAACTGATCCGCGCCGTGGCGGAAACGGAAAAAGTCTGTCCGTACTTTGAACTGCCGTTTCAGGCCGGGAGCGACCGGATTCTCGAGTCGATGCGGCGCGGTTATACGAATGCTGAATACCGGCAGACGGTCTCTGATATCCGGAAAATCATTCCCGACGCTTCGATCAACACCGACGTTATCGTCGGTTATCCGACTGAGACCGAAGAGGATTTTCAGGAAACCCTGAAGCTCTACGGCGAGCTGAAACTCGATCTGGCGCATATTGCCAAGTATTCGCCGCGGCCGCGCACCATCTCATCAAAAATGCCCGACGATGTTTCCGAAGCGGAAAAGGAAAACCGCGCGAACCGCTTCGACGAACTGGTTGCAAAAGTGATGGGCGAAAACAACGCGCCGATGCTCGGAACCGTTGTCGAAGTGCTGGCCGAAGAGTTTCAGGAAAGCAAAGGCCGCTGGCGCGGACGTACGCCGCAGAACAAATTGGTTTTCTTTGAGCACGACGGCGACTGCCTCGGACAGCTGGTGAAGGTCAAACTGAACTGGACCGGACCGTTTTCCTTGATCGGCCGGGCCGGGTAGGGTGCTTTCGCCGAAAGCGCCGCGGACGGCCCGGCGATCCGTCCCTGCCAGATAATTATCTGCGGAACTTTTCTTTGAAGGCGCGGCCTTTGGCGATGATTTCATCTTCGCCTTCAATATGCCGGTTCTGCATCAGGATTCTGCCGTCGCAGATGACGGTATCGATGCAGGCGCTGCCCGCGCTGTAAACCATATCGGCAATCAAATGATGGCCGGGAGCCAGCCGTTCGTTGTTGAGGTCAACCAGCATACAGTCGGCCAGCGCGCCTTCGGCGATGACGCCGCTGTTGAGTCCGTAAAATCCGGCGCAGGCGCGGGTTCCGGCCTGCCATGCGGTTTGCGCATTCAACGCCGTCGTGTCGCCGGTAAAATGCTTTTCGAGCAGGGCGGCCATTTTGATTTCGGCGCCCATGTCGAGGCAGTTGTTCGATGCCGCGCCGTCGGTACCAATGGCGATCTGCATTCCGGCGTTTACGGCGTCGGTGAAGCGGAATTTGCCGGACGCGAGCTTCATGTTGGATGTCGGGCAGTGCAGGGCCTTCACGCCGCGTTCGGCCAGCAGCCGCATTTCAGCGGAATCCAGATGGATGCAGTGCGCGGCGGTTACATTCGGTCCGAGGAAGCCGATGGAGTCGAGGTATTCCGGCGGGCGCTTACCGTGCTTTGCGATGCAGTCGGCCACTTCTTTTTGGGTTTCGGAAAGGTGGATGTGAATCATCAGTCCGTGTTTGGCGGCGAATTCCGCGCACCAGCGGAGCGATTTTTCAGAAACGGTATAAATCGCATGCGGGCCGAGCTGGAAGATGATCCGGTCGCTGTAGCGGGTTCGTTCTGCAAAGAGCCGTTCGTTTTGAGCGATCTGTTCAGCCGCTTTTGCCGGATCGTCGAAATCAATGAAGACGGCGGAAAGCGCGGCGCGCATTCCGGATTCTTCGACGGCGCGGGCGGTGCCGTGCCAGAACCAGTACATGTCATTGAAGAAAGTGGTGCCGGATTTGATCATTTCAAGACAGGCCAGCCGTGCGCCGTTATAGACGTCTTCTTCGGTCACTTTGCTTTCGAACGGCCAGACGTGGTCATTGAGCCAGGTGTGGAGTTCAATGTCGTCGGCATAACTGCGCATATAAGCCATCGCCGCGTGAGTGTGCGCGTTATGAAAAGTCGGCAGGATCGCCTGGTTCCGGCCGTCAAGGACGATTTCGGCCGCCTGCCCGGAGCAATCGCCGATTTTCTGAATCCGGTTTCCGCTGATGAAAACATCGGTTGTCAGCCCGTTCCATTCGACCTGTTTGATCAGAATACTCATGCAGAAGCTCCCTACTGTGTTTTGAGCCTAGCCGTAAAACGCGGTAAAGACCACCCCAAATCAGGCCGTTCGGAATTCAGGCGTGTTTTTTTTCGTGTGCCCTGCGGGGCGTTCTGTTAGAAGTGAACTATGAACTGGTTTAAAAAAATAGTCGGACATGATGAAAAGTTTTTCGATCTGCTGGAAGCCAGTGCACATCAGGCTGAAAGCAGTGTCGCTCTGCTGGTCAAGATGCTGAAAAGCACATCCGATATCGATGCGCTTGATGAAATGGCCAGTACCCGTCGCAAAGACAAACGGATTACCGAAGAAATCACTGAACAGCTGTGTAAAACCTTTGTGACACCGCTGGACCGTGAGGACATTGAAGCGCTTTCATCTGCACTTTATAAAATTCCCAAAACGGTTGAAAAATTCGGCGAGAAGTATCTGGTTTGCCGCCCGTATCTGGAAAGCGGGAGTTTTACCCGGCAGACCGAGATTCTGGAGCAAACCACAGCCACAGTCGCCACGATGGTTACGCATCTGCGTAAACGCACCCATCTTGAGCAGATTAAAAAAGAGAATGACCGTCTGCATTATCTGGAAGGTGAGGCGGATAAGCTTATTCTTCAGTTGACTCATGACCTCTACAGCGGGAAGCACGATCCCTTAAAAGTGATTATTCACATGGATCTGTACAACATCCTGGAAAAGGTGATTGATCGATGCCGGGATGCCGGGAATGTCATTTTCCAGATTGTATTGAAGTATTCATGATGCAACGGGTTCTCTTATGCTCTTTTTAGTACTTCTGGTAATCCTGATCGCCCTGATATTTGAATATATCAACGGTTTTCATGATACGGCGAATTCAATTGCCACAACGGTATCCACTAAGGTTCTTACGCCCCGCCAGGCTGTTGCGATGGCGACGGTATTCAACCTGCTGGGTGCGCTGGCCGGTGTCGCTGTTGCCACAACCATCGGGAAAGGGCTGGTCGATACCCATTTTGTCTCCATTCAGACGATCGCCAGCGCCCTGATCGGCGCCAGTATCTGGAATCTGCTGACCTGGTGGCTGGGGTTGCCGTCGAGCTCCAGTCATGCTCTGGTGGGCGGATTATGCGGTGCCACGCTGGCCTCCGCGAACGGACGCTGGGATGTTATCCGCTGGTCGGTTCTGAATCAGGCTTCGGGTAAAATGGAGGGGGTCTGGCACAAAGTGGTTATTCCGATGTTTGTCTCTCCCGCAATCGGACTTACGGTTGGATTTCTTCTGATGGGACTGCTCATGCTTCTTTTGCAGAAAGTCCGTCCCCGGTTTATAAACATGGTGTTCGGGAAACTGCAGCTGCTGAGCGCTTCCTGGATGAGTTTCGGACACGGAACCAATGATGCACAGAAGACGATGGGGATCATCGCTCTGATTCTTTATACTGCGACCCAGGCCGGTGAGCTGGACCATGTTCCGGCCTGGCTCAATTTCCTCCGGACACCTGAATTTACTGTGGCTCTGTGGGTTAAGCTTATCTGCGCCTTTACCATGGCCGCCGGCACAGCGGTCGGAGGCTGGCGTATCATCAAAACGCTCGGTCATAAAATGGTTAAACTGCAGCCCATTCACGGTTTTGCAGCCCAGACCACTGCGGCTGCAATCATACAGGTTGCCAGCCATTTCGGTATTCCGCTCTCCACGACGCATATCATTTCATCGTCAATTATGGGCGTCGGCGCCACCAAACGGTTGAATGCGGTCAAATGGAATGTTGTGAGCAAGATGGTGTGGGCCTGGGTACTGACACTTCCCGTCACAGCCATTCTGGCGTACGGGATCGAACGGCTGCTGAAACTTTTCTGACGTTTTACCGCTTATACTGCGGCAAAGCAGGATTTTCTAAACGAATAATTCCAAACCGTTTGGAAACCCGCTATGCTCCGCGCCAATTAAATCGACCAGACACCTGAAACCGACCGGAGTTTTTGAATGGAAATGCTGCACAGCTTTATTACCTGGATCGTTGCGGTCGTCGGGCATTGGGGTTATGCGGGGATTTATCTCCTCATGACGCTCGAAAGCACCTTTATTCCGATTCCCAGCGAAATCGTCATGCCGCCGGCCGGATACCTGGCGTATAAAGGCGAAATGAATATCTACCTGGCGGTTCTGATGGGAACCCTCGGCAGTATGACCGGCGCGCTGATTAATTACTATCTGGCTGTTTTCCTCGGCCGTCCGTTCATTCTCCGGTACGGAAAGTATGTGCTTTGTCCGCCGCACAAGTTTGAAAAGGTGGAAAAGTTCTTTCTCCGGCACGGCGAAGTCGGAACCTTTACCGGCCGTCTCATGCTGGGAGTCCGTCACTTCATTTCCGTTCCGGCCGGTCTGGCCCGCATGAACATGCGCCGCTTTCTTGCCTTTACCTGTGCAGGTTCTGCAATCTGGTGCGGAGTTCTTGCGGTTATCGGTTACTGGATCGGCAAGGTCTCTGAAAACTTAAGCAAAGAAGAAATGTACGAACTCTTTAAATCGAACGGCAAACTGGCCGGCGTGATTGCTACTGCAGTTTGCGTGATGATTCTGGTCTCCTATGTTTTGTGGCAGCGCCGGAAAAAGAATTAAACCGGGCTCCGGAGTTCATCCAAAACGAAAACAGCACCGGTTCTGCCGGTGCTG
>DAONGM010000051.1:0-11775 GCA_035404105.1 Pontiellaceae bacterium
CGAAGTTTTTGAGTCCGGCGTTTTTGCCGGCGCGCACGGCGGCGGAGGCCGCGCGTTCGAGGTATTCCATGCGGAAGTGTTTACTGTCGCCGAGTCCGGCGAGGATGACGTCGCCGTCTGCTGTCTGGAAAACGAGCGTCTGGGCGTAGTCGCCGCTGTAGCCGGTTTTTTTGATCTGACTGCCGATCCGCTTTGCCATCTCGTCATGGCCGTTGAACAGCGGCTTTTTGTTCTGCACAAAAACAATCCAGGCTTCACGGGCCTGGGTTGCGAGCGGCCGGGCGGTCAGGGTCAGTTTCATCAGCGCAGTTCCTCTGGCAGTTTGGCTTTGTCAGCGGGATCGGCCGGCCAGTGCGGCAGGTCGAAGCCGGCTTTGACGATTGCATACTCGATATTTTTGAGGTGAGTGTCTTTGGCGTTGTAGACCACGGTGAGGGTGTGTTTCACGAAATCCGGGCGCATTTCCTGAATGCCGGACATCTGCTGAAAGGACTGGGCAATGATTGCAGCGCCGGCCTGTGTGCGGAGCTGGTTGATTTGAAATGTTTCCGTATGGATGTCGTTACGGAAGCACCCGGCCGGTAAAAGCAGGGCGGCGAGCGGAAGCAGTGTTTTAAGAAATGTTTTCATAACGCGGAAATTACAACGGAAGCAGGGCGCGGGTAAACTTCATAATCCGAGGTCGTTCATCATCGGTATGGCATAAACCCGCCGCCAGTTCGGCGGTTTGCTGAATTTTTCGCGGGTCAGCATCATGAACTGATCCGCCAGTTCAGCCTCTTCCGGGTGGTGCGCTTCGTGGATGTCGATGAAGTCGATGTAGCGTTTTTCCGCTTCTTTGAATTTTCCGTTCATCTGAAGCGTGAGCGCCAGACCGAACAGTGCGGACGGACTTTCGGGTTTCTGTGTGAGCGCTTTGCGGTAAAGCTCTTCCGCCTGATCGGGCCGGCCGGCAATCATCAGCAGATTGGCCTGCAGAAACTGCGAGAGGGCGTTGTCCGGATAGCGGCGGCAGATTTTGATTGTTTCGATGTAGCGGCCCTGCTGGTAGTTCAGTGCGGCTTCGGCAACGCGGGCGTCTGTGTTTAGACTGTGCGGCAGTGTGTAGGCAAGATGCGCAATCAGGATGGCGAGCAGGAAGACGGCTACGACGCTCAGGTCGGCCTTGCTGATTTGTCTCCGGTGGCCCCAGTGCAGAATCCGCTGCCCGGCCGAAGGTGCTTTTGCCGCTTCGCGTTCGAATTCCTCCTGAGTTGTAAGAATGAGCGCTGCTGTGACAGGGCCGAACGCGTAGGCCGGCGCACCGGTTGCTGTGCCGCGCGCGGCTTCGATGCTTTCGCGTTCGAACCATGTGGCGAAGCTTTCCCGTGCGCGGCGCACAAAGAACATGAGCAGGATGCGGGTGCTGTCGGCGGCCCGGAGCGCTTCAAAGGCCATGAACTGGTGGATGGCGGGCAGGTGGGCGGTATCGTCGATTTCGTCCTGTTTCCAGGATGAGGGTTCTTGATGTCCGGGGAATCCATGTGTTTCTTCGAAATTTTCAAGCAGTGCAGTCTGCTTTTCATGGTCGAGTCCCCGCCAGAACAGCGGCATAAAGGAACCGAAGGACGGTTCGTGCAGGTAATGTCCGGCCTTCCAGACATTGGAAAAGGCTTTGGCTTCAGGGTTCCAGAATGCCGTGTAAAGAGTGCGGGCCAGCTGATCCCGTTCATCTGTGAGCGATTCAGAAGCGGTTTCGGCATGTGAATTTTCTTTGCAGAGGCGCAGTACCGCTTCAATTTCCGCAATCAGCATGACGGTGAGTTCGGGGGTTGCTTTGCCGCGTTCGAAACTTCCCGGAACGAAAATCTCCTGTTCGTTCTGCCAGGCGGGAATCCGGTCGCGCTGCGGATCGAAGCGGCGCGCAGCCCACTGAATATATTTCCGCAGAGCGGGCAGATATTTCCGGAGCAGTGCCGGTTCGCGGCCGCTCTGCCAGGCCAGCTCGAAAGACTGGGCGATCAACGGCCAAGGCGCGGCGGGCGAGGTCAGCCCGCCGGATTCGGCCCATGCGGGAAATCCGCCGCTGCTTTGCTGAAGTGAAAGCGCAGTCTGCACCAGTTCCAGTGCGACCGCCGGATCAATCAGATTCCATGCGCGAACGAGCGGATAAAGTTCATTGAGCGAGAAGGTTTCGGCGGTGAAGCCTTCGGCGGCGCTCCAGAGCCCATGGAGTGCGCCGGTCCGTTCGCGCAGCCGGGCCGTCAGGTTTTCCGCTGCGAGCGCGACGGGCGGATTATGGCGCTGGTTTACGCTGAAAAGCCGGCTGACATTTTTACGCTCGTCCGTTTCGCTCTGAGCGAGCGCGGCGAAATTTAAATCGAACGCGGCTTCGGCTTTTGCAAGCGCCCGTTCCACGGTGAGTTCGCCGCAGACCAGCGCAAACCGGTTGTCCTGCTGCAGAAGCAAGGTGGTGATCCGGCCGTTTTGTATCCAGTCGAATCCTTTGTCTTTTATGATTTCTGCCGAGGCGGTCAGTCGCGGCACCGGCAGGCCGGATACCGTGCCGTAAAGCAGTCCGGGTTCCGTCAGCAGGACGTCGATCCTGTTTTTTTCCGGCCGTTTGCGGGCGCTGATGGAAAGACCGGAGCAGAACAGCCGGATTGTGCAGGGTGCCGCCGGGTCAGCCAGCTGGAGAGTCCAGTTTCCTTCCGGGACAGTGATGGATCCGGAATCCTTGCCGGTAATAAACGGAGCACGATCCTCAGGACCGGCGAAGAACCGCCAGTTCTGCTTCCATGGAACGTATGGATAATCTGTGAAGATATTTTGCATTCAGCCGGCCGCTATAGTGTCCCAACCGGCAGACTTCTTCAACACCTTGCTTTTGATTTCGCAGCCGAGCGAAAGGCTTGCGCGTACGGCTTTTAAATGGTTATGATCGCCTGCATTCTACGAATGGAAGGAACGGACTTATGGCGATTTCACGTGCAATAGAGACAGTTCGTAAACTGGTTCCCGATCTCGACGGACGGATCAGTCAGTTTGAGGTGGAAACCTTCGAGATGGATGACGAGCTGATTGCCGCCTTCTGCGAAGAACTTGAGCGAATGACCGCCGACCTGCAAACCGGTCTGGACAAGCCTGATACTGAACTGATCCGCGTGGCGGCACATTCCATCAAAGGAATGGGCGGAACCATGGGATTGCCGGAAATTTCCGTGCTGGCGCAGGAAATTGAGCTGACACTTCGCGGCGGACAGATGGATCGCTGCTCGTCGCTTTGCAAGGCGCTGATCAGCTGGTCCAGTGACTTTGTTGCCGGGAATCAATGAGTACAGACACGGCAGACGATATCCGTACTTTTCCGTTAAGCGCTTCCCGGCCCGATCTGGGCGGTAAAGTGCTGGTGGTGGATGATGAACGTCCCAACCGGCTTTATCTTAAAAAACTTCTCACCTCATATGGCTGCGAAGTCATCGAAGCCGCCGACGGTCCTTCGGCGCTCGAACTGCTGCACCGCGAAAGACCTGATCTGATTCTGGCCGACGTCGTTATGCCCGGAATGGACGGCTTTGAACTTTGCGGCGCAATCAAAAAACTCACGGCGACCCGCGATGTGCCTGTAATTATGGTGACGGCCAAGGGGCAGATTGAAGACCTGAAAAAAGGATTCGATCTCGGGGCGATGGACTATATCCGCAAACCCTTCGATGCGCGCGAGCTGGTGCTGCGAGTCGGTAATGCGCTGGCACTGAAACGCAGCAACGATGCGCTGGCCCACTGGAAACGGCGCGTATCACATGAGCTGGAGCTTGCCGGGAAGATCCAGCAATCGATGTTTTCCACGGAACCGCTTTTTACGGGGCCGTTTGAAATCCGCATCAAATACCGCTCTTCGATGGATGTCGGCGGTGATGCGTTTGATGTCATTACTCTGCCGGACGGGCGCTGCTGTGTCTATGTGGCCGATGTGTCGGGGCACGGGGTTGCCCCGGCGATGATTTCTTCGATGCTCAAAGCGACGGCCACCGAGCTGATCCGGACGTTTTATGAACGCGGCCCCGCCTTTATCTGCAACGAGCTGCATGTGCGCCTGCGTTCCACCCTCAACAATCCATCGTATTACGCCACCATGCTGCTGGCGTTTTACGAGCCGGAAACCGGCCGGTGGATCTGTATGAACTGCGGGCATCCCGATCCTCTGCTGATTTGCGAAGGAAAGGTCGTTTCGTTTCCTGCCGGGGGCGGCGGCGTTCCGGTCGGTATGCCGCTGGGGCCGGTCCGGCCGTTTGCTGAAGAGGATCAGACGGTTCTGGAATCATGCCCCGGCATGAATATTCTGCTTTATACGGACGGCCTTAGTGAAGCGCTGCACCGCGTTACCGGTGAAGAGTGCGGTGCGGAAGGGCTGGAGAAACTTTTTACACGTGTTGTCGCCGATCCTTTTGCTGTAAATCGTCCCTCCGCATTGCTTGATCTCATTGAAGATGAGGGGTACTCAATCGGTCATGACGATTGTACGGCCATTACCATCCGCATGACCGATCCGTCCACTGTGCTCCTGGAAGGAACAATCGCTGTTGATGTGCAGGCTGTCTCTGAACGCACGGAAGAGATGGAGCGTCTGCTGCTGGAGCGGACCGATGAGGATCTTGCGGCGCGCGTCCGGCTGGTCGCCATTGAACATGCGATGAACGTAGTCGAGCACAGCCGGCTCGGTGCGCACGAGACGATGTGGACGCAGCTCATTCTGGACGAACACGGCTGCCGGCTGGTATTTACAGATCCCGGCCGCGAATGGAATATTTCCGGTGCAGGCGTAACAGAGCCCGGCCTTGATGAATATGCAGAAGGCGGGCGCGGGCTGCTGATTACCAATGTTGCCGCCGACTGTGTAGAGCGTTATAGACGCGATTCACAGAATGTTGTAAGTTACGTGTTCAGGAGGCAGACCGACTGATGAATGAATCCGTATATCAGGCCCGGCGGGAGCTGTTTAAAACGCTCGACCTGCCGGTATCCAAGGCCGACATTAAACGCCTGCGCTGGCGGCAGCGCAGCCGTCTGCTGGTTTGGGAATGGGCGCTGAGCAGTTTGCTTGTGATTAAACGGCTCATGGATGTTGTGTGCAGTCTGATGGCCATCATTCTGCTTATACCGCTCTTCGTGGTCGTGTCGGTTCTGATTGTGCTCGAGGACGGCTGGCCGGTTCTTTATGTCCAGCAGCGTGTCGGTATTAACGGACGTATTTTTAATTTCTATAAATTCCGCTCCATGCGCCGCGATGCCGACCGGCTTAAAGATCAGCTGATGGCGCAGAATGAATCGGCCGACGGTGTGATTTTCAAAATGAAAAAAGATCCGCGTGTTACGCGGATAGGGCGCATCCTTCGCCGGTTCAGCATCGACGAGGCGCCGCAGTTTTTCAATGTGCTGTCCGGCGACCTGTCACTGGTCGGTCCGCGCCCGCCGATTCCTTCCGAAGTGGCCCAGTACACGCTTGAAGAGCGCAAACGCCTTCATGTGAAACCGGGCCTGACCTGTCTTTGGCAGATCGGCGGACGTTCTGAAATTCCGTTTGAGCAGCAGGTGCGCCTGGATATGGAATATATTCACAGCCGGGGCCTCTGGCAGGACATCCGGATTATGTTAAAAACCGTTCCCGCCGTTCTCTTCGGACGCGGGGCTTATTAGTTATAGAACAGGAGAGATATCATGAGTGTAGCATGCACAAAAGAACAGGGAATCGGGATCATCACGCTGTCCGGGCCGCTGACCGCCGCCACCGTTGAAGCCTTTCGCGAGCAGCTCGCCGCGTGGCAGTCCGGTGAAACGGATGTCAAAAACTTTGTTTTTGACCTGTCCGCCGTGGACTTTATGGACAGCGCAGGTCTTGGCTCGCTCATCGCGGCGCTCAAACGCATTACCGAACGCGGCGGCGACATGAAGCTGGCCTGTCTTCAGAAGAAACCGCGCATGGTGTTCGAAATTACCCGCGCCTACAAGGTGTTTGAAATCTACGACACCGTCGAAGAAGCCGCTAAAGCAGCTAAACAGTAAAAGCCGTTCGGCATCGTGATGAGAGCAGTACTCTATACAGGCGGAAAAAGGCCGTGGGCTGAAGTGCTCGGGGAACGTCCCTGGGCTCTGCTGCCGGTCGGCAGCCGTCCTTTACTGAGCTACTGGCTCGAACTTTGCATCGACCTCGGTATCAGCGATGTTCAGATCATCCTTGGCCGGGACGCTGAATATGTCGAAATGTTCTGCGGCAACGGCGAAAAATGGGGACTGAACATTAATTACAGCTTCGTCCGCGCCGAGGACGGTCCGCAGACCTATCTTTCGCGTGATCCGGAACGGTGGAGTGACGGGCTGCTTTACATCGGCGAAGCGGTTTTTCCGCGCCGCCGGGCTGATTTCACGCCGGAAAAACTTAACACACTTCGCGACGGCTGTTTTATCCGCGACGGTGAAAACTGCGCTTTTTTCATCAGTCATCAGCGTGAATCGGTTGAGCATTTCATTCGCACCGGACACTGCAGTTTCATGCACTGTGCTGATCCGTGCGCCGGAACCGAAATCTGCCGCACTCCGGATGCCTGCGGGATCGACTTCACCCGCATTCGCGACATCAGCCACTACTACCGCCTGAATATGGAAATCGTCCGGAACGAAATGAGCCGCTATCTCTCCAGCGGTTATTCCTCCCGCGACGGCGCTTCCATCGGCTACAACGTCATCACGCCGCCTTCCGTCACGTTTACACCGCCGCTGGCGATCGGTAACGACTGCCGCATCGGGGCCATCTCTGTCATCGGCCCCGGGACGGTTATCTCTGACCATGTACTCATTGACCGGCAGTGCGAAATTTCTGACAGCATCATTCTTTCTGACACATACGTCGGCCGCAACCTTGAGATCAAAGGGAAAATCGTCGCCGGCAACCGCATCGTCGATCCGGAAGACGGCACCTGCCTTGAAATCGCAGATCCGTGGCTTGTGGCCCAGACCCGTCCGCGCAGCTATATGCGCGACTTTCTGCGCGGTATCTTCGGCTGGGAGTTTGCGCTGCTGCTTGCCGTTCTGCAGTTTATCCCGTTTGTTTTGCTGTACAGCGTGATCCGCCTCCTGGGCCGCGGATACTTTGTCGGCCGTAAATGCCGGGGGATTGGCGGAACCGAGATCCGTGTTGCGCAGTTTGTGTCAGCCACCAGCGTTCCGTGTTTTCTGCTGATGGTCTTCTACGGCGCTTCGCTGGATCGTTTCCCTCAGTTGCTCAGTGTGCTCACCGGAAAGCTCTGGCTTTGCGGGCAGGTTCCGAAAACTGTCAACGGGGACGATTTCAAGGAGACACACCGTTACTTCCCCGCTGTTTTCAGCTATTGCGACGCATTCATCGACATTGATAAACAGATGGATGCGCTGTACTACGCCCACACCCGCTCGCTGGCTGCCGACCTGCGTATTCTGCGCCACGCGCTCCTGCACCGCCTTATCGAAGGCGAATCGACGCCGGGCACCATCACGCAAGCCGTCTGATTTCCTGATCTGCACTGCTTCCGGCGCCGCAGGTTTTCAATTCCCGGGAACTCAGCGGAGTTTATAGAACGTTTTGCTGTCGATGACTTCGCGGGCAAGTCCCTCGGCGTGTGCGACGCGCTCCACTTCATTGGCGACCGCATCCGCCACGCGACGGTCAAAAACCGACGGAATAATGAACTCCTCGCAGAGTTCGCCGGCGGAAACCAGGTCGGCGATCGCGCGGGCTGCGGCCAGTTTCATGCCTTCGCTGATACGGCTTGCGCGACAGCGCAGCGCGCCTTTGAAAATGCCGGGGAAGCAGAGCACGTTGTTGATCTGGTTCGGATAGTCCGAGCGTCCGGTTGCCATAATACGGGCGTAAGGTTTGGCGAGTTCGGGCATGATTTCCGGAACCGGGTTGGCCATCGCGAAAACAATCGGATCTTTCGCCATGTTTTTCACATCGGCGGCGGTGATGCAGCCCGGTGCCGAGACGCCGAGGAACAGGTCGGCTCCTTTGATTCCTTCGCACAGCGGAGCGCGGATTCCCTCGGCATTGGTTCGCTCTGCAAACGCCTGAAGCGGCAGGCTGTCGCCCGGGCGGCCTTTATAAACCGCGCCTTTAATGTCGTACCCGATCAGGTTTTTGACTCCGGCGCGCATCAAAATGTCGGCACAGGCGGTTCCTGCCGCACCGGTTCCGCAGACGACCACTTTGATTGTGTCGATTTTTTTATCAACAATCCTGAGAGCGTTATACAGTGCCGCCAGTACAACAATGGCGGTACCGTGCTGGTCGTCGTGGAAAACCGGAATATCCATTTCCGCTTTCAGCCGTTCTTCAATTTCAAAACAGCGCGGAGCGGAGATATCTTCCAGGTTGATGCCGCCGAACGTCGGTCCGAGCAGTTTAACCGTCCGGATGATCTCTTCGGGGTCTTTGGTGTTCAGGCAGATCGGAAACGCATCCACGCCGCCGAATTCTTTGAAGAGCATCGCCTTACCTTCCATCACCGGCATGGCGGCTTCCGGGCCGATGTCGCCGAGACCGAGCACCGCTGTGCCGTCGGAAACGACTGCGATCATATTGTTTTTAACGGTCAGTGCATCGGCGCGTGCGACATCCTCATGGATCGACATGCAGATGCGGCCGACGCCCGGCGTGTAGGCAACGGCCAGCGCGCCTTTGGCGGCGAGATCGAGCTTGCTGGTTACTGAAATTTTTCCGCCGATGTGCGAACGGAATGTCACCTCATCCGCAGAAAGAACGCAGGTTCCTTCGGCGGCATCCAGCGCCCGGATGATTTCCTGCTGGTGGCCGCTGCTGCGGGCGTTGACGACAAAGCGGAACGGGCTGGTGACGCCTTCGGAAAGAGCGGGTACGCCTTCGGCGGCAATAATGAGTTTTTCGAGCGCCGCGCGGTCAAGGGTTGATTTAACGGTCAGGTCGATACTGTAGCTGGGCGACGGATTGATTTTCATGGGGCAACTCCTCAAAGTAGCCGCCCATCGTACCGATCCGCTTCTGCCGCGCAAGTTTCAACTGTTCAAAAAATGGAAACCGAGGCTTTCGCCTTGAGCTTCAACGGGTTTGGGGTAAAGTCTGCGCTCCATAAACGGGGATTTTTATGAAGGAAATAAAGATAGGTATTCTGGGGTTCGGCACGGTCGGCGCGGGCGTCGTTGAGGGGATTCTCAAAAACGGCGAACTGATGGCGCATCGTACCGGTATTTTCCCGAAAATCGGGAAAATCGCCGACCTCGACATTGAGACCGACCGGGGCGTAAAGGTTGATCCGTCCTGGCTGACGACCGACGCGCTTTCCGTGATCAACGACCCCGAAATTGATGTGATTGTCGAGCTGATCGGCGGGCTGAAAGTCGCCAAGGACTTCGTGCTGCGCGCGCTGAAAAACGGCAAGCCGGTGGTCACCGCCAATAAAGCGCTGCTGGCCGAAGCGGGCCGCGAGCTGTTTGAAGCTTCCGCGAAGAGCGGGGCGGGACTCTATTTTGAAGCCAGCGTCGGCGGCGGCATTCCGGTACTGCGCGCTCTGCGCGACGGACTGGTCGGCAACCGGATCAAGAGCATGTACGGGATTTTAAACGGCACCTGCAACTACATCCTGACCCGCATGGAGCGCGAAGGACTCGACTTTGATACGGTGCTGGCCGATGCCCAGAAACTGGGCTATGCCGAAACTCCGCCGGATCTCGACATTGACGGCATCGACACCGCCCACAAAGCGGTCGTGCTGGCGTCGCTGGCCTACGGTGCACCGGTTCCGATGGATGCGTTCACGATCGAAGGCATCCGCGGACTGTCTCACCGCGAAATTGAATATGCCGGCGAACTGGGCTACCGCATCAAACTGCTGGCTGTCATCCGCGAAGTGAACGGCGAAGTCGAAATGCGCGTCGAGCCTTCTTTCGTGCCGAAAAAGCACCTGCTGGCTTCAGTCAACGATGCGTTCAATGCCGTTTTCGTTGAAGGCGACGTCGTCGGCAGTACGCTCTATTACGGGCGCGGAGCCGGACGTCTGCCGACCGCCAGCGCGGTGATCGGCGATATTATGGAAGCGGCGGCGGGCAAGGGCGGATGCAGTAACTGGCTGTTGAAGCACACCGCGCTGCCGGTGCGCGATGCGAGGGATATTTCGATCCGCTGCTATCTGCGGCTGTCGCTGAAAGACCAGCCGGATGTGATTGCACAGGTCGCGCACGTACTCGGCAAAAACAAAATCAGCATCGCGTCGATCATGCAGAAAGAACAGAACGCGGGCGAACAGGTACCGGTGGTGTTTCTGACCCACAAGGCGCTGGAAAAGAACTATGCCGCCGCAATGGAAGAGATCGAACGGCTGGATGTGGTGGACGGGAAACCCGTCCGTATGGCGATCGAGGATTTTGAATAAGAGTTAACCGCTAATGTTCACTAATCTTCGCTGATCCGGACTTAAATTTTGTGTCCATTAGTGGGGATTGGTGGTTCGAGAGGATGAATGAGATGAAAGTAGTGAAATTCGGCGGGACATCCGTCGCCAACGCAGAACAGATTTCGAAGATTGTGAAAATTGTCACGGCTGACGCCGACCGCCGGATCGTGGTGGTTTCCGCGCCGGGTAAACGGAATAAAGCCGACACCAAGGTTACCGACCTGCTGATTGCGCTGGCAAATACCGTCATTGCCGGAAAAGATTTTGAGGCCGGGCTGATGGCGGTGGTGAATCGTTACGCTGAAATTCAGCGCGACCTGAAGCTTTCAGAAACCGTCGTCAAAACCATCGAAGCCGATCTGCGCGGACGCATTGCACGCCGCGGCAAAAACGACGCCCAGTTCATGGACGCCATGAAAGCCGCCGGCGAAGACTGCGCCGCCCGCGTCATTGCTGAAGCGTTTACCAAAGCCGGATTCCCCGCCAAGTATGTTAACCCCGGTGAAGCGGGTATGCTGCTGAGCGACGACTTCGGTAACGCACAGGTTCTCGACGAGTCCTATCCGAAGCTGGCCGCGCTGAAACAGGTCAAAGAAATCGTGATTTTTCCCGGCTTTTTCGGCGTCACCAAAGGTGGAGAGGTCGCAACATTCCCGCGCGGCGGTTCGGATATTACCGGCGCGATTCTCGCGGCGGCGGTCAAAGCTGACGTCTATGAAAACTTTACCGACGTGGATTCAGTCTGTTCGATGGATCCGCGTGTTATTGAAAATCCGCCCGCTATCGACTGCATGACGTACCGCGAAATGCGCGAACTTTCCTACGCCGGTTTCGGCGTTTTCCACGACGAAGCGATCGTTCCCGCCGTGCGGGCCAACATTCCGATCTGCATCAAGAACACCAATAATCCATCGGCTCCCGGTACCATGGTTGTACCGAAACGCGCGCCCGGCGAACGCACGGTGGTCGGCATTTCCAGTGCTCCCGGCTTCTGCGCGATCTATATTGATAAATACATGATGAACCGCGAAATCGGTTTCGGCCGCCGCCTGCTCCAGATTCTGGAAGACGAAAAAATTTCCTTCGAGCATACGCCGTCAGGGATCGACAATATTTCCGCAATTCTGTCGTCGGCCAATCTGACTCCGGAGAAACAGGAAAAGGTGGTCGCGCGGATTAAAGCAGAACTGAAACCCGACGCCGTGCTGGTTGAGCATGGTCTCTCGCTCATCATGGTGGTGGGCGAGGGGATGCATTATACGCCCGGTCTGGCCGCCAAAGCCACGCAAGCCATGGCTGTTGCCGGCGTGAATCTGGAAATGATCAACCAGGGCGCGTC
>DAONGM010000052.1:0-7923 GCA_035404105.1 Pontiellaceae bacterium
TTAATCGTCTGCCACTTGCTTCCGCCGCAGGCATAGGAACCTTCGCGCATCGAATTCGGTACGGCGGCCAGCGCCTCTTCCGTGGCGACAATCACCACCGGAAGCGTCAGCAGCGCCAGCGTCAGCGAAGCCCAGAGAATACCGCCCTTCCCGAAGGTCGGATTCGGCAGCGATGAGGCAAAAAACAGTTCGTCAATGGAAGCACCGATCAGGTAGCAGAAAAAGCCGAGGCCGAACACGCCGAAGACAATGCTGGGCACGCCGGCGAGGTTGTTGATGGAAATGCGCACCGCGCTGACGATCAGCCCCGGCCTTGCATATTCGCGCAGATAGAGCGCCGCCATCACGCCGAACGGAACCACCGCCAGCGACATCAGCAGCGTCATAATCACCGTGCCGAAGATCGCCGGAAACACGCCGCCTTCGCTGTTGGCTTCGCGCGGCTCATCGCACAGGAATTCATGCCAGCGGCTGAAATAGATTCCGGTCTTGCCGGCAAGCGTAAGCTGATTGGCCGGATAGGCGCGGACAATCGTTTCAAGCGGCATCGCCACCGCTTTGCCCTGCGCTGTTTTCAGATTCAGTACATAGCGGCTGTTTTCCGTTCGCAGCAGGCCGATTTCATCCTGAAGTTTCTTAAACTCCGTCGTGACGGATTTTTCTGTTTCCAGGAATTTCGCGTGCTCCGCCTGCCAGGCCGGACTGCTCAGTCCGTCGCGCAGCTCCACCGTACGGAGATCCAGGCGGGCTTTTTCAAGCTGCCGGTTGACGCGGCCGACATCGCGTGTTTCGAGCGCCCGGATTTTTGCGCGCCGGTCGCTTACCTCGCCATGATACCGGTTAAAGGCCTTCCAGGCCGCTTCCGGCGTAGACGCCACCGCTTCGCCGCCCAGCGTAAAGCCTTCCGGAAATCCGTAGAAGCGGCCCCACGCGGTACGTTCAACCACCAGCGCCCACTCCGGCAGGGTTTCCGATTTTATGTCGTGACTGTTGATCCAGGTGAAATGTTCGCCGGAGATTTCATAGTTTCCGGTGCGCACCAGTTTACGGTGCAGAACCCGGACGGGCTCCTCGTTGCTGCGGAAACTTTCGTCGCGGGTGATTTCACCCATGTAAACCTGGTTGCTCACCGTTTGAATCTGCGGAACCGGAACCGGCCAGAGCGTGGCGATTCCGTTATAGAAAATGAGCAGCAGCAGACCGGTGATCATGCACAGCGCAACCGCCAGCCCGCCGCCGGTCAGCCAGATCATCGGCTCGCCCTGCGCGAAAAGCGAAACCTTCGCGTGACGCCGGCGGGGCTTGACGGTTTTTTCTTCTGCCGGTTGCAAACTCACAGTTCCACCGCCTTTTTACGGAAGCGCATACGGATCAGCTCCGCGATGGTGTTGAGGATAAAGGTCAGAACAAAGAGAACCAGCGCGGCGAGGAACAGCGTGCGGTAATGCGTGCTGTTGCGCACCGCTTCCGGCAGCTCCACCGCAATGTTGGCGGAAAGCGTACGGAAGCCGTTGAAAATGTTCCATTCCATCACCGGCGTGTTGCCGGCGGCCATCAGCACAATCATCGTTTCGCCGACGGCGCGTCCGAGGCCGATCATGATCGCGGAGAACAATCCGCTCATCGCCGTGGGGATGATGATGCGGACCGCCGTCTGCCACGGCGTCGCCCCGGCTCCCAGCGATGCCGAACGCAGATGATCCGGCACCGAGGAAAGCGCGTCTTCCGAAATGGTGTAGATGATCGGGATGATGGCGAAACCCATCACAAACCCGACGACCAGCGCGTTGCGCTGAACATAGGTTCCGAAGAGTCCGCCGCGCGGATCAAAACCAAGTGACTGAAAAAGTGCCGCAGCAGCCAGCGCCAGCAGAACGGCGAATACAAAACCGAAAATGAATTTGCCCAGATCAAACAGCGCGCACTGCAGCCGCGACCAGTTCATTGAAAAGAATCTCAGCCTCGGATCGATTACGAGGCTGAAAAGCCAGGCAACCAGCAGACAGGAAACCGGGATCATCAGTAACACCCAGCCGCCGAACGCCGTACCGATCTGTCCGTCGAGCCAGCGCATGATATCGCCGGCAAAGCAGAGCTTTTCGATCAGCGGACTGACGATCCGGGCCAGCCCCAGTCCGACGGGAACCGCCAGCAGCATAAAGAGCAGACGGAAGCGTGCCAACCGAAGCGTCCAGTGCTGCGGAATAATCTGCCAGATATACGCACCGAGCAGAAACGACGCCGGAACGGTGATAAAGACCGTCATGAAAACTGTGAGCATGCCTGCCACAATCGGTGCCAGCACCAGCGCGGCGATAAAGCCGAGCACAACGCTCGGCAGACCGGCCATCATTTCGACCGCGGGTTTGATGTGCATCTTGGCGCGCGGCGAAAGAAATTCGCTCGTGAAAATGGCGGCCAGCAGCGCCACCGGTACGCCGAAGAGCATTGAGAAGAGCGTCGCTTTGAGCGTTCCGAAAATCAGCGGCATCAGACCGAGCTTCGGTTCGAAGTCGTCGGTGCCGGACGAGGACTGCCAGACGTGCTCCGGCTTCGCGGCGCTTTCGTACCAGACGGGCAGGAAAAGCGCGGCGGGTGTCACTTCCGGATGCCGCGGATCAATATTCCACTGCACAAGATGTTTCGGTGTCAGCGCGAGCAGTCCGTCATCTTTGGGAGCCAGCGCCAGCGCCTGTACCGGCGCGTCGCCGGCGGCCAGATGCGCAAGCTGTTTCTGGCTGGTCACGTGAAACAGATCGACCGTGCCGTCGGCATAGCCTGCGGCAAACATGCGGATGCGCGACGAAGAAGCCAGCGCGGTAACAGCGGCGGATCCATGAAACGTATGTGCCGCAGTCAGGGAAGTTTGCGAGGAGCCGTTTGGTGAAAGCGTTGGGAACCAGGCCTGGACGCGTCCGGAGGAATCACCGGCCAGCAGTGTGGTGCGGCCCAGCAGCAGCTGAAGCGATGTCAGCTTGCGGTCCGGTTCCGGAACAAGGTCAATCCGTTCGATCAGCGACGGATTCATAAAGTTCCGGGTGTCAAACCGCAGCAGCGTACCGTCCTTCCAGGCGGCGCAGACCGTATCGCCCAGTCCCGAAAGAAGAACCCATGCCGGCGGTTCGCGGTGGTCTTTGGTGTTGTAGGGAATCACAGCGGCAGTGCGGCGGACCGTTACTTTGCCGGTCATAATGTTTTCGCGGCGGGTGAAGCGCAGCAGCGAAAGCGTTCCTTCCTCGTTCAGCATGACGGAAATCTGGCCGGCAGGACTGTTGATCTGGTCCAGCAGCCGAACCGCCGACGGCGTTTCGCCGGGAACCGGCTCGTCAAAAACAGCCGACAGTTTGATGGAGCGGAACTGTTCAGCCGAAATCCGCTGAATCAAGGTGCCGTTCCACTCGCCGGTTTTAGCTTCCTCCAGCGTCCGAAGCTCAGGCGGCAGATCTTTTGCATCAACATACGAGGTCAGGAAGGTGATCCGCCCCATTTGAATCGAGCCGTCAGCAAAACCGCAGAGTACTTCGGACGTCTGGGCATCCTGTGTGAAAGCGGTCAGCGCGGCATTGGTGAACAGCATCTGTTCGGAAATGACCGCGCCGGTATCGAGCCGCGTACAGACCATCCGTCCGTCGGCGTATAGAATGCGGTTCATCACTCCGTACTCGTCGGATTGAATCGAAAACGGCTTCGCGCTGTCGGCGGCGGGCCGGTTCAGCGTTTCGACGCCGTCAATGCGCGCCGGACGGAAGAGCGGAACGGTGACGTAGAGCAGATAGAAGAAGACGGTGGAAACGGCGAGGATAGTGCCGATTCCGCCGACGGTGATCAGCGATTTTGAAAAACGGTCGGACGCCCGCACACTCCAGTGCGTTTTCTTGCGCCTTGCCCGTCCTGTAAAACTTTGCGTCATCCGTTTCGCCGCCTCCGGTTTTAATCTCAAAGGATAGCGACCGCCCGAGGCCGCTATCCTGACAAATTATATTTCGGCTTAGAAGCCTGCTTTTATGCCGATCGATTCCAGTGTTTTACGGGCGATGTTGGCCGGGACCGGGTAGTATCCGTCTTTTACCACGTCCGTCTGACCCTGTTTGCTGAAAATGTATTTAATGAACTCGCGGCGGAGCGGATCGAGTTCGCTGCCGGGTTTGCAGTTCACATAGAGATACAGGTAACGGGCCAACGGATATTCGCCGCTGTAGGCGTTTTCGGGAGTGGCTTCCACCGGAGCGGAAAACGCGTCCTGCGCCAGCGGAACAGCGCGTACGTCGGCTGTTTTATAGCCGATGCCGCTGTAGCCGATACCGCCTTTGTCGGTAGCAACGCCCTGAACCACAGCTGAACTGCCGGGCTGTTCTTTCACAGAATCCTTATAGTCGCCTTTGCCGAGCGCATTTTCTTTGAAATAGCCGTAGGTGCCGGAAGCGGCGTTGCGTCCGTAAAGACTGATCGGCAGGTTTGCCCATTCGCCTTTAAGTCCGAGCTGACCCCAGCCGGTGATGTCTTCCGGGTTACCCAGCTTGCGGTTCTTTGAGAAAATCGCATCCACCTGCGTCAGCGACAGCGCTTTGATCGGGTTGTCTTTGTGGACATAGACGGCCAGCATGTCGATACTGGTCGGCAGTTCGGTCGGCTTATAACCGTATTTCGCAACGAACCCGTCGATCTCCATCTGTTTCATCGGGCGGCTCATCGGGCCGAAGGTGGCCGTACCTTCAATCAGCGCCGGCGGCGCGGTTGAAGAACCTTTGCCTTCGATTTCAACCTGCACGTTCGGGTACATTTTTTTGAATCCTTCCGCCCAGAGCGTCATCATGTTGTTCATCGTGTCCGAGCCGATTCCTTTGATTGTTCCGGAAACGCCCTGTACCGCTTTGTAATCCGGAAGGCCGGCATCCACCTGCACCTGAGCCTGAGCTGTCATAAAAGCCGCCGCGATCAGTGCCGCACTTAAACTTATTTTCTTCATGTAGAGTTTCTCCTTAATTTCCACTCTCTTTACTTTTCTGCGGACACCGGACGGGAGGTCTTCCCTTTCGCCTCCTCTTCCCGGCAACCGCCTTTTACGGGAAGAAATATGCACGGACTCTATTAGGACATTGTTAGGATTTTATTAGAACCGTGCAAAAACTTCACCGCGCAATGGTAAGTGTCTTAAAAACTGGAGCGGTGCGCGCCGGAATGCTAAACAGGGGGTATGAAATTACAACAAGGTCAGCTATGGAAAAAAGACGGAGAGTTTTTCCGCATTGTCGAATGCGAACGGCTTTCCGTCACATATAAAGTGATGGCAAACCCTTTCGCCAAAGAAGGCGTGCAGCATCAGGTCACGAAAAAAGAGTTCTGCCGGCTGATCAAAGACGCCAAACTGCTGCCGTAGGAATCGCGAAATGGACGATGCCCCGATAAAAATCAAGCTTTCGCCGCCGCAGAAGGCGCTTCTGCGCCAGAAGCTCATCGCTATGTTTCTGGATGACTTCGACGAAGAACTCAGCGACTTCAAAGCGGATCAGATTCTGGATACATTCATCGAAAAACTCGGTCCCGGCATTTATAACGCCGCCATCGAGGATATGAAAATCTTCATGATGCATCAGCTCGAAGACCTCGACGCCATCTTCCAGAAGTAACCGCTGCAATCCCCGCTATTTCGCGAGCCGGGTTCCCTTTTCTTCAAAGGTAATCAGCCGCTTTTTGTAGAGTGCGCCGATCGCCTGCTTGTAGGTTTTCTTACTGACGCCGAACAGACGGTAGATTTCTTCCGGCGGACTTTTATCGGTCACAGGCATGAATCCGCCCTGCGCCTTGATGTAATTCAGAATGACATCCGTGAGCTCAGTGACTTTTTCAAAACCTGGTTTCTGGAGACAAAGATCAATCTTACCGTCGCCCCGCACCTGCTTAATGAAGCCGTCCAGTTTCTGCCCGCGTTCCAGCGGCTGAAAAACTTCGTTGTAAAACAGGATGCCCCAGTGCCGGCCGTTAATGATGGCTTTAAACCCCAGATCCGTCTTGTCGCAGACCAGCAGCCGAACCTTATCGCCGGTTTTATAGTTCGACGGTGTCCGGTCGAGGAATTTGTCGAGTTTGGCGGATGCGGCGATGCGCCCGCTGGTTTCATCGAGATAAATGCGCACAACATAGGACTGCCCCTCGCGCATTTCCACTTTCTGTTCCCGGAACGGCACAAACAGATCCTTCGGCAGTCCCCAGTCGAGGAACGCGCCGATGCGTGTGGCGGAAGCCACGCGCAGACAGGCAAACTCGCCAACCATCGCAACCGGCCTCAATGTCGTGGCCGTCAGCCGGTCCTCGGAATCAATCATCACAAAAACCTCGATGATGTCATCGAGGTGCCACTCCTTGGAAACGTACCGTTTGGGAAGCAGAATGTCGCCCAGACTGCCTCCGTCAAGGATCAGTCCGAAGTCTGTTGACCGCAATACCTGCAGCCGGTTGATTTGTCCGATGGTCGCCATTCGTGTTCTCTCTGGGGTTAAAGTGGAACACACCGTACTTCTTTTTCCGGAGGTTGGAAACTTTTCCCGCAGCAAGACACATTTCCGGCCCTACCCGATCCATGAGTCCAAGACGCTGTTTCACAATGAAAGACAGAATCCATGGTCTGTACTTGCTGTCCGGAGCCGGTGAATCGGCCGCAATTGAACAGATTTTGATTCCGCTGCCTGAAAAATATTGCCCGCGCCGGAGGGCAGCCGGTATATTTTCCGTGTCGCTCAAAACATACGCGTCATGGATTCGTAGAAAGGTGAAACGAACAGACGGAGGTTTGAATATGGCGATGACAGAAACAGTTTCTTCTCACGAAACTCCACCGGTGAAGGCTCCGGTTCACGAATGGCCTGCCTGGTATGCCTCTCTATCAAACTACAAAGAACCCGGTTCATGGAAAGCCGGCTGGCAGCTGATCAATACGGCCGTTCCCTATTTTTCATTATGGGTTCTGATGGTTCTTTCGGTTCAGTCCGGACTTCCGTATGCGTTCACGTTCGGAATAGCCATCGTTGCCGCCGCATTTCTGGTCCGGCTGTTCATTCTGTTTCACGATTGCGTCCACGGATCGCTCTTCCTGAAGAAAGGCGTGAACACATTCTTCGGAACGGTGATCGGCATCCTGGTGTTCACTCCGTTTGACGACTGGCGATTCAGCCACCTCCGGCATCACGCGACCTACGCCAATCTGGATACGCGCGGTTACGGCGACATCTGGACCATGACCCGGACGGAATACAGTAACGCACCGAAGTGGAAACAGATCGCCTATCGGCTCTACCGCAGCCCCGTGGTGCTGATCGGGCTGGGCGCGCTGTTCAGCTTTCTGCTCCGCTTCCGGCTCCCGTCCCGGAAATCAACGCGTAAAGAACGCATGAGTGTTGTATTCACAAACCTGCTCATCGTCATTGTCGCGCTGATCACTGCACGGCTCATAGGCTGGCGCACCTATCTGCTCATCCAACTGCCTGTGATATGGCTGGCAGGATCGGCGGGGGTTTGGATTTTTTATGTCCAGCACCAGTTCGAAGGTGTTTATTGGTCGCGCAAACAGGAATGGGATCCGTTGCGTGCCGCGATGGAAGGCAGTTCTTTTTATAAACTGCCGGCGGTACTGCGCTGGTTTTCCGGCAGCATCGGATATCATCATGTGCATCATCTGGGCCCGCGCATTCCAAATTACCGCCTCAAGGAATGCTGCGAAGCGATCCCTGCGCTGCAAGCCAAGCCGCCCCTCACGATCCGGAAAAGTCTCTCAGCTCTCCGGCTGAAAGTGTGGGACGAAGAGCGCAAACAGCTCACCGGCTTCCGCTAAGACATCAAGTATAAAACAAGCAGCCCTGTTAAACTTCAGGTCGTCATAAAACCGCAGAAGGAAAGCCATGAATCGGCCGGCAAAGCCGCCTTCGGCTC